>JADBKO010000001.1 GCA_014896355.1 Bacillota bacterium
TGCTGGAGAAGTTGGCCCGCCTGGAAGGGTTTTACGTCCCCAGCCTGTATTCCGTGCGCTACACTCCGGATGGCCGTGTGGCCGCGTACGAGGCCCGCGGTTCTGCGCAGCTGCCGGTGCGCAAACGCCTGGTCCGGGACCTGGACCGGGCGCCCTTCCCGGACCGGTTCGTGGTCCCCTACCTGGAGGCAGTGCACGACCGGGCCATGGTGGAGGTGGCGCGCGGTTGCACCCGTGGCTGCCGGTTCTGCCAGGCCGGTATGATTTACCGGCCTGTGCGGGAACGGCGGGTGGGGACCTTGCGGGACCAGACGCGGCAGCTGTTGGACTCCACCGGCTATGAGGAGGTCTCGCTCTCCTCTCTGAGCACGGCCGACTACTCTGCCATTCGGGACCTTCTGCAGGCGGTGACGGGCTGTGTCCCGCCCACTTCCCAGGTGTCTCTTCCCTCCCTGCGGGTGGACAGTTTCTCCGTGGCGCTGGCGGAGCAGCTGCACGCCCAGCACAAAGGCGGGATCACCTTCGCGCCGGAAGCCGGGACGCAACGCCTGCGGGATGTGATCAACAAAGGTGTCACCGAGGCGGACTTGCTCTCTGCGGTTTCCGCAGCTGCCGCCGCCGGCTGGACCGGAATCAAGCTCTATTTCATGATCGGCCTGCCCACTGAGACGGATGAGGATGTGGCAGGCATCGCCCAGCTGGCGGAAAAAGCCTTGGCCGCTGCGCAACAGGCCCGGGCCGCCGCTACCGGAGATCCGGCCAGGATCCACGTGACCGTGAGCGTGTCTTCGTTCGTGCCTAAAGCCCACACGCCGTTCCAATGGGAGGCCCAAGCTTCTTTGGAGCAGTTGCGGGCCAAGCAGGTCCTGCTGCAGAAGCTTCTGCGCCGGCCGCACCTGGCTTTCCACTGGCACGAAGGCCAGGCCAGCTTTCTGGAGGGAGTTTTGTCGCGGGCGGACCGGCGTGTGGGCAAAGCTCTGCTGCGGGCCCACCAACTGGGGTGCAAGTTCGATGGCTGGTCCGAGCAGTTCCAGCTGCAGCGCTGGCTGCAGGCTTTCGCGGAAACCGGCCTCGACCCGGCGTTCTATGCCCAGCGGCAGCGCGGCGACGATGAGGTTTTCCCCTGGGAAGTGGTGGACCCGGGTGTGAGCCGCCGCTATTTGTGGCGGGAGAGACAGAAGGCTTTGGCAGCGCAGACCACTCCCGACTGTCGCCTGGCCCATTGTTCCGCCTGCGGAGTCTGCCCGGGTTACCAAACCAAGCCCTGGCTGGAGAAGCCCCAGGCGGGGGCCCGCCACCTGCGGACCTGGGAGGGTGCATAAGATGGCCGTCGTTCGCGCACAATTTAGAAAAGCTGGCAGCCTGCGGTATATCTCTCACCTGGATCTGATGCGCCTGCTGGCCCGGGCTTTGCGGCGTGCCCACCTTCCCATGGTCTATTCCCAAGGCTTTCACCCGCTGCCCCGTTTCAGCCTGGCCGCGGCCCTGGCGGTGGGGATCACCAGCAGCGGCGAAATCGGGGATTTCCTGCTGGGGGAGCCGGTCCAGCCCGAGGAATTCTGCCGGCGCTGCAACGAGGCGCTGCCCGCCGGTGTGCAGTTCACAAAGGCCTGCCTAATTCCGGAGACCGCTCCGTCCCTGGGGCGGTTGTTGGCGGCTGCGACTTATGTCTGCGGCCTGTTGCCGCCGGCGGAGACGGCGCGGCCCTCAGCGGCGCACGGAGCCCCGCCAGGGGGCGTGTCCATTCAGGCGGCAGATCTCCGGCTGGCCTGCGAGCGCCTGCTCTCCGCCGCCACCTGGCCGGTGGAGCGGCCGGGCAAGGAGGGCCTGCGCAGGCTGGACATCCGGCCCGGCATCTACGGGTTGCAGGTTTCAGAGGCCGACGACCCTCGGGTGCTGCGGGCGGTACAGGAAGGAGGTTGGCCCCTTCCGGCCCGGGCCGTCGCCATGCAGATCGGTGCAGGGGAAGGCCATACGGTGCGGCCGGAAGAGGTTCTGCGGGCCCTGGGGCTGCCGGCGGAAAGGGCCTGGATTCACCGGGAGGGGTTGTATGGCTGGTGCGGCCGTCTGGTGCCGCTGCTGGAGGTGACAGACTGCCGGCCAAGGAACGGGGGGTAGAGGAGTGAAGCTATGAAGCGGGAGTTAGTGGTGAATGTCATGAGCAGCGAAACCCGGGCTGCTTTGCGGGAAGACGGACGTTTGGTGGAGTTGTTCATAGAACGGCCTTCCAATGAGCGGGTGGCTGGAAACATCTATAAAGGCCGGGTTGAGAATGTTCTGCCGGGCATGCAGGCTGCTTTTGTGAACATCGGTCTGGAGCGCAACGCTTTTTTGTATGTGGATGACGCCCTGTCCAACGTGGCGGCTCCTTGGGATGACGAGGATTGGGAGGAGGACCTGCGCCGGGCCAGGGGCAGAGTCTCCATCAGCGACGTTCTCAAAGAAGGGCAGGAGGTGGTGGTCCAGGTCAGCAAGGAACCCATGGGTACCAAAGGCGCCCGTGTGGTCACCGCCTGTTCCTTGCCCGGCCGCTACCTGGTTCTGATGCCGTCCGTCAGCTATGTGGGGGTCTCGCGGCGCATCGAGGACCAGGCGGAGCGCGAACGTCTGCGGAATCTGGCCGTGCGCATCAAACCGGCCTCCATGGGCGTCATCGTCCGCACGGTGGCAGAGGGCCGCAGCGAGCGGGACCTGCGGCGAGACTTGCAGTATCTGCTCAAACTGTGGAACCGCATCCTGCACAAAGCCCGGCAGCTTCCGGCACCCTCCCTGCTGTACCGGGATTACGATCTGGTCTACCGCTTGGTGCGCGACCTTTTCACCGAGGACGTGGATCGCATGTATGTGGATTCTCCGGAAGCCCTGGAGAAGGCGCGGGATGTCTTGCGTTCCCTGGCGCCCAGGCTGCAGAACCGGGTTCAGCTCTACACCGGACAGGAGCCGATCTTCGAAGCCTTCGGCCTGGAGGCGGAGATCGACAAGGCGTTGCGGCGTAAGGTTTGGCTTGATTGTGGCGGATATTTGGTCATCGACGAAACCGAGGCCCTGGTCAGCATCGATGTGAACACCGGCCGCTTCGTGGGCAACAAGGACCTTTCGGATACGGTGCTGCGCACCAATCTGGAAGCGGCCCGGGAGATCGCCCGGCAGCTGCGGCTGCGCAACATGGCCGGCATCATCATTGTGGATTTCATCGACATGGACAGCCCTGAGGATCAGGCCCAGGTGCTGGCCACCCTTACGGAAGAGGTGCGCAAGGACCGGGTCAAGACCAATGTCGTGGGGTTCACCAGCTTGGGGCTGGTGGAACTCACCCGTAAGAAAGTCAAACGTGACCTGATGGAAACCATGTTCAAACGCTGCCCTCTCTGCGAAGGCAGCGGACGGGTTCTTTCGGAGGAGAGCCTGGCCATCCAGGCAGAGCGCAGGCTGCGAACTGCGGCGCAAGCCAGCGATACCGACGCGTTTTTGGTGCGGGCTTATCCTGACGTGGCGGCGCACCTCATCGGGCCGGGGGGCAGCAATCTGCGACGCCTGGAGGCGGAACTGGGGCGCACCTTGTTTGTAAAGGGCAGCGAAAGCCTGGGATACTACGATGTGGACATCTTCGCCGGCCACAAGGACGAGGTGGAGGGGCGCGCCCTGCCGGTGAAACAGGGGCAGGTCATCGACCTGGAAGTCAGCGAGCCTCATCTAAGCAACCCCCGGGACGGAATCGCGCGCCTGGAAGGATATGTGGTGGATATCGAAGGCGCCGGAGCCATGGTGGGGCGCCAATTGAAGGTGGAGATCACGCGCGTGTTCCGCACCTACGCCAAGGCCCGGGTGGTGGGATGAAAGGGCCGAAAGGGCGGCACAGCCCCTGGGCGGCGGGGGGCTCGCCTGCCGTCGGGCACTTCCGCGGGCCGGGCCATTGACAGGCTGCGGGCGGGTGTGCTAGGCTTGACGAGTATTGTGGTTCGTTTTCCGCTCGGGGCGGGCGAGGGGAGAAAATCCGGACCCACATGCGGGCGTTGTGCGGCGACGGCGGGTGCCGGAACGGCAAGGGACCCGCTGGGGCCGGTGCCTGGACCCCGGCGTGACAGCAGGAGGTGCCGAACCATGTACGCAGTCATCGAAAGTGGCGGCAAACAGTACCGGGTGACGGAAGGGCAGAGCCTACGGGTGGAGCGCCTGGAGGCAGAGCCCGGTGCCCAGGTGACGTTGGACCGGCTGCTGGTGTTGGGCGAGGGGGCCGACGTAAAGATCGGCACGCCCTACGTGGAAGGTGCCCGCGTCACCGCCCGCGTGTTGGAGCAAGGGAAGGGCCGCAAGATCCTGGTACTGCGCTACAAGCCCAAGAAGAACGAACGCCGCCGCCGGGGCCATCGCCAGCCTTATACGCGCATTTTGATCGAGAAGATCGAGGATGGTTCGGATCGAGTTTCACCGCAATGAGACCAACGGGTCCATCCGGGGTTTTACGGTTTGTGGCCATGCAGGCGCCGGCAGCCGGGGCAATGACATCGTCTGTGCCGCGGTATCGGCCTTGACCCAAGCCTGTGTCCTGGGTCTGCAACGAGTTCTGCAGCTGCCGGGGGAGGCAGAGTGGCGCCAGGGGTGGCTCAGCTGCCGCTATGACGGCGGCGGAACCTCGCCGGCTGCGGGCCTGCCGGTGGCCGCGGATTCGCGGGATGCGGATTCGCCGGATACGGAAAGGCGGGAGTTTGCCGCCCAGGTCCTTTTCCGCACGCTGTTTGTGGCCCTCAGCGATTTGGCAGCCACGCACCCGCAGCATGTGCAGGTGACATGGGCACCGCCAGGGTCCACGGGCTGCGGCGGTCGAACCAAACCGGAGGTTCCTCATGCGAGTCTGGATCAGGGGGAGTGAGCGTGCATGTACTTGCAGCATATGGATCTGCAGTTGTTTGCGCACAAAAAAGGCCTGGGAAGCACGCGCAACGGCCGTGACAGTGTTTCCAAGCGCCTGGGAATCAAAAGCCACGACGGCCAGTGGGTCACTGCCGGCAGCATTTTGGTTCGCCAGCGGGGAACCCGCATTCATCCCGGGCAGAATGTAGGGATCGGCGGCGACGACACCCTTTTTGCCCGGACCGACGGATACGTGAGCTATGTGCGGCACGGCAGGGACGGCAAGCGGGTTCATGTCCTGCCGGAGCGGCCGGCAGCCCGGGTGGAATCCGCAGCTGCTGGCCAGAGCGCAGCGGCCCGGGAGTGACGGTCTCTCCAATTCTGGAGCCTTCGCTGAAATCTCCCGGCGGGCGGCAGGAATGAGCTGCCCGCCGGAATGGGGCGACGTGAAAATGGTTGCAGGCCTCCCCGGCGGGGGAGGCCTTTGCCGTGGAGGGACGCGATGTTCGCTGACCGCGCCCGGATTTGGGTGGCTGCCGGAGACGGCGGCGATGGATGTGTGAGCTTCCGCCATGAGAAATACGTTCCTTTCGGCGGTCCCGATGGCGGGGATGGCGGCCGGGGGGGAGACGTGGTGGTGGTGGCGGACGCCAATCTGTCCACCCTGCTGGACTTCCGCTACCGCCAGCATTATGAAGCCGGTCGCGGCGGACGCGGCAGCGGAGGGAACAAAAGCGGCGCTGACGGGGAGGACCTGGTCCTGCGGGTTCCGGTGGGAACCGTCCTGCGCCGGGCCGACACCGGCGAGGTCCTGGCGGACCTGGTGGAGGATGGACAGCGGGTCGTGGTGGCGCGGGGCGGCCGGGGCGGCCGGGGCAATGCCCGCTTTGCCAGCTCCGTGCGCCGGGCGCCGCGGGTGGCGGATAAAGGCGACAAAGGCGAGCGCTTTTGGCTGGAGATGGACCTCAAGCTTCTGGCCGACGTAGGGCTGGTGGGCCTGCCCAACGCCGGCAAGTCCTCCCTTCTGGCCCGGGTTTCCGCTGCCCGTCCCCGGGTGGCGGATTATCCTTTCACGACCCTGGAGCCCAATCTGGGGGTGGTGCGGCTGGGGGAGGGCCAGTCCTTCGTCTGGGCTGACCTCCCAGGCCTCATCGCCGGCGCCCACGCAGGGGCCGGTCTGGGAACCGAATTTCTGCGCCATGTGGAGAGAACCCGGGCTCTGATCCATGTGCTGGACGGGGCCGGCCTGGACGGCCAGGATCCCCGGGAGGCTTACGAGCAGGTGCAGGAGGAACTGCGCCTGTGGCAAACCGATTTGACCCGGAAACCGCAGTTGGTGGCGGTGAATAAGATGGATCTGGCCGAGGCGCGCCAGCGCTGGCCGCAACTGGAGCAGTGGTTCCGGGAGCGGGGCATCCCGGCCCTCCCGATTTCCGCGGCCACCGGCCAGGGCGTTGCGGAACTGACGGCGAAGGCTTGGCAGGTTTGGCGGGAAGCGGTGGAGAAGGAACGGCAGGCCCAGGCGGAAAGCGCCCCTGCCCCCCCGGTACATGCACCCGGGCCGGATGAGCCGGGCCGGGGGGAAACCAGGCGTTCGGCAGCCATAGTGCAGGCAAGGCATGATTTCCGGGAGACCCGGGAAGCCTTGAAGGTGGAAAAGGTTCAGCCGGGGTTGTTCCGGGTTTCCGGGCTGGACCTGGAACGGGTCGTGGGCCGCACGGACCTGGACAACGAGGACGCCGTGCGGCGGCTGCGCCGGCAGCTGAAAGGACGGGGAGTCTTCACCGCTCTGGAGCAGGCGGGCGTGCAGCCGGGAGATACGGTGCAGATTGCAGGCGAGGAGTTTGTCTTTGATCCGGAGCTCCCGTTTTGACCCCGGCGGCCCGCGGACACCGTAAGTGGGTCCGAACTGCGTATTTTTTCTTGCCTAGAAGGAAATGGTAGTGCGCTGTCGAAGTATCACATCGTGCGCGTTGCGCAGGGAGTGACCCGGCAGCCGCAATGTTCTCCAACCCTGCTTCGCTGGAACCCGGTTGGAAGGGTATCTGAGGTGCACGCATTTGCCGGATAGGATCGGAATCATGGGGGGGACATTCGACCCCATTCATTTTGGGCACCTGATCGCCGCCGAACTGGCCCGGACGCGTTTCACACTGGATTTGGTGATTTTCGTCCCTACCGGGGACCCGCCCCACAAGCGCTGCCGCCCTGTGTCCCCTGCGGAGCACCGCTATGCCATGGCTGTTCTGGCCACCGCCGATCATCCCTTGTTCCAAGTGTCCCGCCTCGAGATGGACCGGCCCGGCCCCAGTTTCTCTGTGGATACCCTGGAGGAAATCCGGCGCCGCCTGGGTCCCACCGTGGATCTTTATTTCATCACAGGTGCAGATGCCATCTCCGATATGCTGACCTGGAAAGATCCGCAGCGACTGGTGGATTTCTGCCACTGGGTGGCGGTCTCCAGGCCGGGTTATTCCCTGCAGGATGTGGAAGCTAAACTTGGAGACTTCTACCGGCGGCACAGGGAGCGGTTTCATCTTTTGGAAGTGCCGGGCATCGCCATATCGTCTACGGACATCCGGGAGCGGGTCCGGAACGGCCAGTCCATTCGCTATTTCGTTCCGGAAGCGGTTCGTCTTTACATCCAAAAATATGCCCTCTATCAGGATGGTCAGATATCGCCGAAAGTGAGGTGAATGCACGATGTCCACTACGCTGTATGTGGGGAATCTTCCTTGGTCCACATCGGAGGAGGAACTCAGCCGGGTTTTTTCTGCACATGCGACAGTGAAATCCAGCCGTATCATCACGGACCGGGAGACCGGGCGTTCGCGCGGATTTGGCTTCGTCGAGGTGGATGACGACAACGTCGAAGAGATTATCCAGCAGCTCAACGGCACCGAGATCGGCGGACGGCAAATCGTGGTGAACGAGGCCCGGCCCCGCCAGCCCCGGTTTTAAGGGGTAAGGGGGCCTGCTCCTGCGCGCCGCTGCCGTCCCGGTGGGGTTAGGTACCCGGCGTCCGGGGCTGGGGCCTGGTCGAAGCGAAGTTTCCCAGACAAAGCGGGGAGGTTGTCCGCCTCCCCGCTTTGTAATATCGCAGCATCCCCCACGGTTGCTGAAAGGACGGGTTTTTGTTATAGTAGCAACGAGATACGGATGCTGTGGGGGCGACATCAGGATGCAGGTTTCGGACCCTGCTCCGGGGCAGGAACCCACTGCCGCCCGTCCAGTGCAACAAGGCGGCGGCAAGGGGGAAAACGGTAAGGGCCCGGTGCCGCGGCGCAGGTGGCGGCGGTACGTGGCTTGGGCAGCGGTGGCCGTTTTTGCGCTCTTGGTGGTGGGGGCTTCGGCTCTATATGTGCTCTATGCGGGCGTGCCTGGCCAGCCTGCCTTGGACCAGCCCGTCAGTGTTTTACTGATGGGTTCCGACCAGCGTTTTGGTGACCTGGGACGGACGGACACCATGATGCTGGTGACCTTGAGCCCACCGGCGCAGAAGGTCACCATCGTCTCCCTGCCCAGGGATACCCGGGTCCGGTTGCCTGGCTACCCGGGTTGGCACAAGATCAACGAGGCCAACGGCGTAGGAGGTCCGCGTTTCGCCTGCCAGGTCGTGGGCGACCTCTTGGGGGTGCCTGTCCAGCATTACGTCATCATCGACTTTCAGGGTTTCGAGAAGGTCATTGACGAGCTGGGCGGTGTGACGGTGGACGTGCCGGTGGCCATGAATTATGATGATAATGCCCAGGATTTGCACATCCACCTGCAGCCGGGCCGGCAGCATCTCGATGGGCGGCAGGCGCTGGGGTTCGTCCGGTACAGGGCCGATGGCCTGGGAGACGTGTCCTACGATCCTCAGACGGGCACGTACGATGGGCGCATTCAGCGGCAACAGGCCTTCGCCCGGGCCCTGGCCAACCAGGTCCTCCGGCCGCAGACGGTGGCGAAGTTGCCGGAGCTCCTGCGGAGTTTGCAGTCGGTGGCGCGCACGGACATCCGCTTCAGTGAAATGGTCCGTTATGCAGGGTTCATCCAGCAGCTGGGGCCGGGGGCTCTACAGACGGCGGTGGTCCCGGGTTCCGGCGAGACCCTGGGCGGGGTCAGTTACTGGGTCTTGGATGAAAGCCGCCTCGAGGTCTTGCGGCAGCAGATGGGGCAGACAGTCCGTCCCGCTGTTGCGTCGTCAGAGCGGCCGTCCCAACCCGTGCCTTCAGCCACGTTCGCCAAGCCCGGCGGCCCGCCGGTCACTACCCGGTTAGGGCTGTTGCAGCGGGCTGTGCAGTCTGTGGGCCAGCGGGTTTTGCAGTGGAAACAGGCGCGCCTGCAGGCGGAGGAACAGGGCAAACCCCTGAGCGACGTCAACGTGGAAGTGCTGAACGGTACCGGCAAACCCGGGATGGCCAGCAAGGTGGCGGGGCTGTTACGGCAGCAGGGCGCCCGTGTTGCTTACGTGGGAAATGCCGATGCGTTCAACTATCCGCAGACCTTGGCCGTGGACAACGGGGGTGCAGCGGTGCAGGCACGCAAGGTGGCGGCCGTGATCCACGGTCGGGTCGTGTCCGGGCCTCGCGGCACGTTGACACGGGCGAAGGTCACGGTTGTGGTGGGAGCCGACTTCCGCGACTAAGTTTCGCGATCAGAGCCGGCGCGGGTATTCCTGGAGGATCCGGGAATACTAGGCTGGCGATCTCCCAGGCCTCTCCGGTGCGCCGGCGGCAGATTGTGAATCAAAACAACGGGAGGTAAGCCCCTTTGGAGCCACGGGAACTGGCTGAAATTCTGGCGGCGGCGGCGGTGGAACGGCGCGGGATAGATGTGGTCCTTTTGGCCGTGGGGGAGTTCACCCCCGTGGCCGACTATTTTGTCATCGTCTCCGGCTCCAACGCACCTCATTTGCAGGCCTTAGCTCAGCACATCGAGGAGAAAGCCAGCCAGAATGGGGTCCGCCTGTTGCACCGGGAGGGCGGTCCTGCCGGCCGCTGGATTCTGCTGGACTACGGGTCGGTGGTGGTTCATATCATGCACGAGCGGGAGCGCAGATACTACGATCTGGAGCAACTCTGGGGGGACGCAGAGAAAACCGTGGTCACAGCTCCCTCAGTGGCGCAAACAGGACTTGACACAGGTCAGCCGTCCATGTAAAATACCTTGTGTCGCAGGCGACGGCGCAGTGGTTGTTCCGTCCAGGTCGTGCCGGCGGCGAAAACGGGAATATGTGGGGCCGTAGCTCAGCTGGGAGAGCGCTTGAATGGCATTCAAGAGGTCGACGGTTCGATCCCGTTCGGCTCCACCATCCGTAAAGCCCTTCGCGATTTGTAATCGCGAAAGGCTTTTTGTCTGTTTGGGCGCTTCCGCGGCAGCGCGGGTTTGACGGCGCACCCTTCGCTGCCATATACTTAGGGCAAGACGGGGAGGGATGATCATGCTGGCAAATGTGATCCGGCGCAGCACCCTGATCAGCCTGGGCTTGGCAAAAATGGGTTGTGACCAGTTGGCCCGTTTCGTCCAGACTGCTGCTTCCCGCGGCGAGCAGACCGAGGAAGAATGGAAAAAGCGTTGGCAAAGGCTAAGCGCAGATAGCGAAGCCCAGGGGCAGCAGGTGCTGGAATCCGTGCGCAACGGCGTGGAAGACGCCGTGCGCCGCTTGGGCTTGGTTACCCGCAAGGATCTGGATGATCTGGAACGGCGCTTGAGGAACCAGGAAGGCTCCGCGGCCCAGGATTGAGGGAAAGTCTTGCAGCCGTGATGGGGGGATCCCGTGCGGCCAACTCGTCTTCGGCATGTCCGCAGGTTTCGGCAGATCGTGGAGGTTCTGGGCCGGCACGGGCTGGGATTCCTGGTGGAACAACTGGGGTTGGGCGAGTTTCTCTCGTGGCCCCAGAGGCTGTTTCGCCGACGCCGGGCCCGGCAAGGCGCAGCGGCCCTTCCGGAAGCCAGCCCGTGGGGGCGGGTCCTACTGGTTCTGGAGGACCTGGGCCCCACTTTCGTAAAATTGGGGCAGATTCTCAGCACCCGGCCGGATCTGGTCCCTGCTGAACTGGCTCGGGAGCTGGGAAGGCTTCAGGATAAGGTGCCACCTTTTCCGGCCGCCTTGGCCTGCCAGACGGTGGAACGCGAACTGGGCCGCCCCATGCCGGAGCTCTTCTCGCGCTTCGATCCGGAGCCCCTGGCCGCCGCCTCCATTGGACAGGTTCATCGTGCCTCCTTGCCGGACGGCCGGGAGGTCATTGTCAAGATCCAGCGGCCTGGCATCGAGCCCATCATCCGGGCGGACCTGGACATCCTGGCGGAGATCGCGGATCTGCTGGACCAGCGGACCAGCCTGGGGCAGTATTACGACCTGCCGGGGCTGATGGAAGAGTTCGGAACGTACCTGCGCGAAGAACTGGACTACAGCCACGAAGCCAGAAATGCGCAGCAGATGGCGCAACGTTTCGCCGGCGACCCTACCGTTGTCATTCCCGCCGTGGTGAGCCCCTACAGCACGGCCCGAGTGTTGACCCTCCAATATGTCCCCGGAATCAAAATCGACGATTTCGGCCGGTTGGACCAGGCAGGATACGACCGCAGCCTGATTGCGCGCCGCCTTCTGGAGAGCTACCTGAAGCAGATCCTGCAGCACGGCTATTTTCATGGAGACCCCCATCCCGGCAATCTGGCGGTGAGCCCGGAACAGGCCATCATATTCATGGATTTCGGCCTGATGGGCCGGTTGAGCCCACGGCAGCGGCAATATCTGGCAGCCTTGGGACTGGCGGTGGTCCGCCGGGATGCCGCCGGCATCGTGCGGGGAATGCAGGATGTGGGGGTGGTGCGTGGGCCTTTGAATACGGACGCTTTGGAGTTTGAAGTCGAGAGGATCCTATCGCGTTATTATCACCTGCCCATGAAGGAGTTCAAGGTCGGCGAGGCGTTCCAGTTAGTCATGGGCTTGGCCTACCGCTTCCATATCCGCATACCCGGCGATTTCGCCATTCTCGGGAAAACCCTCGTGGCTCTGGAAGGGTTGGTCCGCCGCCTGGACCCGGAGCTAGACCTGGTGGAGGTGGTCCAGCCTTACGCGCTACAGCTTTGGCGCCAGAGATTCCGCCCCTCCCGGATCGAGGAGGAGGCCGTCCGGCACTGGGACGACTATGCCCGGTTGGCCCGGGTGGCGCCGGCCAGGCTACGGCAGGTGCTGGACCAGGCGGCGGAGGGACACCTGCAGGTACAGTTCCGCCTGGCACAGCTGGAGCGCATGACGGGAGCATTCGCCACGGCCCTCAACCGTTTGGCTGTGGCCGTGGTTTTAGCTGGGCTGTTGATCGGTACCTCGTTGGTGATCTCCAACCACCCCCAGTCCATCCTACAGCGCCTCCCCTTGGGGGAGCTGGGTTTCGCGGCCGGCGTCTTGGCCGGCGTCTGGCTCCTCATCTCCATTTTGCGGACCGGCTGGTTCTAGGGAAAGAGATCATTTTCACATTTCTATATTAGTTACTTTACAAACCCCTCAGGGCGAATTATAATATCGCCAGCAAGTGGAAAAACTGAGAAGGCAAAACCATCCAAACGAGGGGGATCGAGCCGTGGAAGTACGTTACTTCACAGCGGCGGAAGTAAACCGCTTGATCCCGGACCTGGAGGATATCATCAGCCATCTCCGGCTCCTGAAGGAGCGGGTGGAGCAAGAATTGGTGGAGTTGCGGGAATTGCGTGCCCGAATGGGCGGCAACAGCGATTTCTTTGCCCAGGAGGCAGCCATTGATTTCCTGACCCTGCAGGCCAGGGGCCATATTCTTCACATTCAGTCCCTGGGTGGGCAGCTAAAGGATGTGGACAAGGGGCTGGTGGATTTCCCGGCCCAGATCGGCGGGCAGGAGGCCATGCTTTGCTGGGCCTTCGGAGAGCCGGAGGTCCGCTTTTGGCACCGGGCCAACGAAGGGTTTTCCCAGCGTAAACCGCTGGCGCCAGGCGCGGAGGAAGGAGGAGGCGCCGCCGGGTCGCCGGCGGACAGGTGAACGGCTTGGAAGACCCCTTGTGCAGCCTCCTGTCCCATGCTAGAATAAATGAAAACGCATAGTCCGGGTATTCCGGTGTAGCCCGGACTGGGCGATGCGCAGGACCAGTAGGCCGGGGCGGAGGCTCAGAGAGCTGCCGGGCGGTGCGAGGCAGAGGCGTTCCAAGCCGGTCGAACTCCCCTGCAAGCTGTCGGCTGAACGGCAGGCTGCGAAGAACGCCCTGGCGGCGTTCGGCAAGGCGAGGCGCCAGCGCCTTGCGGATCCGGCCAGAGGCGGGCCCGGGTGGGCGGATGCGCAGCCGGCTTCAGTAGGCTGGACCGGTATCCCCGACCGTTACAGAGGGGGCCTGGCCAGGATGCGCGCTTCCGTGTGGGCGCCGGCCAGGTGGCGAGTGTCCTGACATCGGCAGGAAATAGGTGTGGTACCGCGGAGCAAGCCTTCGCCCCTTGGTTGGGGGCGGGGGCTTTTTCATTACAGCAGGAGGACCAGTGCTATGCAGGAAAAGTACGCGTTTCACCTAATTGAGCCAAAGTGGCAGAAGCGTTGGGAGGAGGACGGCCTCTACAACGTGGACCGCAGGGGGAACCGCCCCAAGCTGTACTGCCTGGAGATGTTCCCTTACCCCTCCGGGGATTTGCACATGGGCCATGTGCGGAACTATTCGCTGGGTGATTCGGTGGCTCGCTACTACCGTATGCGCGGGTATGATGTGTTGCATCCCATCGGCTGGGATGCTTTCGGCCTGCCGGCGGAAAATGCCGCCATCAAACGGGGGATTCATCCGGCGGATTGGACGGAGCAAAACATCGCCAACATGCGGCAGCAGATGCACCGCCTGGGCTTCAGCTACGACTGGCGGCGGGAAGTGGCCACCTGCCGGCCGGATTATTATAAGTGGACGGAGTGGATGTTTCTGCTGCTCTATAAGCGGGGTCTGGCCTACAAAGCCGCAGCCAAGGTCAACTGGTGCCCCAGTTGCGCGACAGTGCTGGCCAACGAGCAGGTGGTCAACGGCGCCTGCTGGCGCTGCCATACGCCGGTGGAGCAGCGCCAGCTGGAGCAGTGGTTTTTCCGCATCACCGCCTACGCGGAGCAGCTGCTGGAGGACCTGCGGATGCTCACAGACTGGCCCGAAAGGGTCAAAGTCATGCAGGCCAACTGGATCGGCAAGAGCGAGGGGGCGGAAGTCACCTTCACCGTGGAGGGCACGGGTCAGGAGATTACGGTGTTCACGACCCGGCCGGACACGTTGTTCGGCGTCACGTATTTGGTGCTGGCGCCGGAGAATCCCCTGGTGGAGGAGTTGGCGGCCGGCAAGCCGGAGGCGGTCGCCGTGCGGCGGCTGGCCGCAGAGGCGGCCAGGGTCGCGGCACGGCAGCGTACGGAGCAGGAAAAGATCGGGGTCCCCACCGGAGCCTGGGCCATCAACCCGGTCAATGGGGAGCGGGTGCCCATTTGGGTGGCCAATTACGTGGTCATGGAATACGGTACCGGTGCGGTGATGGGAGTGCCGGCTCACGATCAGCGGGACTTTGAGTTTGCCCGCAAGTTCGGCCTGCCGGTGCGGGTCGTCATCCAGCCACAGGACGGCCCGGTGCCGGAGGAGGGAGAGGACCTGGAAGCCGCCTATGAAGGCCCCGGAACCCTGGTGAATTCCGGCTCCTTCGACGGACTGCCCTGGGAGGAAGGCAAGAAACGGATCACCGCCTGGCTGCAGGAGCATGGCGCAGGCAAGCCCCAGGTCCAATACAGGCTGCGGGACTGGCTCATTTCCCGCCAGCGCTACTGGGGGGCGCCCATCCCGCTGATTTACTGCGATCACTGCGGCACGGTGCCGGTGTCGGAGAACGATCTTCCAGTCCTGCTGCCGCGGAATGTGGACTTCCGTCCCGGCGGCCCGTCGCCTTTGGCCCGCTGCCCGGAGTTTGTGAATACCACCTGCCCGCGGTGCGGCAGGCCGGCGCGGCGCGAGACGGACACCATGGATACCTTCATGTGTTCGTCCTGGTATTACCTGCGCTATGCATCGCCCCATGATGATCAGGCTCCTTTCCAGCCAGCGGACGTGGATTATTGGCTGCCTGTGGACCAGTACATCGGCGGCATTGAGCATGCGGTCATGCATCTGCTCTACTCGCGCTTCTTAACGAAGGTGCTGTATGACGCAGGGCTGGTGAAGTTCCGTGAACCGTTCCAGCGGCTGTTCACGCAAGGCATGGTGACCTTGGGCGGATCCGCCATGTCCAAGTCCAAAGGCAACATCGTGGACCCCAACGATATCGTGGCCAAATACGGGGCGGATACGGCGCGGGTGTTCACGCTGTTCGCCGCGCCGCCCGAGCGCGACCTGGAGTGGAGCGAGCAAGGGGTGGAAGGCGCCTATCGCTTCCTGAACCGGGTCTGGCGTTTGGCCTATGAGCTGGAGCCGCTGGTCCGCCAGCCACGTGGCGGCCGGGCGCAGGGGGGCAACGACCCGTCCGCCTGGCCCAAGGAAGACCGGGAGTTGCGGCGGCTGCTCCATGCCACAGTGAAAAAGGTAGGGCAGGATATCGGTGAACGCTTTATGCACAACACCGCCATCAGCTCCATCATGGAGCTGGTCAATGCGCTGTACGACTACCGTCAGAATGTCCCGCCAGAGCGGCAGAATGCGGTTCTTCTGCGGGAAGCGCTGCAGAAGCTGCTGCTGATCCTGGCACCCTTTGCGCCCTATATCACGGAGGAGATTTGGCACCAGCTGGGCTGGGAGGGCAGCATCCATTTGCAGCCGTGGCCGCAATGGGATGAAGCGGCCTTGGCGGCCGAAGAGGTCACGGTGGTGGTGCAGGTCAACGGCAAGGTGCGTGACCGGCTGGTGTTGCCGGCAGATACGCCGGAGGAGGTTTTGCGCCAGAAGGCTCTTCAGCTGCCGAAGATCCAACCGTTCTTGGCCGGGCGTACGGTCGACAAGGTGGTGTCCGTACCCGGCCGCCTGGTGAACATCGTGGTGCACTAGAAGCGGCCTTCGCGACCTACCGGGGGACTTAGCTTTTTTAGCAAAAACATGTGAGAGAAGGAGAAAAACGCAGCACCCCTCCCACTGGAGTGTGTATGCCAGGAGGGTAGAGGGGTGCTGGTCGTGTTTGCCATGTCCTGGCTCGCAGCCCTACAATGGGAGCATCCATCTTGGGGAGGCGAGCGTGCATGGCACTTGGGGCAGGTGGGACAAAGGCGGCGGGGTTGAGGCGTGGAAGCCGTATGGCGGCGGTTTGGCGGGGCTTGCAGCGGTGGATGCCCTGGCTGGTAGGAGCCACATTGTTTGTGGCCGGGGCCGTGGTGGCGGCGGAGCCCGATCTGCTATGGGCCCGCGGGGAGGAGACCTTCGTGAACCTGCCGCTGCCCGCCGGACATGGGACGCCGGCGACGGTGAGCAGCTCATCGCTGGCTGCAGCTGTGGAGGGGATGGACGGAGGTGGGAGCAGGGCCCGAAGCGCGGTGGAGGCGGCTGCTTCGAAACCTGCCGCCCCCCGGCCACCAGTACGAGCAGAAGCTCCAGCGGCCCGTAAGTTGGAAGGCAGCGCTCAGCGGGGCGCGGGAGCGCTTCCGGCGCGAGGATCCGCGCCTGCGCCTGTATCTGGAGCGTCCAAGGGAGCCGCCGTAAACGCCGGCACGGCCAGCAAGGGCTTTTTGATCAACATCAACACCGCCGGGCTGGCGGAGCTGGATATGCTTCCCGGCATCGGCCAGTCTTTGGCCCAAAGAATCCTGGATTACCGGAAAAAGCACGGCCCCTTCCGGACGCCCGAGGACCTTTTGGGCGTCCCCGGCATCGGGCCCAAGAAGTTGGCCAAAATTCGACCCCTGATAACGTGCGGGTCCCAAGCGGCCCGGTGACGCCGGTGCAGATCCCCATGGGGCCTCTTGTCTGGCTGGGGGCGGCCGCCGGTGGGATCTGCCTGGCACGGGCTGTGGGAGGTGCGGCAGGCCTGTGGGCAGGTCTTGCCTGTGCCTGCTGGGGTGCAGCGGCCCTCCTGCAGCACGGAGGGATCCGGCCTCCCGCGGAAGGGGCGGGATTCAGAAGCACCGCCAGCCGGGCTTTGTTCGTGGCGGCCATGGCGGTGGCCATGGCCGCCCGCAGTGTAGGGGTCATGGGCCCGCCGGCGGAGTTGAGCACGTTTCTGGGCATCCCCGGCGAGCACTTGCGACAGGTGTACTGGCAGGACTCCGGCGGAATCCTGGCTGGGGACCGGATCACCCGGACCATTCCGGTGTTTGTGCAAGGCACGGTAGAGAATGTGGAGTGGAATGCGGATGGCACCTGCCGTCTTCTGGTGACCGTGAGCGCGCCGGCCCTGGCCGGGCAGCGGGTGTTGTTGCACGTGGTGGAAGATCGGGGCCAGAAGGTCCCGCGGCGTAGCTCAGGCGGGGAGCCCTTTTACCCGGGATGCCGTGTGGAAGGCACATGGCGGATCGGCATTCCCAAGGCTGCAGGAAACTGGGGAGAGTTTTCGTATCGTCAGTACCTGGCGGAACAGGGGATCTTCCTGGCCGGCTACGCTCCGGTGGGCGAAGTCCGTTTGTTGCCCGGCGGCTCCGGGCCGGGATGGTTTTGGTCCTGGCGGCAAGAGATGATCCATACCGCCACGGCTGCAGGGTCCCGGGACTCTGGAGGCTTGTTGGCTGCCGCTTTGCTTGGGGACACCCGCTGTTTGTCTCCGGACAGCCGGCAGCGTTGGCAGCAAACGGGAGTCTATCACTTACTGGTGGTTTCCGGGGTGCATGTGGGGCTGGTGGCCGCAGCCCTCATGGCCCTGCTGCGGCGGCTGGGCTTCGGTCTTCCCTGGACGTGGGCAGCGGGGGCCACGGCAGGCTGGGCGTATACCATGCTGGCGGGAGCGCAGATCCCTTCCGTGCGCTCGGCCTTGATGCTCACGGTGGTGGCTGTATTGCGGGCGGCGGGGATGCCGGTTTCGGCCTGGAACACCCTTGCCCTGGCGGGTCTGGTCCTGCTCTGCTGGCAGCCCATGGCGCTGTTTTCCCTCTCCTTCCGGCTCAGCGTCCTGGCCACGGCGGCGACGTTGCTGGCAGCCCAGGTCAGCCGCTCGGCCGGTGCTGCCGGCCGGTCCTGGGGAGCAGGGGGCCCCACCCCCGCAGGCGCAGCAGGATTCCTGGAGACGTCGCCCTGGAAACGGGCTTTGCATGCTGCGCGGACCGCAGTGGCGTTCGCGGCTCTGGTCGAGATCGTTCTCTGGCCGCTTCAATGGGAGGCCTTCGGGGGCATTCCCGGGTGGGGCATCGTAAACAACCTGATCCTGGGTCCGGTGGTCACTCTGGCGCTCATCACAGGGTTGTGCGGTCTGCTTCCAGCCTGGATTACGGGCCAGGAGGAACTTTTCCTGGGCGTGGCACGGCAGATCCTGGAATGGTCCGATGTGTACCTGAGATGGGCTGCGCGGTGGCCCGGCGCCTGGGCCTTCCTGGCCCAACCACCGGCAGGGGTAACCGGCTTGCTTCTGGCAGCACTGGTCGTCCTGGGCTTTTCGCGATCGTACTTCGGAAAGATCCCTGCGCCCCTGGCCGCCCACAAATGGCGGCGGGGACGCCAGGCGGCAGTGTTCCTGCTGGTGTTTCTCTGCGGAATGGCGGCGGGCAGGGTTTGTCGAGCTTGGCTGGGCCCCGGGCTGGAGGTCACGTTTCTGGACGTGGGTCAGGGGTTGAGCGTCCATGTGCGGGTGAGGCCGGGGATCCAAATCCTGTTTGATGCCGGGGGAAGCAACGACCCAGCAGGATTCGACGTGGGCGGACGGGTGGTTTTGCCATACCTTCGTCGGGATGGCGTGCGGAGCCTGCAGCTTTTGGCGGCCAGCCACCGGCATGCGGACCATTTCGCCGGCTGTGCGGCGGTGGTCTCGGCACTGCCAGTCCAGGCCGCCGGGGCACCGTGGGCGGTTTTGGCACCGGGGGAGGAGGTTGCAGCGGCGCGGCCCAAGGAAACTCCGGGCCGGGATCCGGTGGCATTTGCGGGCCAGCAGGGCCCAGGCCTGCGCAGTCAGGAGCTGCGATTGTGGCGACAGTACCTGGAACAGCTGGAACGCGCCGGCATCCCCCTGCGGTCTTTCTCGCCAGGAATGCAGCTCCGCGCCGGTGAGGGACTCCTCATACGCTGTTTGGCGCCGCTCCCGGAGGCGGCGGCACAGGCGGACGAAAACACCGCGTCCCTGGTCTGGTGGCTGCAATACGGACGGTTCTCGTTGCTCTTGCCTGCGGACCTGGAAAGCCCGGGATTGGAGCGGACCTTGGCTGTTGCCGGGAAATCCTGGCCCCTGGACTTGCCTTATCCGCTGACGGTGCTTCAGGTGCCCCATCACGGAAGCGCCAAGTCCCTGAGCCCGGAACTTCTGTCCGGGCTGCAGCCTCTTTATGCCGTGATTTCCGTGGGACCCAACGGTTTTCGCCACCCGGCCAAGACCACGTTGCGGCTGCTGGAACACATGGGCATCCCGTATTTCCGCACGGATGTACAGGGGGCTGTACGCCTGCGGACGGACGGCAGCAGGCTGTGGATCCACACGAAAAACCGGGCTTTGCCCCGCGGGCCGGACGTGTCAGCCAGCCCGGCGGGCAGACCCGTGGGCCGTCTATTGTAGGTACAGATAGGCGTCGCTGAGGTCCACACCAGGGTGCAGGGCCGCGTTGAGACCTCCGGCCACCACCCGGGCCACGTCTTCGATGATGACATCGATTTCTTTGGGGGTGACCACCAGGGGACCCAGGTAGGGCGCCAACACTTCGTCCAGGACCCGTTGCTTGTTTCCGGGCGAAACCTGCCAGGAATGCGGCGGAGGCGGTGGCGGTTCGGGGTGCTGCTCCGGATGCAAAATGCGGTCTGGATCGATGGACCCGGGAAAACCGGCCTGGGGAGAATCGGGCTCCGCCGAGCTGGCATCCCCGCGGGACTGGCCGCTGGCGCCGGAATCGGCCTGTGGGGCAGAGCCGCGGCCGTCTGAGCCGGAACACTGTTTCCGGGTCTCCAGCTCTTCACGGGCCACGGTCTGCCAGTAGTAGTCCAGCGCGTCGCTGACGATGGCCAAAGCGTGCACCACGGTGGGGACGCCGACGGCCAGCGTGGGGATGCCCAGCGCATCGGAGCTGATCCCCCTTCTCAGGTTGCCGACCCCGGAGCCGGGACTGATACCGGCGTCGGAGATCTGGATGTTACTTCCGATGCGTTCCACGTCCCGGGCTGCCAGTGCGTCGATGGCAATGACCATGGCGGGATGGATTTGACGTACCAGGGCGTGTACGATTTCCCCGGTTTCCATGCCCGTAATCCCCATGACGCCCGGCGAGAGGGCGGCCACCGGCCGCAGGCCTTCGCGCAGTTCTTCGGAGACCACGTTTTGCAGGTGGCGAGTCACCAAGCTGTAATGGATGACTCTGGGACCCAGGGCATCGGGGGTTGCGTTCCAGTTACCCAGCCCCACCAGCAGAACCAGACCGTCCTGGGGAATCCGGCGCAGATAAGGTTCCAATTCGTCGGCCAGGACCTGGCTGACCTGTTGGTGGGCTTGCCGCTGGTGGGTGCGCAGTACAGGCGCCTCAATGGTGGTATAGTGCCCCGGTAGCTTTCCCAGCAGGCGGGACGCGTCCGGCGAGACGATCTGCATGCGTGTGACTTTACAGAATTCGTTGGGCTCCGAGGTTTCCACCTTCGCCCCCGGGATTTCGCGCTCCGCCATGGCCAGGGCGTGGGCCTCCAGGGCCAAATCCGTCCGGACGGCCTGGACTTCCTCCCGCATGGCCTCGGCCAGCCCTGGCCCTTCCCATTCCCGCCGGCGATACCAAGCCATCCGGGCCCAGTGGTCGAAGGGGAGCGCGGGGGCTGGGAGCCTACGGGAGTGTGGCTGGGAGTGGTCCTGTTTGGGCATGAAAATCCTCCTTCGCGTTTCAGACCAAGCATGGCCCGAGCCACGGCTGCTTATGCACGCGGAGCGCCCCGCAGGCTGTTGAGATCTGGCGCTGCGTGTGGTAGAATCCAGATTTAGTGGAATGCATCAGGAAGGGGATTGGGCCTTGGCGAACATCAAGTCGGCTATCAAACGGGCGGAGTTGAGCAAGCTGCGCCGCGAGAAAAACGTTTCCATACGCTCTGCCATCCGGACGGCGGCAAAACGAGTGGAGGCGGCTGTAGCCAGCGGCAACAGCCAGGAAGCCGAGCAGCGGCTGCGGCAGGCGGCTTCCGCGTGGGATAAGGCCGCGGTCCGCGGAAAAGTCCACCCGAATACTGCGGCCCGGAAGAAATCCCGCCTGGCCAAGAAAGTTCTTGCTTTGCAGAGTTCCCCGGCGGGTCAGTGAGCCCCGCCGGCAGGCCGGGCGGGCTATGGTCTGCCGCGGCCCACGGCCGTTGTCCACGGGTTGGAAAGCGCAGCCGTCCGACGCCGACGCGGGAAGTCCTCTAGGATGCCAGCCGGTATACCAAGGCCTGCAATTCGACCTTTTTGTCGGTGGCCAGGCCTGAACGCAGGCGGGCGCCCGTGGCGAGGAGCAGATTGAGGGCCTGAACCAGCTTTTCTTCCTTCAGATGGGGAGCCTGGTCCAGGCATTTCCGTATAGTGAAGGGGTTCTGGCCGCTGCGCTGGGCGATGGCTCCAGGGCTCCGCACCCCTTGTTGCCAGAGGGAATGTACGTAGAGAAGGTTCCGGTAGTGCCAAGCCAACATGGCCAGAAGGCGGGTTTCGTTTTCGCCACTGGACCATAAGTCCTCCAGGCTGGACAGCGCCCCCAGCAGATCCCCGCGGCTGGCGGCTTCCGTCAGGTCGAACACGCTGTTCAGAACCCTGCGGCCCACCAAGGCCGCGATATCTTCCGTCCGCACGTCCCGGCGGTCGCCGAGGTAATTGACGATTTTGCCCCACTCCAGACTTAATGTCTGCAGGTCCGGGCCCACATCGGCCACCAGGGCCTCGGCTGCGTCGGCGGCCAGACGGAGCCCTTCCTCCCGGGCCTGATCCTGGACCCACCGCACAGCGTCGGTTTCGCGCAGGCGCTGAAATTCCAACACCTGGCCCACTTTGTGGATCTGGGCCAGGGCTGCCCGTCCTGCTCCCACGCCCGGAATTTTGCCCAGGAGGATCAGGCAGCTGGTGGGGGGCAGGTTCTCGATCAATGCTGGGAGGGCTTTGACCACCTCCGCCCCGAGCTCTTCCGCCCGTCGCACAGTGACGACGCGCCTTTGGGCCCCAAACGGGAATGCCAGGACAGCTTGTTCCAGGTCTGGGACGGTGATCTCGGCACCGTCCAGGACGGCGTGGTTGAGCTCCGCAGCCTCTGCGGGCAGAAGCTGCGCCACCAGCCAATGCCAGGCCTGCTCCTGGCCGAAAGCATCTTCGCCGAAGAGCATGTACACGGGCGCAACCTGGCCCAGGGACACCGCCAGCTTCACGGAGCCCCATTCCTGCTGCGATGCTCCCGGTGCGGTTCCCGGGCGTCTGTCCTTTCCGGCCATCCGTCCCTCGCCTCTTTTCAGGGAACAGTCTATCCCTCTTTCACAGGTCCGTAAAGCCTTTAAAACCGGCCCGGCGGCAGCGCCGGCGTTGCCAGCAGCATGGGCCTGCCGCGCGGGAGAGCCGGACAACCAGGCATGTTCCCCCCGGGGGCCACATAGACATCTGTAGAACAGGGGGTGGCGTGGCGATGCGGGAAGCGATGGTCCGTGGCGTGGCGTCTGTGCGCAGGCCTGCGCCCGGCGCTTTCCTGCGGAACGAGCGTTATCAGAAATTCATCCGCCGGTTGTGGCGTTTTTTATATGACCTGCGGCAGTATGGATGGGCCGCATTGAACCCTGGGCGCTGGCTACGCCGGCGCTGGCAATCGCAATCGGCGTCCGCGGGGGCCAGGCGCCGCACCCGGCCCCGGACCTTCCCCTCTTCGCGCTTGGCGGCGAATGGCACCCCGGACGGAAGGACCCGCGCGGCGGGGCTGCGGCCGTCACCGTGGGGGCGCGGTCCTGCCCGGGAGGAGCTAGAAGTGCCGCCGGCCGTCCTGTCTTCCGCCCAGGCGGAGGAGGGCAGCCCCGGCGGGGAATTAGATTGGCCGCCGGTACAGGCTTGGCCCGGCGGCGGGGGAGAAGTGGGGCCTTGGGGCGGAGCCTGGCGGAACGCTTTTCTGGTGTACATCCTGCTGCTTTTGGGGACCATTGGCTTTGTGCTCTGGAATCCGGACCCCAGCCGCCTGCCGGTGGGAATCCGGAACATGGCTGCCGCCGCCCGCTCTGCCCTGAATTGGGCTTGGCGCCCCGACAATGTGGTGGTGTTCGGCTCCCGTAGTCCAGAGGAGCTGGCTTGGCGCATCCTGGCCGGCACCCTGCCGCCGGCGGGGGCAGCGCCGGCCGCAGCGGGCCTCACGGCGCCGGCGGGTTCACAGGCCGGCAGCCATATGGTAGCGCCCGCACCGGGCGTGGCCGCCGGCGGGAAAGAAATCCCCTTGCCGGAGCGGATTGCGGCTGTACTGCGCTGGCTCAGCGGTTATGACCTGGCGGACCCGGTCTCTTTGGTGGCCCGGGAGATGCCGGTGGCCACTCGAATTCGCGTGGCCAGCAGCGGGGCGGACGAAGCGCCGCCGGGCGGCACCGGGCCGGAGTCCGGGCCGGCGGCGGCCGGAGTGATACCGGCCCAGGATGACCAGCGGGCCGGCTCCTATGCCACCGGCTCCGGTTCTAGCGAGCCAGGGTTCCCCGCTGTTCCGGAGATCCAGGCCGTCCCGGGCACAGCCCTGCCCTTCCAGCCGGACGAGCCCGGCGGCGGAAACCCACGGGCGCCGGGTACGCCGGCACCGGGAGCACAGCCTCCGGGTCCTGGCGCTCCGCCGGCGGGCCCGCCGCAGGCGGAGACGCGGAGGGCGTCCCCCGGTGAAACCAGTTCCGGACCATGGCCACCGGCGGTGGCGGGAGCCCTGGAGCTGGGCCGCCCCTTGGCCCGCCGGTGGACAGGGCCCTGGGGGCAGGGCCCCCAAATCCTGATCTACCATACGCACAGCTCCGAAGCCTATCATGGCCGGCAGGTCCGCCATAACAAGAGCCAGGACTACGTATGGGGCAGGCCGGAGGGGGTGGTGTCCATGGGGGATCTGCTGACCCGCGTGCTGCAGGAGCGCTATGGCATCAGCGTGACCCACTCCCGGGACTTCCACGACATTCCGGACATCACCACGGCGTACACCCGCTCCCGCCAGACCGTACAGCGCTACCTGGCCCGCTATCCCGGGCTGCAGATGATCCTGGACGTGCACCGGGACGGGATTCCCACCGAATCCAGCCCCGACGAGGGCCTGCTGGCCGCCTCCATACGCGGAATTCCCGTGGCGCGTGTGGAGATCCTGGTGGGCAAGGGTAACCCGAATAACCAGTTGCACAACCCGCATTGGCGCGATAATCTGGCACTGGCGGAAATCCTGGACCGCCAGCTGAACGCGCTGTATCCCGGGATGTCGCGGGGAATCGTGATCCGGCAGGACTGGCCGTTCAACATGCAGCTTTCGCCCCGCGCCTTGCTGGTGGAACTGGGCGATCATTATAACACCCGGGACGAGGCCATGCGCGCGGCGGTCCTTCTGGCGGACGCCGTGGCCGGCACCTTATGGCAGATCAAGCAGCAGCAGCGCCCGCCGGTGCTCTGGCAAAGGCCTTGAGGCAAGGCCCTGTGGGGAGGCTTGAATATGTACTTCACGACGCATGCTCTGGCGGGTGCAGTGGCGGGAAGCCTGGTAGCGAACCCCGCTGCGGGGTTCGTGCTGGGAATGGCCAGCCATGCGGCGCTGGATTCCGTGCCCCACCATGACTATGACGGACCCAAGGCAGCCCTGCTGGACGTGGCGGTGGGAGCCGGCCTGCTTTTGGCCGTTCTGCCCGCTGTGAGCGGCCACCCGCTGCCTTCTGCGGCGCTGTGGGGCGCGCTGGGCGGCATTCTGCCCGACGCAGAGGTGGTGGCCGGCTATCTGGCCAAAAAGCATGGCCGGCGCTGGCCCATGCTCTTCCCCTCCCATACGGGCCTGTTGCCCCACAAGAACTTGCCCTGGCCGCAAGGGTTTTGGCTGCAGGTGCTGCTGGATGTGGCCTTGTTCCTCCTTCTGGCCACCGCCTAGGCTCGGAGACCGGGGGTTGCAGGCTCGCAGCCGGTCCTTGCGTTGCCCGGCCGCCGCCATCAATGCTATAATAGGGCGCGATGGACAGACGAAGCGCTCAATTCATCCGAAACTTTTGCATCATTGCCCACGTGGATCACGGGAAATCCACCCTGGCAGACCGGCTGCTGGAGCTCACCGGGGCCATCGACCCGCGCCAGATGACGGATCAGGTGTTGGATCAGATGGAGCTGGAGCGGGAGCGGGGCATCACCATCAAGGCCAAGGCCGTGCGCCTGACGTACCGCCCTCCCGGGCAGGACAGCACCTACGAATTGAACCTCATCGACACCCCCGGGCACGTGGATTTCTCCTACGAAGTGTCCCGCAGTCTGGCCGCCTGTGAAGGGGCTCTGCTGGTGGTGGACGCATCCCAGGGAGTGGAAGCGCAGACTCTGGCGAATCTGGACTTGGCCGTGGAGCACGGCCTGGAGGTCATCCCGGTCATCAACAAGATCGACCTTCCGGGCGCCGATCCCCGGCGGGTTGAGCGCGAGTTGGCGGAAATCATCGGCTTTCGCCCCGAGGAATGCCTGTTGGTCAGCGCCAAGACCGGCCAGGGGGTCCCGGCGGTGTTGCAGGCCATCGTGGAGCGGATTCCACCGCCGGCAGGGGATCCGGAGAAGCCCCTCCGGGCCTTGATTTTCGATTCCCATTATGACTCCTACAAGGGGGTCATGGCCTATGTGCGCGTGGTGGACGGCCAGGTCCGCGTGGGGGATGTCATCCGCCCCATGGCCGGCGGCGGCGAGTTCCAGGTTACGGAGCTGGACGTCTTCCGCCCCCGCCTGGACGCCGTGGGCGAGCTACAGGCAGGCGATGTCGGGTGCATCGTGGCCGGCGTGAAGAACGTGCGGGATATGCGGGTGGGCGACACCCTCACCCTGGCCCGCCAGCCGGCTGCGGAGCCGCTGCCCGGCTATGCGCCGGCGGTTCCCATGGTCTTCTCCGGCCTCTACCCTGTGGATAATGACCAGTTCGAGGCTTTGCGCGATGCCCTGGAGAAACTGCAGCTCAACGACGCGGCGCTCGCCATCGAGCCGGAAACTTCGGCGGCTTTGGGGTTCGGCTTCCGCTGCGGATTTCTGGGGCTGCTGCACATGGAGATCGTCCAGGAGCGCCTGGAGCGGGAGTACGGCCTGGAGCTCATCGCCACCGCCCCCAGTGTCAACTACCGGGTGGTCTGCACTGACGGGAAGGTGCTCATGGTCTCCAATCCGGAGAATCTACCCGACCCCGCGCGCATCGAGCGCATCGAAGAACCCTACGTTCATGCCATGATCATCACGCCTGCGGATTTCGTGGGCCCCCTCATGGAACTGTGCCAGGAAAAGCGCGGGACGCACAGGGGTATGGTCTATCTGGATCCCCACCGGGTGCGCCTGGAGTACGATCTGCCGTTAAGCGAAATCTTGCTGGATTTTTACGACAAGTTGAAATCGCGCAGCCGCGGTTACGCATCCCTGGATTACCGCTATGCGGGGCACAAGCCCGGGGACCTGGTGAAGCTGGACATCCTGGTGAACGGCAAGCCGGTGGACGCCCTCTCGGCCATTGTGCCCCGGGAACGGGCGGCGGTGCGGGGCCGATTGCTGGCTGAGAAGCTGCGGCAGCTGATCCCCCGGCAGATGTTCGAAGTGCCGATCCAGGCTGCCATCGGCAGCCGCGTGGTGGCGCGGGAGACCATCAAGGCCCTGCGCAAGGACGTCCTGGCCAAATGTTACGGCGGGGATATCACGCGCAAGCGCAAGCTACTGGAAAAGCAGAAGGAAGGAAAGAAGCGCATGAAGGCCCTGGGGCACGTGGAAATCCCTCAGGAGGCGTTCATGGCTTTGCTCCATGTGGACTGAGGCTTCCGAACCGCCGGGCTCCTATCCGGCAGCGGGCGCTGCGCCCGGCGGCGGCTTGGGGCCAGGTGGGCGGGCAACGGGAGAGGATCTGGTCGCTCCGGGCCCCCGGCCGCAGTACCCGGCAGGAGCGTCGTGGCAGGCGGTGGCGCAGGATCCGGCCCGGTGGGCGGCCCGCGGGGCCTATGTTCATGTGCCCTTTTGTGTGCGGCGCTGCCTCTACTGCGGATTTGCCACGTTCGTTCCCGCCGGCCGGCAGGCCTGGGCAGAGGACGCGTATCTGGCTGCGCTCCAAAGGGAGCTGGCGTTCTACGGCCGGTGCCTGAATTTAGCGGCTTGGCCGCCTCTGCAGAGCCTTTACCTGGGGGGCGGCACCCCCTCCTTCCTGACGCCGGAAGCCCTAGGCCGGCTTCTGGGGCTTCTCCGGCGCTTTCTACCTTTGGACCCGGAAGCGGAAATCACCTGCGAAGCCAATCCGGAATCCCTGGATGCAGAGAAGCTAGCCGTTCTACGGGACAACGGTGTCAACCGCCTGAGCCTCGGCCTGCAGGCGGCCCAGGACCGGCTGCTGCGCCTGCTGGGCCGCCCCCACGGCTGGGCCCAAGGGGTCGCCGCTGTGAAGGCGGCCCGGGCCACAGGGTTTCGCAACATCAGCGTGGATCTGATGTACGGCCTGCCGGAGCAAACCATGGCAGAATGGCGGGAGACTCTGCGGCGGGCGCTAGCCCTGGAGCCAGACCACATTTCCGCCTATGAGCTGCAGATCGAAGAGGAGCAAAGCGCCCTGGCCCGGCGCGGGGCGTGGGGCCTGCCCGGGGAGGAGGAGACGGCGGAGATGTACGGGCTGGCGCAGGACGAACTGGCGGGGGCCGGGTTCGGGCAGTACGAGATCTCCAACTGGGCCTTGCCTGGGCGGGCGTGCCGGCATAATCTTCTTTACTGGCGGGACGAACCCTATGCAGCTTTCGGCCCGGGGGCCAGCGGCTACCTGGGCGGAGTGCGGTTTCGCCATACCAGCAGTTTCCGGGCCTGGCTGCAGGCGTGGGAACAGTGGATCCCACAGCCTGCCGGCCAGGAGGTCCATCCAGCCCTGGAGGAATGGGAAGAGATCCCGGCGCCGCTGGAGCGGGCGGAAGCCATGATCGTGGGATTGCGGCTGCGGGCCGGCGTAAGCAGCGAAGCTTTTCGGACGCGCTTCGGGACGGATCCGCAGCAGCTGTGGGGCCCGGCCCTGGCGGAGCTCCAGAAGGAGGGGTGGATGGAAAACCATGGGAGCCGGTGGTCCCTGCCCAGGCGGGCGTTGTTGGTCTCCAATCAGATCCTCTGGCGCTTTCTCCCGACCCAGAGCCGGGTTCGGGGCGACCATGGGTGATCTTGACAATAAAGATCGGCAAATGCTATGTTTAAGGAGGATTTAGCACTCACCGAAGGCGAGTGCTAACATCGTCGGTCCTTCCGGTGGGAGGTGCCCATTATGCAGGAAGGAGTGCTGAGTCCCCGCAAGCGGCAGGTGCTCCGGGCGGTGGTCACGGACTATATTGACAGCGGCGAGCCGGTGGGCTCCCGCACCATCGCCAGGAAGTACAATTTGGGCAGCCCGGCCACGGTCCGGAATGAAATGGCCGACCTGGAAGAGAGCGGCTATCTGGAACAGCCGCATGCCTCTGCGGGCCGGGTGCCGTCCGACCTGGGCTATCGGACGTACGTGGACCAGCTCATGGATCCCCCGGCGGTGACCTCCGAGGAGGCGGCCCGGGTGCACCAGGCCATGGCCGGCAGGGCTCGCGAACTGGCCGCACTGGTCCGGCAGTCCACGCGCATACTGGCGTACCTCACGAATTACACGGCCCTGGCGCTTTTGCCCACGCCGGAGCAAAGGGTTTGCCGGCAGGTGCAGGCGGTGAGCGTGGACTTGCATCACGTGTTGCTGCTGCTGGTGAGCGAGCCCGGGATTGTGGACAGCCGCTTGGTGTTCCTTGAACAGGCCATCTTGCCGGACGAGCTGGAGAAAATATCCGTGGCCGTGAGCTCCCGTTTGCGCGGAGTGAAAGCAGGGCAGATCTCCTATACCCTATGCCGGGAACTGGCCGGGCTGGTGCCGTCCGGTGAGCTCTATGAGGCGCTGATGGACCTGCTGAATCCCACAGACGGCGGCAACGGCGGTGCGGCGGTGGTGGAAGGGGCCACCCATCTGCTGCGCAACTTCACCGACCGCCAACAGGCTTTGGACTTGATGGGCCTTCTGGACGCACAGAACCGGGTGCAGTCTTTGTTGGAAGGGGCGCTTACCGGGTCGGGCGTACGCGTGCAGATCGGACAGGAGAACCCCCTCTCCTGGCTGCGCCGGTGCAGCGTGGTGCTCGCCACGTATTTCACAGGCCAGCAGGCCGTGGGCACCATCGGTGTTCTGGGCCCCACCCGGTTGGACTACCACCGGAGCATGGCGCTGGTGGGCCTGGTCGCCGACACCATCAGTGAAATGCTCAGCCACTGGAATCGCACGAGTTTCTGATGGCCGGCGTATCCCGGGGCCTGTGCCGGCGCTGAACCGGAAATGCGGTTGCGGACAGGTGTCCGGCGCTGGTTGCCGGGCTTCTTTTGTGCAAGTCGGGCCGTAAGGCGTGAGATGGAGGGTGAGGGCTTTGGACCAGCGCAGGGACAGCGCAGATTCAGGTTTCGGGCAAACTGTGCAAGGCCCGGGACAGGCGGCGGAGGCATCCCCCCCGGAGGATGCCCCGGAGGATGCCGTGCCACGGAACGGGCAGGACGGCCGGGAGAAATCTCCCCCGGCGCCGGGTGCCGACAAAACCGGCGGAGCCGATGGGGACCGTCCGCCGGAAGGGCAGGAAGAAGGCAGGGCCGGTTTCGCTGCTTCGGAGGAAGCCGGGCCCGGAGAAGAGGCAGCGCTGCAGGCACAAATGGAGGCGCTGCGCAGGGATCACGAAGGCCTGCGCAGGGATCACGAGGAACTGCAGCAACGCTATCTGCGCCTGATGGCGGATTTTGACAATTTCCGGCGCCGCGCCCAGCAGGAGAAGCAGGAACTTCTGGACCGGGCCGTGGGAGACGCCATATTGCATCTGCTGCCGGTGCTGGATAATATGGAGAGAGCTCTGGCTGCGGCACAATCTATTGGTGGGGGCGGCAAGGATTCCAACCCATCCGCGTCCACCCACTCCATCACTCAGGGCGTGGAGATGGTTTTACGCCAATTCCGGACTACGTTGGACTCCTTGGGGGTGGAGCAGATTCCAGCACAGCCTGGGGAGGCTTTCGACCCCCGGGTTCATCAGGCCGTGGGCGTGGAAGAGACACCGGAATATGCAGAGGATGCCATTGCGGTGGAATTGCAGCATGGCTACCGTTTCAAGGGACGCGTGCTGCGGCCGGCCATGGTCAAAGTGGCTCGCCATCCGGCCGGGCCGGTAGGTGGCCATCCGGATGAGGCAGACCATGGCCCGGGCGGCGCGGATGCCCCGCAAAGTCCATCGGATTCTGACGGGTGTGCAGGAGGGAAACGCAAGTGAGCAAAGTAGTCGGCATCGACCTGGGAACAACGAACTCCGTAGTGGCAGTCATGGTCGGCGGCAAGCCGGAGGTCATCCCCAATTCGGAGGGAAGCCGTCTGACCCCTTCTGTAGTGGGATGGACAAAGGACGGCCAGCGCCTGGTGGGCGAGGCAGCCAAGAGGCAAGCCATCAGCAACCCGGACCGGACGGTGCGCTCCATCAAGCGCCATATGGGAACAGATTACCGTGTCACCATCGACGGGAAATCCTACACCCCGCAGGAGATCTCGGCCATGATCCTGCAGCGTCTGAAGCAAGACGCGGAGGCGTACCTGGGCGAGCCGGTGACCAAAGCCGTGATCACGGTTCCCGCCTATTTCAATGATGCGCAGCGGCAGGCCACCAAGGATGCAGGCACCATCGCAGGCCTGGAGGTGTTGCGCATCATCAACGAGCCTACGGCGGCATCCCTGGCCTTCGGCATGGACAAGGAAGGGGATCAGACCATCCTGGTCTATGACCTGGGCGGCGGGACCTTTGATGTTTCCATCCTGGAACTGGGTGAAGGCGTCTTCGAGGTGAAGTCCACCAGCGGCAATACGCGGTTGGGCGGCGATGATTTCGATCAGCGGATCATGGACTGGCTGATCAGCGATTTCAGGAAGGAGACCGGGATCGATCTGAGCCAGGACCGCCTGGCCCTGCAGCGGTTGAAGGAAGCGGCTGAAAAGGCGAAGATCGAGCTTTCCACCCTCTTGAGCACCAATATCAACCTGCCTTTCATCGCCGCCGGGCCGGATGGGCCGAAACACCTGGAGCGGACGCTGTCGCGGGCCCAGTTCAACGAAATGACCCGCGATCTGGTGGAGGCCACCAAGGAGCCCCTGCGGCGAGCTCTTTCCGATGCCGGCTTGACGCCGGACAAGATCAACAAAGTGCTTCTGGTGGGCGGCTCCACCCGCATTCCGGCAGTGCAGGACATGCTGCGGGAGTTCTTCAACCGCGAGCCCCGCCGGGAGGTGAACCCCGACGAGTGCGTGGCCGTAGGTGCTGCCATCCAGGCGGGGGTCCTGGCCGGCGAGGTCCGGGATATCGTGCTCCTGGACGTGACGCCCTTGTCGCTGGGCATCGAAACCCTGGGCGGCGTCATGACCAAGCTCATTGAACGCAACACCACCATCCCCACCAGCAAGAAAGAGATCTTCACCACCGCCGCCGACGGCCAGACCCAGGTGGAGGTCCACGTGTTGCAGGGCGAGCGGCCCATGGCAGCCGAGAACGTGACCCTGGGGCGGTTCATCCTGGACGGGATTCCGCCGGCCCCCCGTGGGGTGCCCAAGATCGAGGTGGCGTTTGACATCGACGTGAACGGGATCGTCCACGTGTCCGCCAAGGATCTGGGGACCGGCCGCGAGCAGAAGATTACCATTCAATCCCGCAACGTCCTCAGCAAAGAAGACATTGAGCGCATGGTCAAGGACGCCGAGGCCCACGCCGAGGAGGACAAGCGGCGCCTGGAAGAGGTGGAACTGCGCAACAATGCCGACAGCATGATCTACCAGGCGGAGAAAACCGTGAAGGATGCCGGAGACAAAGTGGACAAAGCTTTGGTGGACAAGGTGAACTCCGCCCGCGACGCCCTGCGCACGGCTTTGAACGGCAAGGACACGGCGGAGATCAGAAAGAAGATGGAAGAGCTCAGCCAGGCGGTCTATGAGGTTAGCGCGGCGCTTTACCAAAAGGCCAGCCCGGGCAATACGGGCGGCCCTGGACCGGGTGCCGGCACAGGCACACCGGGACCCGGCTTCGGCGGAGGCCCCGGTGCAGCCGGTTTCGGTGGCGGCCAGGGGGCAGGCCCGGGCGGTCCGGGAGAGGGCCCGGTCATCAACGGGGAATACCGTCCGGCGGACAAATAGCATGGCTGGGCGGGGGAGATCCTCGGATACGGTGGGAATGCCGGCACGGAAGGCTGCCAGAATGCTGTTCTGTAGTGCGGGCGGAGGCTCTGCGCCTCCGCTCCGGGGGCGGTGGCAGGCGTGAGCAAACGGGACTACTATGAGGTTTTGGGTGTGCCGCGGACGGCCAGCCTGGATGAGATCAAGAAAGCTTATCGCCGCCTGGCCAGGCAGCTGCACCCGGATGTGAATAAAGACGACCCGCACGCAGCGGACAAGTTCAAGGAACTGACGGAGGCATACCAGGTCCTCAGCAACGAGGAAAGCCGTAGGAAGTATGACCAGTTCGGCCACGCCGCCTTCGAGCAGGGGGCCGGTCCCGGCGGGCCCGGCGGCGCGGATTTCTCCTGGTTTGAGGACTTCCCGGACCTGTCGGATCTGTTTGACCTGTTCATGGGTGGGGCGTGGAGGCGCCGTGCCACAGGCCCCCAGCGCGGCGCCGACCTGCGCTACGATCTGACCATCGGGTTCGAGGAGGCGGCGTTCGGCACAGAGAAGGAAATTGAGGTCCCCCGCACCGAAATTTGTCCCCGTTGCCACGGAAACCAGGCGGAACCCGGCACTCCCATCCGGACCTGCCCGCACTGCCATGGCACCGGCCACATCCAGATGGTGCAGAACACCTTCTTCGGCCGCATGGCCACCACGCGGGTCTGCGAGGCTTGCGGCGGCCAGGGCAAATTGGTGGATACGCCGTGCAGGGAGTGCCACGGCCAGGGCGTGGTACACCGGCAGCGGCGGCTGAAAGTCCGGATTCCCGCCGGCGTGGACGAAGGAACGCGGATCCGTTTGGCGGGCGAGGGCGAAGCGGGAAGCCGGGGCGGCTCTCCCGGCGATTTATACGTCTTCGTCCGGGTGAAGCCTCACAAGCTGTTTGTGCGGCAGGGGCTGGATATCCGCTGCCAGGTCCCCATTACGTTTGCGCAGGCGGCATTGGGCGCGGAGATCCAGGTGCCCACCTTGGAGGGGACCATGCCGTTGCGGATTCCGGAGGGCACCCAGACCGGCAGTGTTTTCCGGCTGCGCGGAAAAGGCATTCCCAGCCTGCAGGGGTTCGGTCGTGGCGACCAGTTCGTGGAGGTCAAGGTGGTGACTCCCACCAAACTGAATCCGCGCCAGCGCCGGCTCTTCAAGGAACTGGCGGACAGCTTCGGCGAGGAGGTCCTGGATAGCCAGGGATTGCTGGGCAAGATGAAGGATTCCTTCACGCGCCACGCAGGCCAGGGGTAGCGGAAGCGGCGGGCCGGCGGCGCAGGATGCTGGTGAAGGCCGGCGGTGGAAAGGCGGAATGGTGAATGCCACAAGCGGCGGGCCGCTACTGGGAACTGGTCATGACGGTTCCAGCGGCCAGTGAAGAAGCAGCCAGCGCTTGGCTGTTTTCCCAGGGGGCCAGCGGAACCGTGGTGCAGGACTCTGGACCCCTGGTGGAGGTCCGCGGCTATTTCCCGGAGCAGGCGGAGCAGGGGCGGCTGAACCGGGCGGCCGCGGCTTTTTTGGCCAGTCTGCCCGCATGGGGTCTCCCGGCGCAAGGCGCCCACAGCCGAATCCGCCTGGTTCAGGCGGAGGATTGGGCGGAGTCCTGGAAACGCTATTACCGTCCCTTACAGGTGGGCAGGGTTCACATCTTCCCCAGTTGGCTGCCGGTGCCGGAGGACCTGCAGGCCCGGGCCGGGGAGCCGGATGGCCCGGTGATCCTGCGACTGGATCCGGGCATGGCGTTCGGTACGGGCCAGCATCCGTCCACGGTTTTGACCCTGGAGCTCCTGCAGGCATATCTGCGGCCCGGGAATGCCCTGTTGGATCTGGGCACCGGATCGGGTATTCTGGCCTTGGCGGCGCTGGGCCTGGGGGCCGCCGCAGTGCTGGCTGTGGACCGGGATCCGGTGGCGGTGGAGGTGGCCCGGCAAAACGCGGGTTCGCTGTGGGATGGCGCGAAGATCCGGGTGGAGCAGGGGGACATCCTGGACCCCCGGTGGCAGCCCCAGGGCGGGCCTTTCGATTTGGTGGCGGCCAATATCCTGGCGGAGGTCCTTATTCCCCTGGCACCGCGGCTGCCGGGCTGGCTGAAACCCGGCGGCGTTTTCATCGGAGGCGGTGTGGTTTCCTGGCAGCAGGCATCCGTGGTGGAGGCTTTACGTCCGGCGGGCTTGGTGAAGATCGGCGGCAAGGCCCAGGAAGCCTGGGTCAGCCTGGCCTTCCGCCGGGCGCAGGAGTGAAGGCCTGCGGGCGCGCGGCCCCCGGCCGGTGTGGCTGAGCCGGCGCCCGGGCGTTCCGGCGGGAGGCGGACGAAAGATTCGGCGGAGAGGGCGGAGGAGCACGACCGGGCGGACGGTGGCATTTCACACCCTGGGATGTAAGGTCAATCAGAGCGATACTGCGGGGCTGGCAGGGGCCTTCCTGGCCGCAGGGTATCAGATCGTCCCTTTCGATCAGCCTGCAGACGTCTACGTGGTGAACACCTGCACGGTGACCAACACCGGTGCCAAGAAATCCCGGCAGACCCTGCGGCAAGCCGTGGAACGGGCGCGACAGGCCGGCAGGGACGGCGTTGTGGCCGCGGTGGGCTGCTACGCCCAGGTGGCGCCTGAGCAGGTGGCAGCCATCCCTGGGGTGGACGTGGTGGTGGGCACCCGGGAGCGCCATCGGCTGGTGGAGCTGGTGGAACGGGCCTTGCGGGACCGGGCGCTGCCGGCCGGGAAACCCCTCGTGGCCGTGGCGCCCCATCCGCCGGAGGAGGCGTTCGAGGCGCCGGCTGTGGCTCCCTGGCACGGGCGGGCGCGGGCCACCCTGAAGATTCAGGAAGGATGCCAACAGCACTGTACGTATTGCCAGGTTCCTCTGGCGCGGGGCCCGGAACGATCTCTGCCCCCGGAGCGGGTGCAGGAGGCTGTCCGCGATCTCTGGGACCGCGGATACCGCGAAATCGTGCTGGTGGGGATCCATCTGGGCGCGTACGGCCGCGATCTCGGAGGGGACCTGGACCTGGCCGGGCTCTTGGCGCAGCTGGCGGCCATGGATGGGCCCGGACGTTTCCGCCTGGGGTCCGTGGAGCCCCATGACGTGACCGCGGCTTTGGTGGATGTGCTGGCCGACAACCCGGGGCGGATCTGTCCGCACGTTCACCTGCCTCTGCAGTCCGGGGACGACGAGATTTTGCGGCGCATGGCCCGGCGCTACCGCACGGCAGACTACGCCCGGCGGGTGGATGCCTTGCGTCGCAAGCTCCCGGACGTGGCCATCAGCACCGACCTGATCGTGGGTTTCCCCGGGGAAAGTGAAGAGCGTTTCCGCCAAAGCCTGCGGTTCGTGGAGGAGATGGAATTCAGCCGCATTCACGCCTTTCCTTATTCTCCCCGCAGTGGAACGGCGGCGGCTAGGTTTCCCCAGCAGGTGCCGTCAGCGGAGAAGCACCGCCGCCTCAAGGAGGTGGAGGCGTTGGCCCACTCGGCGGCCGAATCCTACGCCCGCCGGTTCCTCGGCCGGGAATTGGAGGTTTTGCTGGAAACGGCGGGGCCTGCCCCGGACCCGCCCGTGTTTCGGGGAACCAGCGCCCACTATCTCACCGTAGATGTGGCGCTTCCGCCGCAGAGCCCGGTTGCCTTCGAGGGCCTTGCCCAGCCGGGCACGCTGGCCCGGGCCCTGGCCGAAGCCATCCAGGGCCGGGATACGGAGGGGTGGCCCCTTCTGCGGGCCAAATGGGCAGGCGCCAGCAGGAATTAGACAGAGAAGAGAGAACTACTGTTACGTTCACCCGGAACCGGGCTGCTTCGGGGAGGGAGGGATGGCGGATGGCGGAAGTCCACGTCAGTAAAGACGAACCGTTTGACCAGGCATTGCGGCGTTTTAAGCGGCAGTGCCAGCGCTCGGGTGTGTTGGCTGAAGTGCGGCGGCGCGAGCACTATGAAAGCCCCAGCGTGCGCCGGAAGAAAAAGTCCCAGGCGGCGCGCAGGCGTCGGGAGCGTTGAGCCGCTTCAGAAGCCGCGTTTCACGACCTTTCAGCCATGCCTCCCTGTGAAGGACCGGTAGGCCCGGCTGGCGACAGACACACCGCCGGGCCTTTTCATATTCTGCGCTGCCGGATGGAGGGAAGCTCCGTGTGGTGCCGGAGAATGCCGATCTGCAGGACTTGCAGGGGCTTCGGGTTCGCGGCTCTCCTGGCTCTCTTTTTGCTGCTTCTCCTGGCTCTCGTTTTGTTGCTTGTGCTGGCGCCGGTGGGAGTGGCGTTCCCGGGGGCGCCGGCGTCGGCCATGGCCCGGAGCGGGGCAGCTCCGGCATCGGCTGGGACCTTTGCCGCCGCACCGGCACCGTCGGGCCTTTCCCAGCTGGGCAGCCGGCCGGTGTACGTCATCCGGGTGGAGGGAACCATTGATCCGGGATTGGCAGCCTACATCCGCCGCAGCCTGGAGGAAGCCCGGCAACGCCGGGCCGCGGGGGCGGTTTTGCTCATCGGCACTCTGGGCGGACGGGTGGATGCGGCGCTGGACATCCGCGACACGTTGTTGCGGACTCCGTTGACCACTCTGGCGTATGTGGAAAGCCGCGCCTGGTCTGCCGGGGCGCTGATCGCCATGGCTTGTGAGAAGCTGGTCATGGCTCCGGGCAGCAGCATCGGCGCCGCGGAGACCCGGCCTGCAGAGGAGAAATACATCTCCGCGTTCCGGGGGGAGTTTTCCGCCACGGCAGAGCGCCGCGGACGCCGAGCGGACGTGGCCGCCGCCATGGTGGATGTCAGCGTGGCCATTCCAGGCCTGGACGGGCCTGATCAGTTGCTGACTCTGACGGCCACCCAGGCCCGGAAGTGGGGCATCGCCGATGGCGTGGCACCCAACCTCTATGCGGCGTTGGAGCCTTACGGACTGGCCGGGCAGCCGCAAGTGGTTCGCGAAATGAACACCGTAGAGCGCCTGACGCGTTGGCTGACGGATCCCGGCGTGGCCACACTGCTTTTGACCATTGGTTTCGTGGGCCTGGCCGTGGAGCTCATCGTCATGGGCTGGGGCTGGCCGGGAATGATCGGCGTCACGGCACTGATCCTGTTTTTCCTGGGGAGTTATATGGCGGGCTTCGCCGGCTGGGAGTCCATCGCGCTGTTTGTGGCAGGGCTCATCCTGCTCGCCATTGAGGTATTCGCCATCCCCGGATTCGGGGTGACGGGGGTACTGGGGCTGGCGGCCATGTTTACCGGCATTTTCCTGGCCTTCGCCTCTGCCCGGCAGGCGGCTGTGGCCATCGCCACCGCCATCGGCACCACCCTGGTGGCGGGATACCTCATGTTCCGTTATTTCGGGCGCATCAAGGCCCTTCAGCGCCTGGTCCTCTCGACGCGCCAGGAGCATGCGGCCGGATACTCTGCGTTGCCGGACCTGGCCTCTTTGGAAGGGCAGGAAGGCGTGGCTTTGACCATTCTGCGTCCTGCAGGCACGGCGGAAATTGCCGGCAGGAGGGTGGATGTGCTCACCGAGGGCGATTTCGCCCAGGCGGGTGACAGGATCCGGGTGATCCGGGTGGAAGGCAACCGGGTGGTGGTCCGCAAGGTTTCCTAGGCTCTCGCGGGCCAGGCTGCCGCAGCTCCGTTGCACCTGCGCAAAGGCAAGGAGGGACTGTTATGTGGGGAATTGAGCTCTTCGCCTTTTTTATTCCTTTGGTCCTCATTCTTGTGGTCCTGTTGGTCATCCTGAATTTCATCCCGCTGGGGCTATGGATTTCGGCGCTGGCTGCCGGGGTCCATGTGGGGATCATCACCCTGATCGGCATGCGCCTGCGCCGGGTGCCGCCGGCGCGGATCATCCTGCCCCTCATCAAAGCGGTGAAAGCCGGGCTGGAAGTGGGCGTGGACAAACTGGAGGCCCATTACCTGGCCGGGGGCAACGTGGACCGGGTGGTGGATGCCCTCATCGCCGCCCACCGGGCGGAGATCAAGCTGACGTTTGAGCGGGCGGCGGCCATTGACCTGGCAGGGCGCAACGTGCTGGAAGCGGTCCAGATGAGCGTGAACCCGAAAGTCATCGAGACCCCTCTGGTTTCCGCCGTGGCCAAGAATGGCATCGAACTGCGGGTCAAGGCCAGGGTCACCGTGCGGGCCAACATCGACCGCCTGGTGGGCGGCGCCGGTGAAGCCACGGTCATCGCCCGTATCGGCGAGGGCATCGTAACCACCGTGGGCTCCGCCGTGGACCACAAAGAAGTCTTGGAGAACCCGGACCGCATCTCCCGGACCGTGCTGAGCAAGGGGCTGGATGCGGGCACGGCGTTCGAGATCCTTTCCATCGATATCGCCGATGTGGATGTGGGCCGCAACATCGGCGCCCGCCTGCAGATGGACCAGGCGGAGGCGGACAAAAACATCGCCCAGGCCAAGGCGGCGGAACGGCGTTTCGCTGCCGAGGCGCGGGAGCAGGAAATGAAGGCCATGACCCAGGAGATGCGGGCCCGGGTGGTGGAGGCCGAGGCCGAAGTGCCGAAGGCTCTGGCCTACGCGTTGCGTGAAGGCAAGTTGGGCGTGATGGATTATTACCAGCTGCGGAACATCCTGGCGGATACGCAGATGCGGGAATCCATGGCGCGGCTGGCCCCGCCGGAAGAACCGATGCCGCCGGCCCAGGGAGAAAACCCGCCGGAGGGGCCTGAACGCGGTGGCACGGGACCGGCCGGCCCTGGCGGCGGCATTCGCTAGGGAGCCGGCAAGGGGGCATGCGACATGGCTTCCCGTCACGAAAAAGGGCCGGACTACGCGCTGGAACTGCGGCGAGCCCTGGCCGGCATCCTGGGAACGCCGGACCCGGAAGGGGGCGGCAGCTGGCCGCCGCTGAATCTTCCGGACTGGGTCACGGGCCGCAAGCCGGAGAACCGCGATCGGGAGGAGTCCGCCTCCGAGGCTGCCAGCGCTCCTGAGGACGGTGAAGAATTTCCACAGCCCCCGGAGGAGGCTGGCAGCGAGAGTCCCCGGCCCCCCTCGGAGGCACCGGAGAGCCCCGAGGGGGAGGGAGCGCCGGCGGAAAGCTCGTCCGGAAAAACATCCGGCGGAGTGGAAGCCCGGCCGGCGACGGGTGCCCCGGGCCTGCCCGCTGCAGCTCCAAACCTGCAAGCGGCGGAGCGGTTCCAGCTCGCCCGCCCGGGCCTGCCTTTGGAGCCTACGGATGTGCTGCGGGGGCTGGTGTGGTCCGTGATCCTGACGCCGCCTCCTGGCGTGCAATGGGATCGGTGGCGCTGGCGGAGGTCCAGGCCCTGAGGGCCCGCAGTGATGTTCGCCCTCCGGCGTGTGGGGCGCAATGGGAGCAGGCAGGCTGCCCCGCGGGCGGCGGGGCGGCTTTGGCTGCGCTGTTCTTTTGCGTTCCCGTCCTGGCATAGTGCGTTCCCGCCCCGGCATAGATTGGGGGGAGAGTCCAGTCTTGGCCGGGACGGAGGGAGAACCTTGGAATGGGCGTTGCCGGCGTCGCGGCACCGCAATGGCCCCGGGCCTGGTCCGGACCGGGAGCCTCCTTCCGGGCGGGGCACGGAGGATAATCTGCGGGCCTGGGCTGAGAGGGCAGCCGGCTGGCTGGACCTTCCCGGCGAGGCCGTGTTGAGCCTGCCCAAGGTCACCGTGATCGGGTTCCGGCAGGTTCACGTGGAGAATCACCGGGGAGTGGCCAAGATCGCCCCCGAACAGGTCCAGGTGCGGGTCCCCCAGGGGGTCATCACCATCCACGGGCAGAAGCTGGCGATCGGCGCCATCAGCCGCGACTGGGTGGTGGTGGACGGGCTGGTGGAGCATCTGGATTTCGGGCAAGGGGGCGGCCCGAGGTGACCGGCACCGGTCCTGCTGCCCGTCTGTGGTTATTCCTGAATGGCTATGTTATAATCAAAATCAGCGGGGCCCGTCTGGAGCAGTTTGTTAACGCTGCTGCAGCCAGCGGGGTCTCGCTGTGGCATATCCGTCGCTTGGGCAGCGACGTTTTGGTGGCCAAGACGCCGTGGGTAACGTTTGCCAGGATCCGGCCGTTGTGCCGCCGTACAGGTTGCCGCGTTCGAATCTGGCGGCGGCGTGGTTTGGTTTTTTGGCTGGCACGGCTCCGGAGCCGCCGTTGGTTTGCGGCGGGCGCCGCCGTGGCTTTGTTGCTCCTGTGGGCCCTTTCCGGCCGCATCTGGGTCGTGGATGTGGAAGGCAACCGGAAGGTGCCGGGGTTGCTCATCCGCCAGGCCGCCGCAGAAGCAGGTTTGCATATCGGTGCAGCCCGGGGCGCGCTGGACCCCGCTGAGGTGGCTGCCGCCGTGCAGCGGCAGGTGGACGGCGTGGCCTGGGCCGGGATCCAGATGCAAGGAGTCCGGGCCGTGATCCAGGTGGTGGAGGCCAGGCAGCCCGACAGAGCTGCCGGGGTGCGTTCCGCCCACCTGGTGGCCGCCCGCGACGGTTTAGTCACGTCGGTGGTGGCTCTGCGGGGGCTTCCGCTGGTGGTCGAAGGCGAGACGGTAAGGGCAGGCCAGGTCCTGGTCAGCGGCATTGTGCCGGAATGGTTGGCGGCACTGGCTGGACTGGTGGGCAGCCGGCCGGAAGGGCCGCCTTCCGCGCAGGGCGAGGAGTCGGCAGGACCGGTCCCTCCTCCTGCTGGCCGGGAAGGTCCAGTGGCGGTCCGTCAGGGTGAGTTATGGTATACGGCGGCACAGGCCCGGGTGGAGGCCCGGGTCTGGGTGACCGGGCGCCAGCAGGTCCCCCTGGAGGAGGCGGTCCTGCTTCCCACGGGCCGCATCCGCCACAAAGCGGGCTTGCAGATCGGGAACTGGCAGGCAGAGCTGGCATGGCCCTGGCGGCCCTTCGCCCAGGCGCTGGTCCATCAGGGCAGCCGGGAGATCCGGAAACCCTGGCCCGTCCGGCTCTACTGGGGCCGGGACGAGGAGCAGGAGCGCCACTGGCGCCGCCTCACTCCGGCAGAAGCCCGGCTACAGGCGTTGCGCCAGGCGCAACAAAGGGCCGGCGCCCAGGTGCCCGCCGGGGCACGCATCCTCTCCCGGCAACAGGCCGTTCGATACGGGAGAGGCGGGCGGGGAGCGTACGCAGAGGCAGAGGTCACCCTGGAGCTGGAGATGGATATCGCCTCCGTCCAGGCGGTGCCCGTGGGAGCCCCGGTTCCCACGGCGGTTCTGGAGAAATACGGACCACGGCCCCAGCCGGCGGGGGAACCTGGCCAGGCCCGGACAGGCCGATGACGGCAATGCCGGGGGCCAACGGCCGGCAAACTGGCGGCCCGGCAGGTGCAGGATGGCCACCGCCTGGGCCTGCAGGGGAGGAATTGCTCATCCGTTCAGCATTGAGAACCGAAGAGCGCAGTTTTTCTCTTCCCACGGACGTGGATCCGCGGGCCTTTTTCGGCGGGCAAGATGCCAACCTGAAGGCGTTGACGGCACATACTGGCGCACGGCTGGTGGCCCGGGGCAGCCTGGTCAAGGTGCAGGGCTCCAGCAGCGAGGTGGAGCGGGTCATGGCGATTCTAGGCAAAATGGTGGATCTGGCCCGTTCAGGTACGGAGCCCACGCCGGCAGAGGTTCATGCGCTGTGGGAACAGGCCGGCACAGGTCCGTCCGCCGGCCGCGACGGCAGCGGATCCGAGGATGCCGGGGTGGCCGAGGCGGTGGCCATGACGGCCCGTGGGCGCCCCATCCGGCCGCGCACGGCGGGGCAGAGACATTACGTGGAATCCATGCAGACCCACGATCTCACCTTCGCCATCGGGCCTGCAGGCACAGGGAAAACCTATCTGGCGGTGGCCATGGCTGTGGCAGCCTGGAAACAGCACCAGGTGGCCCGCATCATCCTGACCCGGCCTGCAGTCGAGGCCGGCGAGCGGCTGGGTTTCCTGCCGGGCGACCTCCAGGAAAAGGTGAATCCCTATCTGCGCCCCCTGTATGATGCGCTATTCGACCTGTTCGGCCAGGAGACGTTCCAGCGCTATATGGAGAAGGGCATCATCGAAGTGGCCCCCCTGGCCTACATGCGGGGGCGCACGCTGGATGACAGCTTCATCATCCTGGACGAGGCGCAAAACACCACACCGGAGCAGATGAAAATGTTCCTCACCCGCCTGGGGTTCGGTTCCAGGGCGGTGGTCACCGGGGACGTGACCCAGGTGGACCTGCCAGAGGGGAAAACCAGCGGTCTGCGGCAAGTCCAGGACGTTCTGCGCGGAGTGCCGGGGATCGCGTTTTGTTTTCTCACAGAGCACGACGTGGTGCGCCACCCTTTGGTGCAGCGTATTGTCCGGGCGTACGAGGAGTTTGAGAGCCGCGGTTCCGTGAACCAGCCGGGCGCCGCCTCCCATGAGCGGGACGGCAGCTTCCGGGAAGGGGAGGAGGTCCTGGCTTCGCCCGCAGGTCCACGACCCTGGGCGGGGAACGGGTCATGATCGAGAAAAAAGCGGCCCTTGCGTCCGCTTGGACACGCTGGCTCCAGGCCGGGAAAGCCTGGAGTGGCCGTCCTGCAGCCCGGCAGTTCCTGCTGGCGGCAGCGGTGGTCGGGATCCTGGTGGCCACCACGGCCGGCAATTTCGTGCCACAGCGGGTGCGCCTGCACGAAGGCGAGGTGGCCAACGCCGACGTGGTTGCACCCCAGACTGTGGTGGATCCGGTGCGAACCGAAGCCATGGTGCGGCAGGCGGAAAACCAGGCTGTCAACGCGCTGCAGCAGGATCCGGGCAATTATGTCATCGACCAGATGGTATCGGTGCAGGCGGGCCAGCAGCTGTCCTCGGCCTTCGTGGCACTGAAGCCTTTGGCGGGGAAACCTCACACGGAGCAGGAACTGGAGGCCGCCAGCAGGACCGTGGCCGAAAAGAGCGGCCTGGAGCTGGATGCTGCGCTGCTGCAAGCCCTGGCGGAGCTTACGCCCGCACAGTTGGAACAGGCCCAGAATCTGGCTGTTTCCCAGGTGCAGGATTTCCTGCTGTCGCAAAGGGTGGAATCAGCCAACCTGGCTCAGGCGGCCCACGTCCTGCAGGGGAAAATGGCGATTCCGGGCATGCCGGCCCGGCTTTTGCCCTTGGTACAAGCCCTGGTACCCCAAGTCGTGCGGCCCAATTTGACGCTGGACCCGGACAAGGTGCGTTTGGCCCGCGCCCAGGCCCGGGTCACCACGCCGCCGGCGCGCATCCTGCAGGGGCAGGTCATCATTCGCCGCGGAGAGGTGGTCACCGCGGACCAGGTGCGCCTGTTGCAGCTTTTAGGGTTGCAGCACCAGCAGACCGATTTCCTGGTGGTGGCGGGAATGATCCTGCTGGTGGCCGGCCTGGTGGCAATCCTGGCCCTGTATATCCACCGCTACCTGCCCGAGGTCATGCGCAGCCAAAAGATGCAGGTCCTGGTGGGCCTGCTCCTGGTCCTGGTGGTCCTCATCGGCAAGCTTATCGTCAGTTGGCCCTGGCGGGACGGGGGTTTGGTCATTCCGGCAGCGTTCGGCTCCATCTTGGTGGCCATTTTGGTGGATGCCCGGCTGGCGGTCCTGGCCAGCCTGATCATAAGTATGCTGCTGGGGATGGTGGCCGGCGGGAATTACAGCGTCATGTTTGTCTCCCTGGCCGGCGGCGTGGTAGGCGTCTATAGCGTGTCCCGGGTGGGACAGCGCAGTGATCTCATGCGGGCAGGGCTGATGATCGGCATTGTGCAGACTGCGGCCATTTTCGGCCTGGGTCTGATCTTCCGGGACAGCCACTATTTGCAGGTCAGCTATCTGGGGATCCTCAGCGGCCTGGTGTCCTCGGTGTTGGCGATCGGGCTGTTGCCCTATCTGGAGAGCGGGTTTGACATCACTTCGTCCATCCGCTTGCTGGAATTGGCCAATCCCAGCCAGCCCCTGCTGCGCCGGCTGCTTCTGGAGGCTCCGGGAACCTACCATCACAGCATCATGGTGGGCAACCTGGCGGAGGCGGCGGCGGAGGCCGTCCATGCTGATCCTTTGCTGGTCCGGGTAGGGGCGTATTATCACGACATCGGGAAAATGCGCCGGCCCTACTTCTTCGTGGAAAACCAGATGCGCGGCCAAAACCCGCACGATCGGCTTTCTCCCAGTCTGAGCACGTTGATCATCATCGCCCACGTGAAAGACGGCCTGGAGATGGCCACGCAGGCGCGGCTGCCAGCGGCGGTGAAGGCATTCATCCCCGAACATCACGGCACAGATCTGGTCCGGTATTTTTATCACCGTGCGGCCGAACACGATCCGGGCGTGGCCCAGTACGAGGAATCCTTCCGTTATCCCGGTCCAAAGCCGCAAAGCAAGGCCACAGCCATTCTCATGCTGGCCGACGGTGTGGAGGCTTCGGTCCGGGCTCTGGACAAACCCACTCCGGGCAAAATCGAGGCCACCGTGCGCAAAATCGTGCGGGACCGCTTGAACGCCGGCCAGCTGGATGAGGCCGATATCACGTTGCGGGACCTGGAGCTCATCAGCCAGGCCTTTGTGCGGGTGCTCACAGGGGCCTTTCATGCCCGCATCGAGTACCCGGAGGCGTTGGTGCGGCAGGTGGGCGGGGAGCAAAAGGCTAGCAACGGTTAGTGGGAAAGGCGGATTACGGCTCATGGGGGATCTGGAGGTCCTGTACGGCCCACCGGAGGCGGAAGAAGATCAGGACCCGCTGTGGCGGGCGTGGATGGAGGCAGCGGTCCGCTCGGGAGTCCAAACCGTTCTGGAACGTTACGGCAACGGCGCTCAAGCGGCGGCTGCGCCCGCTTGGCTGCAGGGAGCCTGCCGATTGTTGCAGGGTCCCGGCCTGCTGCAGGTCAGCCTCAGTGTGGCGGGGGAAAAGGAGATGCAGGCCCTGAACCGCGCCTACCGGGGGGTGGATGCCCCTACGGATGTGTTGTCTTTTCCCATGTTCAGCCGCGCCGAGCTGGAGTCGTGGGCTGCGGCGTTTGCCCAGCCGGAAGACCACGGCGCGGAAGCCGTGCCCATTTCCCTGGGGGATGTGGTGGTCTGCCAGCCGGTGGCCGTGCGCCAGGCCGAGTCCTACGGCCATTCCCTGCCCCGAGAGGTGGTTTTTTTGACAGTCCATGGCCTGCTGCACCTGCTGGGGTTTGATCACGAGGATCCTGGCGGCGAGAACGAGATGTTCAGCCTGCAAGAGGCGGCCTTGGCCAGACTGGGGCTGGGAAGATGAAAAGCCCGAATTTACGGGCCAGTTTCGGCTTCGCCAGGGACGGGCTGCGTTGGGCCTGGGGGCACGAACGAAACTTCCGCATCCATACCCTGGCAGCCACCTTAAGCATCCTTGCCGGGGGCTATTTCGGCCTTTCGCGTTGGGAATGGCTGGCGCTGGCGGCAGCCATCACCCAGGTGATGGTTGCGGAACTCTTGAACACCGCCGTGGAGAATGTGGTGGATTTGGCTTCCCCACAGGTTCACCCGCTGGCCCGGGTGGCCAAAAACGTGGCGGCGGCTGCGGTTTTGCTCAGCGCTTTTTTCGCGGTGGCCGTGGGGTATGTCCTTTTCGCGCCCCGGCTGTGGCTGCTGTGGCAGCCCGGCCGCTGAGCGTGGGAAAGCTCCCGGCATGGGTATGGCTGGCAGGAGTCCTGCTGCTATTGGCGAATTTGACATTTTTGGGCCATTGGCTGGGATGGTCCCGAGGGCCAGGCGAGCTGCGGCCTGGAGACGCGGTCCGTATGAGCGCCCTGGCATCGCTGTCTTACTACGGGGATTACGCAGCCCGGAGCGGCGCGGCCGGGGATCGGTGGGAGGAAGGCTGGGATGGAGACGGCGGGATCGGCAAATGTTAGAGAGGAACCTTTGGACGGCCCTGATCGGGAACTGCTGGAGGCTGCGCTGCAAGCCCGGAGTCGGGCTTACGCTCCGTATTCCGGTTTCGCCGTGGGAGCGGCGGTCCGGACCGCCGACGGTCGGATCTTCGCCGCAGGCAACATCGAAAACGCCAGCTATCCCGCCACGATCTGCGCCGAGCGGGTGGCCGCCTCGCAGGCTGTGGCTGCCGGCGTCCGGCACATTGTGGCCGTGGCGGTGGTCGCCGGAAGCCCGGGCCCTTGCGCTCCCTGCGGTGTCTGCCGCCAGTTCCTGCGGGAGTTCGGCCCACAGGCCCGCATCATCATGGCCAATCTGGAGGGCCGGGTGGAAATCCGCAGCTTGCAGGAGCTGCTTCCTTTGAGTTTCGGGCCGGGGGACCTGGGCCGGCCGGATTCAGTGGACTGATCGAGGCGGTTTGTGTTGCAGGTCGAGGATTTTGATTATGAGCTTCCGAAGGAACTGATTGCCCAGGAACCTGCGAACCCGCGTGATTCCGCCCGCCTGATGGTTCTGCACCGGGAGAGCGGCGCTGTTGAGCACAAGCGGTTTTGGGACATCGGGGAGTTTCTGCGGCCGGGGGATGTCCTGGTCCTCAACGATACCCGCGTGATTCCCGCCCGCCTCTGGGCGGAAAAAACCGGCAGCGGCGGCAAGGTGGAAGTTCTCTTGCTGGAACAACGGGAACCGGGGCTGTGGGAAGCCCTCGTCCGGCCGGGCCGCAGGGTCCGGCCGGGCGCGGCGCTCTCCTTCGGGGGCGGAGCCCTGCGGGCCCAGGTGGTGGAGGCCTTGCCCTATGGTGGCAGGCTCTTGCGCTTCGATGCCGATCCCAGGGATCTCCCCGGGCTCATCGACCAGCTGGGCGAGACCCCACTGCCGCCCTACATCCGGCGGCGCCTGGAGGATCCCGAGCAGTACCAGACCGTCTACAGCCGGGTGCCGGGCTCTGTGGCAGCGCCTACGGCCGGCCTCCATTTCACCCCGGAGCTTCTCCAGCGTCTGCAAGCGCAGGGCATCGCTCTGGTCTACCTCACACTGCAGGTGGGGCTGGGCACATTCCGGCCGGTAAAAGTGGACCGGGTGGAAGAACATCACATGCATGAGGAGTTTTACAGCGTAAGCCCGGAGGCGGCTGCCTTCCTGAACCGTTGCCGCCGGGCGGGCGGCCGGTTGGTGGCCGTCGGAACCACGGTGGTGCGGACGTTGGAGACGGTGGCCGATGAAACGGGGGAGATCCATCCCGGCGCCGGGTGGACCGGCATTTTCATCTACCCCGGGTACAGGTTCCGGGCGGTGGATGCGCTGATCACCAATTTCCACCTGCCGCGCTCCACCTTGCTGATGCTCGTGTCGGCTTTTGCCGGCCGGGAACAGGTTCTGGCTGCATACCGGCAGGCCATCGCCCTCCGCTACCGGTTCTATAGCTTTGGCGATGCCATGCTGATTCTGTAGGCTTTTGACGGCGGGACGCCCCCAGCGGGAGGGCCCCGGTGAGGCTTCCCGGCCCGTTCACCGTATGAGAACTCGCAGGCAGGAGGTTCAGCGTTGTCGTTTTCCTTTCAGGTCCTTGCCCGGGATGGCCAGACCTGGGCCCGGCGGGGGAGATTACAGACCCCCCATGGCACCGTGGAGACGCCCGTGTTCATGCCCGTGGGCACCCAGGCCACGGTGAAAGCCACGGCTCCCTGGGAATTGGAGGAGCTGGGTGCGCAAATCATCCTGTCCAACACCTATCATCTCTATTTGCGTCCGGGAGCTGATCTGGTGGCGGAAGCCGGCGGCCTGCACCGCTTCATGGCCTGGCCCAGGCCCATCCTGACCGACAGCGGCGGGTTCCAAGTGTTCAGCCTGGCCTCTCTGCGGCAGATTTCCGAAGAGGGTGTCTCTTTTCGCTCTCACCTAGACGGCTCGTCCCATTTTCTTACTCCGGAAAAGGTCATGGAGCTGGAGGAAAACCTGGGAGCAGACATCGCCATGGCGTTCGATGAATGCCTGCCCTATCCGGTGGAATATGCGGAAGCCCGGGCAGCCATGGAGCGCACGGCCCGCTGGGCTGCCCGCTGCCGGGCCGCTCACCGCCGGGAGGATCAGGCCGTTTTCGGCATCGTACAGGGGGCCACCTATGCGGAGCTGCGTCATGAAAGCGCCCGGCGCACGGTGGAGCTGGACTTTCCCGGCTACGGCATCGGCGGGCTCAGCGTCGGTGAACCGAAGGAAATGATGTATGAGATGCTGGAGGAGACAGTACCCCTTCTGCCGGAGGACCGGCCTCGCTATCTGATGGGGGTGGGTTCCCCGGATGCGCTGTTGGAAGGGGTGGCCCGGGGCATCGACATGTTCGACTGCGTATTGCCCACCCGCATCGCCCGTAACGGGACGGTCTTCACCCGGCAGGGCCGCATCATCGTACGGGATGCACGCTACGCCCGGGATTTCTCCCCGCTCGACGAGGGGTGCGACTGCCCGGCCTGCCGGCATTTCACGCGGGCCTATATCCGGCATCTACTGCATACCCACGAGATTCTGGGGTTGCGGCTGACGACTTTGCATAATTTACGTTTTTTGCTGCGTATGATGGAAGAAATCCGGCAACACCTGGAGGACGGGACATTTTCTGCCTATTGTCGCGGCAGGATTTAGGTCGTGCCTGTGGAATTCTTGCTGCTGTTTGGCCTGTCCGCCAGTTTGGGAACTCTATCGCAAGAAGGACCGGAGGGGATGTCATAGTGGTGCCATTAGCGGCAGCCCAGCCCGCCGCCGGGGGGACGGCGGAAATCGTATCTCTGTTGCTTCCTTTTGCCATCGTTTTTGTGATTTTCTACTTTCTGATCATCCGGCCCCAGCAGAAGGAACAGAAAAAGCGCCAGGCTATGCTGGACGCCTTGAAAAAAGGGCAGAGGGTCATTACGGTAGGCGGCATCTTTGGAGAGATCACGGATGTGAAGGAAGATACCCTCACGTTGCGGATTGCGGACAAGGTGGAGGTCAAGACCACCCGCTCCGCTGTGAGCCAGGTTCTGAAATAACACGGGTTGTGCGGGCCCCTGCGGGCCCCGAGGGTGAACGCGGCACGGACTCTGGGGGGAAACAGTCATGAGACGAGGCACTGAGTGGCGGGTCATCGCCACTCTGGCGGTGGTAGGGTTGTTTGCCGTGGCACTGGCCAGCCTGCCCATCAATCTGGGGCTGGACCTGCGCGGCGGGGTCCATGTGGTTCTGCAGGCCCAGCCGGAACCGGGGCATCCCATCACCCGGGACATCATGGACCGGGCCCGCAGCGTTTTGGAACAGCGGGTCAACGGCCTGGGGGTGGCGGAGCCCGTCATCCAACTGAAGGGAACCGACCAGGTGGTCGTGGACCTGCCGGGGATCAAGGACACCCGCCAGGCCGTGGAGGTCCTGGGGCAGACGGCGGTCCTGGAATTCAAGGATCCCGACGGGAAGACCATTTTCAAGGGTGACCAGCTGGCCGACGCCATGCTCTCGGCGGACCAGTTTGGCCGTCCGGCGGTCTCTTTCAAGCTTAAGCCGGAAGGCGCCCGTAAATTCGCCCAGATGACCAGCGCCAACGTGGGCCGGCAGGCTCCCATTGTGCTGGACGGAAAGGTCATCTCCGATCCCGTCATCCAGACGGCCATCACCGGTGGAGACGGGCAGATCACCGGCAACTTCAGCATGGATGAGGCCAAACGCCTGGTGACGCTGTTACGGGCCGGCGCCCTGCCGGTGCCGCTGAAGGTGGTGGAGAACCGCAGCGTGGGGCCTTCCCTGGGCAAGGATGCGGTGGATAGCGGCATCCGCGCCGGCATCCTGGGCCTGGTCCTGGTGATCCTGTACATGATCTTCTATTACCGCCTGCCGGGGTTCGTGGCAGATGTGGCCCTGCTGCTCTACGGGGTCATGGTGCTCGGCGCCATGGCGGCCGTGCACGCCACGTTGACCTTGCCGGGCATCGCCGGCTTCATCCTCTCTCTCGGCATGGCCGTGGACGCCAACGTGCTGATCTTCGAGCGGGTCAAGGAGGAGCTGCGCAGCGGCAAGCGCCTGCGGGCAGCCATCGACGCCGGGTTCGACCGGGCGTTGCCCAGCATCCTGGACTCCAATATCACGACCCTGCTGGCAGCCGGCGTTCTGTTCTACTTCGGCACCGGCAGCATCCGGGGCTTTGCTGTGACCCTGGGCATTGGCGTGATTTTGAGCATGTTCAGCGCCATCACGGTGACGAAGGTGTTCCTGAACCTGATCGTGGACCGGGATCCCGACCGCTATGTGCGGCTGTTCGGCTTTGAACCTGTCACGGCCCGGCCAAAGGAGGCGCGCTGACCCGTGAGAATGTATTGGCTGGACCGGCTGAACATCCACCCGGTCAAACATCGCAAGATCTTTTACATCGTCACTGCCGCCTACATTACGGCGGCGCTGATCCTCGTCTTCACCCGGGGGCTGAACCTGGGGATCGATTTCACCGGCGGCTCCCTTCTGACCCGCACCTTCACCCATCCGGTGTCGGTGGCGGCGGTGCGGGCGGCGCTGGAGTCGCCGGAGGCAGCCCAGCTGAACCTGGGCGCCGTGTCGGTGCAGTCCTCCACCCGGGACACCCTGATCATCCGCACCCGTCCCCTGAACAACCGGGATGAGGCCAAGGTGGACCAGATCCTGGCCAGCAAGGTGGCGCCGCTGGTGACGGAAAGGAGCGCCAGCGACATGGTGGGCCCGGTCATCGGCCGGCAGATGGTGGTACAAGCCATCTGGCAGGTGGCGCTGGCTTCCCTGTTCATTCTGATCTATATCGCGTTGCGCTTCGATTTCAAGTTCGGCGTGGCGGGGGTCCTCGCCCTGCTGCATGACGTCATTTTCACCCTGGGCGTTTTCGCCCTGACCCAGGAGCAGGTGAACATGCCCTTCGTGGCCGCCATGCTGACCATCGTCGGGTATTCCATCAACGACACGGTGGTGATCTTTGACCGTATCCGGGAGAACCTGCGCATCCGCAAAAGCGTCCGCGATCTGGCGGAGATCGCGGACGACAGCATCAACCAAGCTCTGGCCCGTTCCATCAATACGGTGATGACGGTGCTCATCACGGTGCTGGTGCTGTTCATCGCCGCCGCCAGCCTGCGGGAGTTCACGCTGGCTCTGCTGTTCGGCATCACTTCCGGCGCGTACTCGTCCATTTTCATCGCCAGCCCGCTTTGGGTGGATTTCGAAGGCGGCACCCGTGCTACCGGTGGCAAGGGGGCCAAGCCTGCCAAGGCCAAAGCCTAATCCGTCCTCCGGCTTGGCGTGGGGGCGCAGAGGTGCCGCCACGCCAAGCCGTGCGCTTACGCTTCCGGGTTCGCCGGGTGCCCGGGCCCCGCCCCGGGCCGCATATCCCCCGGAGATTCAGGATAGTCTAAGCCTCGCTGGGAAGGCCGGCCAGTGCTCTTGAAACGGGGGGGGAGCGCTGTGAACGGTCGCAAACCCTGGCAAGGCTTGTTTTTTCTCCTGGGAGCCGGGCTTTTGGCCCGGGACGTGGCGCGGGGACTGGCTCAGGTGCTGCTGCAGGAGGGCGAAAAAAGCAAGGAAAGCCTGCGTCAGCGCATGGCCTATGGGCAGGAGGAGTCCCTGTCCGCTGGCCAGGAAATCCGCCGCATGTTGGAGTCCGTGGGCCAGTCGGCGCTGGGCCGGATGGGGCTGGTGAAAAAGGCCGAAGTGGACCGGCTGGTGGCGCGCATCGAGGCTTTGGAAGAGCAAGCCCGCCAGCATGTTCCGGAGGGGCCGAAGGACTGATCCATCCATGTCGCTAGGGCAGGCGAGGCGCCGGGCGGCCCGCTACGGGCTCAGAATGGGGGCGCCAGGCTGCCGGGAAGCCCCCGGGTGAGGCGCTCCGGGTTCGGATGGCAGGCTTGGTGGTGCTGCATATCGGCGGTGTTCTGGCCGGGATGGGAGGCGGCTGGCTCCGCTGGGACGGGGTGGCCCAGGCCGGGATGGTCTTGTGGGCCGTCACGGCGGGGGCCATCGGCTGGATCGTCCTCTTTTCGCGGCGCAGGCCCTAGCTCCCACGCCGTGGGGCGGAGGGTATCCGACGCCTTGCCCGCCGCCACGCCTGCCCTCTAACCCCCACGCGAGGGGCGGCGGAGGAGATCGGCGCTTCCTGCCGAATTCCAGCACAGGAGGTGCCCCCATGCAGTTCTACCTGGTGCTGGCCCTGGTCTTCGCCTTGGGCGTGGCCGTCTTCGCCGTGCAAAACGCCGGGCCTGTGCAGGTCCGGTTCTTCGGCTGGCATTTTGAAACCTCTCTGGTGGCAGTGATTCTGGGCTCGGCGCTGGCCGGCGCCTGCATCGTGGCTCTGGTGGGCCTGTTCAAGCAGGTGCAGATGGTCTGGCAGTTGCGTGGCGCCCGCAGCCGCATCAGCCAGCTGGAGGGGGACGTGCAGAAGTGGAAGGCCGCCGCGGCTACGGCTGTGGCTCTGCACGTTGGGGCCCAGCCCGCAGGCCAGGGGTCGGAGATTCCCCCGCCGTGGAATGCAGTAAAACCGCCGGCGTCTACAGCTGCGGAGGGGGAGGCCGGGGATAACGGACCCGAAGATCCGCGGGGGAGTAGACGGGGGGGCTCCTTATGAAGGGGGCAGCAGCCTGGACAAGCCCCACCCTGCGCCCTGGGTCCCCCGGCACCGACACACCGGGCTCGTACGGGCCCTCTGGTGTGTGGCGGATCCAGCCGCGGCCGCCGCAGGCGCAGGTCCTGGCGCAGGAAATGGGGGTCTCCCCGGTCCTGGCCGCACTGTTGTGGCAGCGGGGCATCCGCAGCGCCGCCGACGGTCGCGCTTTCCTTTCTCCGGATTGGAGCCAGATCACCCGTCCCTGGGATATCCCCGGCATGGAGCAGGCCGTGGAGCAGGTGGCCGGGGCCATCTCCCGCCGGGAGCCCATTTGGGTGTACGGGGACTACGACGTGGACGGCGTCACCAGTGTCTCGTTGCTCTTGCCGGTGTTGCAAGCGCTGGGGGCGCGGGCGGAATTCTATATTCCCAACCGTATGGACGAGGGCTACGGCGTGCACGCCGCAGCGGTGGAAGAAGCGGCCAGGCGGGGTGTGCGCCTGCTCATCACGGTGGATTGCGGCATCTCCGCCCGGGCAGAGGTCGCTCTGGCCCGGGAGCGCGGGCTGGATGTGGTGGTGACGGACCATCATCAGCTGCCTTCGCAGCTGCCGGAGGCCGTGGTGGCCAGCCCCCAGTTCCTGCCTGCGGCGCACCCGGCCCGCAATCTGAGCGGCGTCGGCGTGGCTTTGAAGCTGGTTCAGGGGTTGACGGAACGGCTGGCGCCGCAGCGGGCCGGGGAGCTGTGGCGCCAACGCCTGGCTTTGGTGGCCCTGGGCACCGTGGCCGATGTGGTTCCTTTGCTGGGAGAAAACCGGACCCTGGTGGCCTTGGGCCTGGAGCAGTTTCATCATGGGCTGGCGGGCCCGGGCCTGGACGCCCTGGCCAGGGTCGCCGGCCGGGAGCCGCAGCAGCTTACCGCCAGGGACCTGGCCTTTGCCTTGGCGCCCCGGCTCAATGCCGCCGGCCGCCTGGCAGACGCGGCCGCGGGGGTGCGGTTGCTGCTGACCCGGGATGCGGCGGAGGCGGCGGAGCTGGCAGAGGAGCTGGACCAAACCAACGGGCGGCGTCAGGATCTGGAGCAGGAGGTCCTGGCTCAGGCGGAACAGGCCATTGCGGAGCAATGCCCACCTGCGGAGAACCGGGTCCTGGTGGTGGCAGGCGAGGGGTGGCACGCCGGGGTCATCGGTATTGTGGCTTCACGGTTGGTGGAACGCCATGCCCGTCCCGTGGTGGTCATCACCCTGGAAGGGGAGCGGGGCCATGGCTCCGGGCGCTCTGTGCCGGGGTGGGATTTCGGCCGGGCACTGGCCGATTGTTCACCTCTGCTGGAGCGTTTTGGCGGCCATGCCATGGCCGGGGGTCTCACTTTGCCAAGAGAGAATATCCCGCAGTTCCGGGCCCGCATCAATGAACTGGCTGCTGCCAGCCTTCCTTGGGAAGAGCTCGTGCCTCATCTGGATGCGGACCTGGCGTTGGATTGGCCGGAATTGACGCTGGATCTGGCCCGGGAGATCGCCGGGCTGGAACCCTTCGGCAGCGGCAATCCGGAGCCTGTATTCGTGCTTCCTCCGGCGGTCTGCCTGGGGGCGCGCCCCGTGGGGCGCGAAGGCCGCCATCTGCAGCTGCAGGTGGCGAGCCCCGGGGGGAACTCGGGAAACCCGGAGCCTTTACGGGCCATCGCCTTCGGCCGGGGCGATTTGGCTTCTCTGCTGGACTCCGCCGGTAATCTTGTACAGCTGGCTGGGTGCCTGCGGGTTGACCGCTGGCAGGACCGGGAATCTCTGGAGATCCGGGTGTTGGACCTGCAATGGCCGGCTGCGGCGGCACATTCCGGGATGGGTGTCGGAGAGGCTGAAGGCGCCGCGGTGGAGGTGCGCGGCGGCCGTGCCGTCAATCCGGGCGGGCAGCGGTCCAACCCCGGCTCATCCGCGGCCACCCCGCACGGGCCCTTGCTGGCGGCGCCCGTGGCCTTCCTGACGGAGGTAGCAGCTTCCGCGTGGGCTTCCCGGCAGGCGATGGAGAAGGACGTGGCGGTGGTCAGCGGCTATCTGCCGCCAGCGCGGCGGGATTGGATATGGCGGCAATGGCAGGCAGGCCGTTTGCCCTTCTTGGCCGTCACCGAAGCGGTGCTGGAGGAGATCCACCGACGGGATCCTGTCCTTTGGGCCCGGCTGCAGCCCTCCGGATGGGACGGGCCCCGCAGCACGGCGTCGGTCCCGGCTGGGCTCGGGCAGGACGGGGCGGAAGTGCCGGTACAGGACGGGCGGTTCCAGGATTCCTTGTCCGTGCCTATGGATGGGGGAGGACCTGTATCGCCGCCGCACCTGCCGGAGTGGGAGAAGGGATTTTTCCATCCGGATGCCGCCAGGGTCGCCGGCCTGCTGACGGGCGGAGACGAACAGGAAAGCCGGCCGGGAGAGGTGTTCTCTCTGACACGCCTGCCCTGGAACGCCACAGAGTGGGGGTGGCTGGCTGCCGCCGCCCGTCGCCGGCGGAAGGCGGTGGCCCTGGCCTACGGCCACGATGCTCTGGAACGTCAGCTGCAGTTTCTGGCAGCGCTGGCGCCTCATGCCGAAGGCCTTCGCCAGCTTTACCGGAGCCTGCGTTCATACGGCGTCCCGGCCGGCAGCCCCTGGCAGTGGCAAGCCTGCTGGGAGGACTTGGTGCCCCTGATCTTCGGCGCCTGGCAGACCTCCTGTGGCTACCTCTGGAAGGAAGCCATCGGCTCGTTGCGGTTAAGCCCATGGCGGTCCTGGCTGGAGTCGGCGCGTTGGGCTGCGTCCTTCCAACCCTGCCCGGCCTCGCCCCAGGGCCGGGACCGCGCTTTGCGGCTTTTCTGGCGGCGGGCCCTGGGCATCTGGGAGGAGCTGGGCCTGTGCAGCTGCACGCCGCAGGGAGTGGAATTCCGTCCTGTCCGGTACAAGCTGGACTTGCGTACCGCTGTTGGTTATAATGAAGGAGAACGGGAAAAACAGGCGTTCTTGTCCTTTTTCCCTGCAGCAGTGGCAGCGCCGGCGGAACAGTTGTGGACCGTGGCGGCAAGGCAGAAAAACGCCCTCGGAAGCCAGGCCTTCCCCGGGTAGCTTTAGGCAGGCCGCCCAGTCCCCTGTTTACGCCGCCTTTTCTTGGAAGGAGAACACCGCCATGGAGACGCTGAACGCCGCCGACCTCCGCGCCAAAATCCGGGAAATTCCCGATTTTCCGCGGCCCGGGGTGAATTTCAAGGATATCACGACATTGATGAAGGATGCCGAGGCCTTTCACCAGGTAGTGGAGGCCATGGCCGGGCACTATCGCGGCAGCCAGATTGATATGGTGGTGGGCGTGGAGTCCAGGGGATTTCTTTTTGGTGCGCCTTTGGCCTATGCATTGGGCACAGGGTTCGTGTTGATCCGCAAGCCGGGCAAGTTGCCTGCTCCTACAGTGAGAGTGGAATATCAACTGGAATACGGGACCGATGCCCTGGAATTGCACAAAGATGCGCTAAAGCCCGGACAGAGGGTGCTCATCGTGGATGACTTGCTGGCCACCGGCGGCACCATCTCCGCCGCCATCGACCTGGTGCACCAGCTGCAGGCCCAGGTGGTGGGGGTGGCGTTTCTCATTGAATTGGAATTCTTGCGCGGGAGGGAGAAGCTGGCCGGAGTCCCCGTCTTCAGCCTGGTGAAGTACGAAGCGTGAACGGGCAGCCCGGGCGGGAGTATGTTGGATGTGGCAGGAGGACTGATGCTCACGGCGCAGCCGGCACCGGAAGAAAAACCGGCCGCAGGGGCCGGGGCCGCAGAGAAACAGGCCGGACCCGGCGGCGTGAACTCCGGCGAGCTGGATAAGCTGCTGGGGGAAATCCGAACTTATGATCCTGGCGCCAACACGGAGCTGGTGCGCAAGGCTTATCTTTTTGCCCGCAAGGCCCATGCCGGCCAGTTGCGGGATTCGGGCGAGAGCTATTTTGCGCATCCGGTGGGTGTGGCGGAGATTCTGGCCCAGCTGGAGCTGGATGAGGTGACCATCGCCGCCGGCCTTCTCCACGACGTGCTGGAGGACACGCCAGTCACCCTGGAGCAATTACGCCAGGAGTTCGGCCCTGAGGTGGCCAGCCTGGTGGATGGAGTCACCAAACTCAGTCAGATCCAGGTTCAGTCCCGCGAGGAGCGCCAGGCTGAAAATCTGCGCAAGATGTTCCTGGCCATGGCCAATGACCTGCGGGTGGTCATGATCAAGCTGGCGGACCGGCTGCACAACATGCGCACGCTGCGCTACCTGCCTGAGGAGCGCCAGAAAAAGGTCGCCCGGGAAACCCTGGAGATTTATACCCCTCTTTGCCATCGCCTCGGCATGTGGCGCTTGAAATGGGAGATGGAGGACCTGGCCCTGCGCTATCTGGATCCCGAGGCGTACTACAACCTGGTGCATCTGGTGAACCAGAAACGCCAGGAGCGGGAAGGATATATTCAGGACATCATCGCCACCTTGCGCCGCCGCCTGGCGGAGATGGGCATCGAGGCCGAGGTGCAGGGGCGTCCCAAGCATTTTTACAGCATTTACAACAAGATGAAAACCCAGGGGAAGTCTTTCGCCGAAATCCTGGACCTGATGGCAGTACGCATCATTGTGGGCACGGTGAAGGATTGTTATGGGGTTTTGGGGCTGGTGCACACCCTTTGGAAGCCCATCCCGGGCCGGTTCAAGGATTACATCGCCATGCCCAAGTCCAACATGTACCAGTCCTTGCATACGACGGTGGTGGGTCCCAAGGGCTTCCCGGTGGAGATCCAGATCCGCACCCGGGAGATGCACCGCACGGCGGAATACGGCATCGCCGCCCACTGGCGATACAAAGAAGGCCGTGCAGAAAACGACGAGTACGAGGAAAAACTGGCTTGGTTGCGCCAGATCATGGAATGGCAGAAAGATCTCAAGGATGTCCATGAATTCATGGAAACCCTGAAGATCGATCTGTTTACCGATGAGGTGTATGTGTTTACGCCCAAGGGCGACGTCAAAGCGTTGCCTGCCGGTTCCACGCCGGTGGATTTCGCCTATGCGGTCCATACGGACGTGGGCCACCGTTGCATCGGAGCGAAGGTCAACGGCCGCATCGTGCCTTTGAACTACGTGCTGCGCAACGGGGAGTTCGTCGAGATCATCACCGGCAAAAATTCCGGCCCCAGCCAGGACTGGCTGGGGTTTGTCAAAACGTCCCGGGCCCGTAGCAAGATCCGCCAATGGTTGAAGGAGCAGCGGCGGGAGGAAAGCAGTGCCAAAGGCCGGGGGCTGTTGGAACGAGAGTGTGAACGGCATGCCCTGGATGCCGGCGACGTGCTGAAGCCCGAGAAGCTCCTGGAGGTGGCGCGCCGCTATGGGTTCGGGCAGCCGGAGGACCTTCTGGCTTCGGTGGGGTTTGGCCGTATCACGGCTTTGCAGGTGCTGGGGAAGCTGGTGGGCGACCGGGAGCTGGCGGAGCGCCGGCACGAGCTACGGCTGCGCCAGCACCGGGAAAAGATGCAGGCGGCCGCCAACCGCGCGCGTCACGCCCTGCCGCCCGGGATCCGCGTGCTCGGAGAGGACAATGTGCTCGTGCGGATCTCGCGTTGTTGCAATCCCGTTCCGGGCGACCCTATTGTGGGTTTCGTGACGCGGGGGCGGGGCATCTCCGTGCACCGGGCCGACTGCCCGAATGTGCGGTATTTGCAGGAGGAACCGGAGCGCCGCATCGAGGTGAGCTGGGATACGGACGCCGTCGCCGGCTCCCAGTCCTATCCGGTGGAGATCGAAGTGGAGGCTGTGGACCGCCAGAACCTGCTGTCGAATCTGATGGACAGCCTTTCCGAGATGCAGACCAGCGTCGGGGCGGTGAACGCCCGCACCACCCGCAATCACCTGGCTTTGATCAACCTGACGGTCTCCATCCGGAACCTGGAACACATGCAGATGTTGATGCAAAAGCTGCAGCGGGTGGACGGGGTGCGCAACGTCCATCGCGCGAATCCCACGTAGGGGCGGGGAAAAGCGGATGCGGGCGGTGGTGCAGCGGGTCCGGCAGGCCCGGGTCACAGTGGACGGTGTGACCACGGGATCTATCGGCCCTGGACTCGTGGTTTTTCTGGGCGTCGGCCAGGGAGATACGGAGGAAGATCTGGCCTACATGGCCGGGAAGATTCCGGAGTTGCGGATTTTTCCCGACGAGGCCGGCCATATGAACCGCTCCCTGCGGGAAGCAGGGGGCGGCCTTTTGCTGGTCTCCCAGTTCACCCTGTATGGGGATTGCCGGCACGGCCGCAGGCCCAGCTTCACGGAAGCGGCGGCGCCCGCGCAGGCCCAGGCGGCCTATGAGGCCCTGCAGCGGCTGTGGCGGCAGGCAGGGCTGCGGGTGGAGACGGGCCGCTTCCAGGCCCATATGGAAGTGGAGTTGGTGAACGACGGGCCGGTAACCATCCTGTTGGACAGCCGGCGGGCTTTTTGAGGGCGCTGAGAAGGAGGCGTCCGGACGTGTGGGTGATTTCCGTAGCGGTGGGTGCGTTCGAAGCAAACTGCTATTTGGTGGGCGCGGATGCCAGCCCGGACCTGGTGGTGGTGGACGCCGGTGCCGAACCCAGCCGGATTTGGGAGGCCATCCAGGCCACGGGGCGGCGTGCAGGGCTCCTGTTGAACACCCACGCTCACCTGGATCATATTGGCGCCGTGCAGGAGTTGAAAAAACTCACTGGAGCGCCCTTTTGGCTGCACGCAGGGGATGGGCCCATGCTTGCAGACCCCGAGCTGAATCTCTCGGCCTGGTCTGGCCAGCCGGTGGTGGCCCCGCCGGCGGATGCCTACCTGCAGGACGGCCAGGAGTTCCTCTTTGCGGGCCTGAATTGGAGAGTGCTGCACACCCCCGGCCATACGCCGGGCAGCGTCTGCTTTCTGGTGCGGGACGCTCCAAAGGTGCAGGAAACACCCGGGGTGGCCGGGCGCCCGGGCGCAGAAAGCGCAGCGCCGCCCGGAGCCGGGGTACCGGCCCTTTTCTCCGGTGACACGCTTTTTGCCGGCTCTGTGGGGCGGACCGACTTTCCCGGCGGGGATCCCCGGGCGCTGGCGCGCTCCCTGCAAGCGCTCGTCCGGGAGGTGCCGGAGGACGCACGGATTTATCCGGGACACGGCCCAGCCACCAGCATGGAGGAGGAGCGCCGCCGCAATTTCTACCTGCAGGGCCGGAGATGCGGTGCGTAGTTGGCGGATACTCCCATCGCTGCCGCGGAAAACCGGCATGACCACGGCCTTCTGCCCCGGGCCTCGCGTTGACAAGGGTTGGGCCGTAGGGTAGAATAGCCCTGTCTGAAAGATCGGCAGGGAGGCCACGCAGGCGAGCCAGACGGGTGGGGAGGAGACCAATTTGGTTTTCAGCAGCATGCGAAAGCACATGAAGTGGATCATCGTCTTTGTGGCTCTCACCTTCGCGGTGACCCTGGTGTACGTAGGGGCGCAGTTGCCTTCCTCCAACGGGCGCGCCGCCACCAGCGTGGCCACGGTGAACGGAACCCCCATTTCCCAGAATGAGTTTCTGGATAATTTGCAACAGGCCCTGGTGTACCAGGAGAATGTTTACGGCCCTGTGCGGCCTACGCAGATGACGGCCTTCAAATCCCAGATCCTGGACCAGATGATCACCTCGCTGGTGGTGATCCAGGCTGCCCAGAGGAACCACATCCGGGTGTCCGGGGCGGAGCTGGACAAGGCCTATCAGGATTTCGCCAAGAGCTTCAGTGATCCGGCTCAGCTGCAGCAGTTTCTGGCCACCCGTAATCTCACGAAATCCCGGGTGCGCGACCTGCTGAAACAAAAGCTGATGGCCGAGAAAATGCTGGAACAGGTGAAAGGCCAGGCCAAGGTCAGCGATGCGGAAGTGGCGCGGGCCTATGAGCAGGTCCAGGCGCGCCACATCCTGATCGCCATTCCCAAGGGGCCCGACGGCGACAAGACCGCCAAAGCCGAGGCGGAAAAGTTGGTGCAGCAGCTGCGGAGTGGAGCGGATTTCGCCGCCCTGGCCAAGCAGTATTCCGCGGATCCGGGAACCAAGGATAAAGGCGGCGAACTGGGATATTTCGGCCGCGGCCAGATGGACCCGGCCTTTGAGAAGGTGGCATTCTCGCTGCCTGTGAAAGCCATCAGCGATCCTGTCAAAACCCGTTTCGGCTACCACATCATCCAGGTGGAGGCCCGCAAGGAGGCCAAGGGGCCGGAGTTTGACAAGGCCAAGGCCCAGTTGCGTCAGCAACTTTTGCAGACCAAGCAGAACGAGATTCTGCAGAACTGGCTGCAGGAAGAGGAGCGAAAAGCGAAGATCAGCATTGAGGACCCGCAGCTGGCCGCTTTTCGGGATTTCGCGCAGGGGAAATACGACCAGGCCATCCAGCTGTACCAGCAGGCCCTCAAAGACCGTGGTCAGGACGCGTACGTCCTGAGCGATCTGGCCCAGGCTTATCAGAGGAAGGGAGACATCGCCCAGGCCATCAAGTATATGCAGGAAGCGGCGAAGCTGGCAGATGGAGACCCCATCCTGCAACTGAGCCTGGGCGACCTGTATCAGGCCCAGAAGCAGGACGCCAAGGCTGTGGCGGCCTATGAAAAGGCTTCTCAGCTGGATGCACGCGACTTTTACCTGCACCTGACCCTGGCCACCCGCTTCCAGGCCCTGAAACGGCCGGACCTCGCTCAGAAGGAGCAGGACCGGGTGGCCGCCATCCAAAAAGAATACCAGGACCAACTGGCGCAGCAGGAAAAGGCTGCCCAGCAGAACGCGGCGCCGCAAAATCCGCCCAGTCAGAATGCTGGCCGGAGTACGGGCCAGAAGGCTGGCGCGCAGACCTCTGGATCCGGCCAGCCGGCACCGGCATCCAGCCAGCCGGCACCCTCCCGGCCGTAGGCCCCGGGTGTGGCCCTGGAGCCCGGAACAGTGGCGACTCAAGCTTCCGGGAGCCCGGAAGAAGGCCGTAGGAGGCAGCGGGAAGGAGCTTCTGCAGCCCCTTCCCGCTCTTTGCAATTGCGCCCGGAACTCCGGAGAATTTCGACTAGAATCAGAAAGCGTGGAGATGTCGGTATGTTCAGCTCCCCGCGGGGAACCGCGGACATCCTCCCGGAAGAAGCCAGGGAATGGCAGTGGATGGAAGGAATCGCCCGGGATCTTTGTGCCCGTTATGGCTACGGAGAGATCCGCACCCCTCTTTTCGAACATACAGAGCTTTTCCACCGCGGCGTCGGAAATGCCACCGACATCGTGGAGAAGGAAATGTACACCTTCGTCGACCGCTCCGGCCGCAGTCTCACCTTGCGGCCGGAGGGCACAGCGCCGGTGGGGCGGGCATATCTGGAGCACCACCTGAATGCCTTGGCGCAGCCGGTGAAGCTCTATTACGTGGGGTCCATGTTCCGCTATGAGCGGCCCCAGGCGGGGCGCATGCGGGAGTTTCATCAGTTCGGGGTGGAGGTGTTCGGATCCGCCAGCCCCTTGGCGGACGTGGAGGTCATCACCCTGGCCCACAGTTTTTATGAAGCCCTGGGGAGCCGGGATACGCTCATCGCCCTGAACAGTATTGGCTGTCCACAGTGCCGGCCCCGCTACCTGGAGGCGCTGCAGGAATACTATCGGCCCAAGATCGGCGGGTTCTGCGCCAACTGCCAGCGCCGCCTGGAGCGCAATCCCCTGCGCCTGCTGGACTGCAAGGAAGAGCAATGCCGGCGGCTGTCGCAGGATGTCCCGCCCATCTATGACTACCTTTGCTCCGGCTGCCGGGCCCACTTCCAGCAGGTGCAGGAGCTTCTGGCTGCGTCGGGCCTCGCTTTTCAATTGCAGCCGCGGCTGGTGCGGGGCCTCGATTATTACACCCGGACGGTCTTCGAGTTCATCCATTCCGCCCTGGGAGCCCAGGATGCCCTGGGCGGCGGTGGGCGCTACGATGGGCTCATCGAGGACCTGGGCGGCCCGCCGGTCCCGGGCGTGGGTTTCGCAATGGGCTTGGACCGTCTTCTGGTGGTTTTGCGGCAGTCTGGGCGCCCTGGGAAGGCCGAAACAGATCCCCAGGTCTGCGTGCTGGCTTTTTCAGGGCTGGAAAAGGAGGGTTTCCTGTTGGCGCGGCAGCTGCGGGCGGCCGGCCTGCGGGTCCTGCAGGATTTCGGTGAGCGCGGCTTGAAAGCCCAGATGAAGTGGGCCGGCCGGACCGGCGCACCCTGGGCTGTACTGCTGGGGCCGGACGAGTGGCAGCAACAAAAGGTGATTCTCAGGGATCTGACCGCCGGTGGACAGGAGGAAGTGGCCCGGGAGCAGATCGTCCCCGAGCTTTGCCGCCGGCTGGGTTCGGCTGCAGGTGAACGGTAACCCTAGGCCGGGCCGAAGCGGGCTCCGGGCCGGTTGTGGGCCTTTGGTTTAGGCGGGCCCAACTCGAGGAGGAGTAGTCCATGGCAGAAGCGATGAATCCCGGTATGCCGAAGGAGTGGCACCGTAGCCGGTGGTGCGGCCAACTGCGCGCAGAGGATGCCGGCCAGCCGGTGGTCTTGAATGGCTGGGTGAACCGCCGCCGTGACCACGGTGGCCTGATCTTTTTGGATCTGCGGGACCGCACGGGCATCGTGCAGGTGGTTCTCAACCCGGAAATCAGCCGGGATGCCTATGAAGCGGGGCAGGCGCTGCGGCCGGAATACGTGGTGGGCGTGCGCGGACGGGTGCAGCGCCGGCCCGCCGGCACGGAAAACGCGGAGCTGGCCACGGGGCAGGTGGAGGTTCAGGCCACGGATCTTCTGATTTTCAACGCCTCCAAGACCCCGCCTTTTGCCGTGGCAGAGAACCAGGCGGGCCCCCAGGTGGACGAGACGGTGCGCCTGCGCTACCGTTATCTGGACCTGCGACGACCCTCCATGTACCAGATCCTGGAGCTGCGGCACCGGGTGGTGAAGGCGGTCCGCGATTACTTCGACGCCCACGGGTTCCTGGAAGTGGAGACCCCCATGCTCACCCGCAGCACTCCCGAAGGCGCCCGGGATTACCTGGTCCCCAGCCGCCTCCATCCCGGTGCCTTCTATGCCCTGCCGCAGTCTCCGCAGCTTTTCAAGCAGCTCTTGATGGTGGGTGGCATCGAGCGGTATTTCCAGATTGCCCGTTGCTTCCGCGATGAGGATCTCCGGGCGGACCGCCAGCCGGAGTTTACGCAGGTGGACCTGGAGATGTCCTTTGTGGACGCCCAGGACGTCCAGGACGTGGTGGAGGACATGATGGTCACGGTGTTCCACCGCGTTCTGGGTGTGGAGATCCCGCGACCCATTCCCCGTCTGACCTGGGCGGACGCCATGGCCCGCTTCGGGACCGACAAGCCGGACCTGCGTTTCGGTCTGGAGCTGGTGGACGTAAGCGGCCTCGTGGCACAGACCCAGTTTCAGGTCTTTCGCCAGGCGTTGGAGAAGGGGGGACAGGTGAAGGGGATCCAGGCGCCTGGCTGTGCCCGGTTCACCCGCAAGGAGATCGATGCCTTGACGCAGGAGATCGCCGTCTTCGGCGCGAAAGGCCTGGCCTGGATCGCCATTCAGCCCGACGGTCAGCGGCATTCACCCATTGCCCGCTTTTTCAGTGAAGGGGAGCTGCAGGCCCTGCAGGGGGCGCTGCAGGCGGGTCCGGGGGATCTGATGCTTTTCGTGGCCGGGCCGCCTACGGTGGTGGCTCAGAGCCTGGGATATCTGCGCAACCGCCTGGGACACCAGCTGGGGTTGGTGGAACCCGGGGCCTATCGCTTCGCCTGGGTCGTGGATTTCCCCATGTTCACCTACGACGAGGAGGAGAAACGGCTGGTGGCGGAGCACCACCCCTTCACCTCGCCCAAGGATGAAGACCTCCCGCTTTTGGACAGCGCTCCAGAGAAAGTGCGGGCGAAATCCTACGACCTGGTGCTGAACGGTTTTGAGCTGGGCTCGGGCAGCATCCGCATCCACCGGCGCGAGGTTCAGGAGCGGATTTTCCGGGCCATGGGGTTCTCTCCCCAGGAGGCCGGGGAGAAATTCGGATTCCTGTTGGAGGCCTTCGAGTATGGCACTCCACCCCACGGCGGCATGGCCTTGGGCGTGGACCGGATCATCATGCTCATGAGCGGCAGGGATAATGTCCGGGACGTCATCGCGTTTCCAAAGACCCAAAGCGCCACGGACCTCCTGATGGAAGCCCCCTCCGAGGTGTCACCCCGGCAGTTGCAAGACCTGCACATCCGGGTGGCGCTGGCTCCCCAGGCGGCGGTGGCGGGCAAATGACGAGTCAGGAGAGGCGACCACCGCTTTCCAGGGCCTGACCGGCAGCGGATTCGTTGCCACAGCGCGCTTCGTGTGTTATCATAAAGGTAATAAAGGACCCTGCCGGGTTCGTGGTCAAGCTGATTGTGATGTGAACCAACACCCCATCCAAGGGAGTCCGGGCTCTGGCGGCGGAATGCATGCCACTCTGTGTGGAGCCAGGAAACCGTCGGGAGGACACCCACCTGCGAGAGCAGGTTCAGCAGACAACAGCAACGTTAGCGGCCTGGCGGGGACCTTTTGTATTCCCAGGAGGATCAGGTTCACGCAGTACATAGATGCCGGGAGACCAGAAGCGTTTGAACGGACGGCCCTGCTGCTGGGGAACGCGGCGCTGCGGCAGCTGGCGGCGGCCCGGGTGGCCGTGGTGGGCCTGGGCGGGGTGGGCTCCTATGCAGCAGAGGCATTGGCCCGCTGTGGCATTGGGCATCTGGTTCTGGTGGACGGGGACGTGGTGGTCGCCAGCAATTTGAACCGCCAGCTGGTGGCTCTGCACAGCACGTTGGGGCAACCCAAGGTCCAGGTCATGGCGGCCCGGGTGAAGGACATCCATCCCGGCGCCCGGGTGGACGCGGTGTTCTCCCGCTACGGCCCGCACAATCGCGGGCTTTTTGAGTATGGGCCCTTCGACTATTTGGTGGACGCCATCGATGATGTGCCGGCCAAGGTGGACCTGCTGGCGCAGGCGGTCTGGCACGGGATCCCGGCGGTTTCCAGCATGGGGGCCGGGCAAAGGCGGGACCCGACCGCCTGGCGGGTGGCGGACATCAGCAGGACCCATACCTGCCCTTTGGCTCGTGCCGTGCGGGTTGGGCTGCGGCAAAAGGGGATCGAACGGGGGATCAAGGCGGTGTTCTCCGTGGAGCCGCCCGCCAGGGGCGGCGCCGGGCCCCAGAAAAATCTGGGGAGCGGCTTTGCTCAAAGCCGGCGGCCTCCTCTGGGCACGGTCCCGTTTGTGACGGGAACGGCCGGGCTTTTGTTGGCGTCGGTGGTGGTGCAGGATCTTCTTGCCGGAGGGAACGACGCGGGCGCTTGAAATGGCGTGCTCTGAGCGGGGTTCGCCCCGGCCGTCTAAGGGAAGGTGAAATAGCGTGCAGGCCAAGGGATCTTCTGACAACGCCAATCCAACCCTTTTTTCCCAGGCAGGAGCGGATCTGTTACGCCAGCAGGCGCCTTTGGCCACGCGCATGCGGCCGCGCAGCCTGGAAGAAGTGCTGGGCCAAGAACGCTTGGTGGGGCCGGGGATGTTTCTGCGCCGCCTCATTCAGGCGGACCGGGTGCCGTCGCTGATCTTTTACGGCCCGCCCGGCAGCGGCAAAACCACCCTGGCTTTGATCGTGGCCAACACCACCCATGCCCATTTTGAGCAGCTCAACGCCGTCACCGCCGGCGTGGCCGACATCCGCCGCGTCATCGAGCAGGCGCAGGAGCGTCTGAATCTGTACGGGCAGAAGACCATCCTTTTCATCGATGAAATCCATCGCTTCAACAAGGCCCAGCAGGACGCCCTGCTCCCTGCCGTGGAGTCGGGGCTCCTGATCTTCATCGGGGCCACTACAGAAAATCCCTTTATCACCGTCAATCCTCCTTTGGTCTCCCGGGCCCGGGTGTTGCGCCTGGATTCCATCCCACCCGAAGATCTGCGCCGCCTGGGAGAGCGGGCCTTGCGCGACGAGAAACGGGGGCTGGGCCAGGTTCCTGTACAGGTGCAACCGGAAGCCTGGGAGGAGCTGGTACGGGGCAGCGGCGGGGACGCCCGGCTGTTCTTGAACACGCTGGAGGTGGCGGTCCTGACCACGCCGCCCGGTCCAGATGGCCGGCGACAGATCACAGCCGAGACGGTGCGAGCTTGCCTGGGACAGGCCCCTATGCACTACGACCGGGCCGGAGACCAGCACTACGATACCATCTCTGCCTTCATCAAGAGCATCCGGGGTTCCGACCCCGATGCGGCCCTGTTCTGGCTGGCTCGGATGCTGTCAGCCGGAGAAGACCCGCTTTTCATCGCCCGGCGCCTCATGATTCATGCCGCCGAGGACATCGGCATGGCGGACCCGCAGGCGCTGCAGGTGGCCACTGCGGCGGCTCTGGCTGTGGAGCGGGTGGGGCTGCCGGAGGGACGCCTTCCACTGGCGGAGGCCACGCTCTACCTGGCTACGGCGCCAAAGAGCAACTCTGTGTATACCGGCATTGCGGCGGCCCTGGAGGCTGCGGAAAAGCTGGCCGCAGCGGTGCAGGTGCCCCGCCACCTGCGGGACGCCTCGTACGCGGGAGCGGCGCGCCTGGGCCACGGCCAGGGTTACCGCTACCCCCATGACTATCCTGGGCACTGGGTGGAGCAGCAGTATCTGCCCGAGGGCCTGGACGGGCGCAGGTTCTACCAGCCATCCACCAGCGGCTTCGAGAAAGAGATTGCCCGCAGGCTGAAAGAAAAGGATTTTCAGGGTGGGGAAACGAGATAGATTTCCGGCGGCATTTGACACGCCCTTGCGTCCATGGTAGCATGAGGATGGAATCCCGAGTGATCCGCTGGGAATTCGTCAAAACGGACCGTTGAGGGCAGAAACCCATGCATTTTTCGTCGCGTACAGAATACGGTGTCAAAGCCATGCTGGACCTGGCCCTCCATTACGGGGAGGGCCCTGTGCCCTTGCGGGCCATTGCCGGGCGGCAGTCCGTGTCTGAGCATTATCTGGAACAGCTCATGGGCGCTCTGCGTAAGGCCGGGTTGGTGGCCAGCGCTCGTGGGGCCCAGGGCGGGTATGAATTGGCCCGGGAGCCGGGAAGCATTACCGTCGGGGATGTGGTGCGGGCGCTGGAAGGTCCCATCGCGCCGCTGCCCTGTGTGGAAGAGGACGGCCGCGCACACTGCGACGAAATCGCTCGCTGTGTGGCCCGCACCGTATGGGTAAGACTGCGTTCCAGCATGGAGGAAGTTCTGGATTCCACGACGTTCGCGGATCTGTGCCAGAAAGCCTTGCAGCAGCGGAACACCGGGGATTCGTTCATGTATTACATCTGACATCTGGCCCGTGTGGCCTGCTGTCGGGCGACCGGGCAGGCGGACGATCCGGCGCCGGCCCGTACCGCATGGGAGCGCGGCGCGGCAAAGGGGTGCTTTGGACGGCCATGTCCCGTGTGTATTTGGATCACGCCGCCACCACGCCGGTGGACCCCCGGGTGGTGGAAGCCATGAAGCCGTATTGGACCGAGGCGTTCGGGAACCCTTCTTCCCTGCATGCAGAAGGCCGGCGGGCCCTGCAAGCCTTGGATGAGGCCCGCAATCAGGTCGCCGCGGTGTTGGGCGCCGATCCTGAAGAGATTGTTTTCACCGCCGGGGGATCGGAAGCGGACAACCTGGCCATCTCCGGGGTCTTGGGCGCCGCCGGTTCGCGCAAATACCATGTGGTCACCTCGGCGGTGGAGCACCACGCGGTGCTGTATACCTGTCAGTTCTGGCTCCGGCAGGGATACGAGGTCACGGTGCTTCCCGTGGATGAATACGGCCAGGTGCGGCCTGCGGATCTGGCTGCTGCTTTGCGGCCCGATACCGCCCTGGTGTCCATCATGATGGCCAACAACGAAGTGGGGACTCTGCAGCCCGTGGCGGAACTGGCAGCCCTTTGCCGGGAACGGGGCGTCCTCTTTCACACGGATGCCGTGCAGGCCGTGGGGGCGGTGCCGGTTCACGTGCGGGAGCTGGGCGTGGATCTGCTTTCCCTTTCCGCCCACAAGTTTTACGGGCCGAAGGGCGCGGGGGCGCTGTACGTCCGCAAGGGCGTGCGGCTGCAGCCTCTCATTCACGGCGGCGGCCAAGAGCGGACCCGGCGGGCCGGAACGGAGAATATTCCGGGCATCGTGGGCTTGGCAGCGGCCCTTCGGCTGGCCCAGGCGGAGATGACGGAGCGGACCGCCCATATCCGGTCGCTGCGCCGCAGACTGGAGGAAGGCTTGCTCCGCCTGCCCGGTACGCGCCTGAACGGCCATCCGGAGCGCCGGCTGCCCGGCCATGTGAATGTGAGTTTTGCCGGGGTGGAAAGCGAGCCCTTGCTGGTCAACCTGGACCTGGCAGGGATCGCCGCCTCGGGTGGGTCTGCCTGTACCTCCGGATCCCTGGAGCCCTCCCACGTGCTGAAAGCCATGGGAGTGCCGGGAGAGTGGATCCGGGGATCTGTGCGCTTCAGCCTGGGCCGGGAAAACACTGAGGCCGATGTGGATCGGGTGTTGTCCGTCCTGCCGGGCATACTGGAACGATTGCGCGCCATTTCAGCCCAAGGGGCCCAAAGCCGGCAGTAAGTCCCGGCCAGTGGGAAAGATCACCCTCTGTGCACAGGTGGGGAGTCAAAGCCTTTGCGTCATCAGATTTCAAACAAGGATGCGTTGATGGGATCGGACAGGCACACCACGCCGGAACCGGTGCGTCCGCCCGTCTCCAGAGCACCGGGCGCGCCCCGGGTGGTGGTGGCCATGAGCGGGGGGGTGGATTCCAGCGTAGCCGCCGCCCTCTTGGTTCAGCAAGGATATGAGTGCATCGGTGTCACCCTGCAGGTTTGGCCCAGCGATCTGCCGGAAACGGAGCGGGAAGGCGGCTGCTGCTCGCTGGGCGCTGTCACCGACGCCCGGCAGGTGGCTTGGGCGCTGGGAATTCCTTATTACGTGTTGAACTATCAGGAGATCTTTCAGACCCACGTGATCGATGATTTCGTGGCCGAGTACCGCCGCGGCCGTACGCCCAACCCCTGCATCCGCTGCAACAAGGATATCAAGTTCGCCGCTTTGCTGCGGCATGCGGAGGCCATCGGCGCCAGCCACGTGGCCACCGGGCACTATGCCCGGATCCTGCGGGATCCCGCCAGCGGCCGTTACCTCTTGCTGCGGGGCCGCGACCGCCACAAGGACCAGAGTTACGTCCTCTACAGCCTGGATCAGGAGCAATTGGCCCATATCCTGTTCCCGCTGGGGGACTTTACCAAGGACCAGACCCGCGCGGTGGCAGAGCGTCTGGGCCTGAGGGTGGCTCACAAAGCCGAGTCGCAGGAGATCTGCTTTGTGCCCAGCAACAATTACCGGGATTTCCTGGGCCGGGTGGCGCCGGATGTCCGGAAGCCGGGGCCCATCCTGGACACCGCCGGGCGCAAGCTGGGCGAACATCCGGGCATTGCCTTTTACACCATCGGGCAGCGCAAAGGATTGGGCCTGTCCTATTGCGAGCCTTTGTATGTGGTGGATCTGGACCCGGAACGCAATGCCGTCATTGTGGGCACAGCCCGGGAGGTCTGGCGGGCAGGGCTTCTCGGAAGCCATGCCAATTGGGTCAGCGTGCCGGAACTCGCAGGGCCGTTGAAGGTGGAAGTCCAGATTCGCTACAACAGCAAGCCTGTGCCCGCCCGCATTGAACCCGGGCCTGGACCCGGGCAGGTGGCCTGCTACTTCGACCAGCCGCAGAGGGCCGTCACCCCTGGGCAGGCGGCGGTGTTTTACCAGGGCGACCGGCTGGTGGGCGGCGCCACCATCGAGCGGCCTCTGCCCGTGACGAAGGCCTCATAACCCCAGGCTCGCAGGCCATACTATCCTTGAGGTGATGGGTGTGGGTGGCCGCTTCCCGCAGGGGGCTGCGAAGCCATGATGCAGGGCCGCGGCTGGCAATCCCGGCGGGGCCGGAGGGGAGCCCGCGTTCTGCTGCGCCTGATCTTCGGCCTGCTGGCGGTCATCGGCCTGCTGACGGTGTTGGCCACCGCCGGCAACTACTCCTATCTGCACTCCATCTACCAGATGGGCCAGTTGGGCCGCGGGCTGTCCAGCCTGGAAATCCGGCCCGCCTGGTCTCCCATGTTTCTGGCCCGGCATGGTTGGAGCACGTCCCAGGCGGATCAATCTCTCCGGGCGGTGCTGCGGGCTTTGGGCATGCCGGTCCGTGGCAGCTCCGGGTCCGGGCCGCGGCCCTAGCCGGGCGAGGCGGCGCGAACCTATACAGCGGCGGAACCCGCCGGACGGAAAAAGAAGGATTGTGAGCGTGCCGTAAGCATATGGGCGAAGAACCGGTTCGGCTTGGACGGGAGTTGCTGGGACTGCCGGTGCGGGCGGGGCGGTCCGACGGCCCCACTCTGGGGCATGTGGCGGACCTTTGGCTGGATCTGTCCCAGGGCCGCCTGGCGGGCCTGCTGGTGGAGACCGGCGATCAAAGGGTGACACTGCCGGTGGACCCGAGTGACCGCCTGGAGCAGGCGGCCGTGGTGCTCACGGGGGTGGATCCCCAGCGGGGGCCGGAGAAACCGCAGCCGGCAGACACGGCGAATTGGCTGCGGCTGGTGGGAGACGGACCGGACGGAGGCGGCCCCGGCCTCTGTGGCCTGCGGGTGGCGGATGGCAGCGGCAGGCCCCTGGGCCGTTGGGAGGATGTTTGGATCGACACCCGCCGGGGAACTCTAGAAGCGGTGGAGCTGTCCCAGGGACTCATCGAAGACGTGATCCACGGGCGGAAGGCCGTGCCGCTGTCGGGGCTGCTGGCCGTGGGCCCGCGACGGGCCCTGCTGGAACCACCGCAATCCGGTCCGGAGGCGCAGACGGCGGCACCGCCGGCACAGCCGGACGCCGGTCCGGAGAACGCCCGCCCGGGGCCGTCGGAGGCTCCGCCCACGCGGTAACGTTTAGGCCGTGACGGAACCGCTTTTGCGAGGAATCTGGTTGCTTCGGAAAGGAGAAGAGCCTTGCGTACGTTGAGACTATTGTTGCTCGGAGGCCTCGCGGGGGGGATTCTCTCCGCTGCCTATTTCTGGAGGCAACGCCGGCGCATGCAAGAGCGGACCTTGGCGGGCCGGGTACAGCGCTGGCGGCGGCAGGCTGGCCGGACGTTCCTGCGCTGGGGCCGCTATGCCACACATTGGCGCAGGCAGGCCCTGCTGGCTGAAACGGCCGGTCTTCTGGCACGCCAGCGCGTACGCATGGGCCGTGGCTTACAAAAAGCGGCGGGTTCCGCGCAGGCGGCTTTGCCCGGCGGCGGTGGCGACCGATCCCGTGCAGGCGCCCAGATTTTCCGCCGCCTAAGGGGCCAGGCGTAATCCCGGGCCCGCGGACGCGGGCCAGCGGGGAGGAGGAATCCCACGCATCCCACGCCCCCGAACCCGCCGCCCAGGTCGGGCGGCCAGCGATCGCGGCCCTGGAGTTCGTGGCTTTGGGTGGCCTGCGCATTGCTGGCGTTCAGCCTCGTCCTCGCAGCCCTGGGCCCATTATTGTTCCCGCTGATCCTGGCCGTCATCATCGTCTACCTGACGCTGCCCATGGTGGAGCTGTTGGAGCGGCGCGGCCTGCCGCGGCCCACGGCGGTCCTGACCAGCTATTCTCTCATCGCTGTGCTGGCCCTGCTGGCCGGGTTCTACGTGGTGCCGATCCTGGCTTTGCAGTCGGAGCAGCTGATCGCCAACCTGCCGCAGCTCTTTAACACGCTGGAAAAGGCCGTGCAATCCTTCCATGCCCATTACCGGGGCATCCAGTTTCCAGACACTCTGCGGGCCGCCGGAGATGAGCTTCTGGCCAGTGCCCGCCAGGCGGCCCGCACCCTGGCGCATCAGGCGGTTCAGGGTGTGATGGGCCTTTTGGGCCACGCGTTCTCCATGCTCCTGGCGCCGGTGCTGGCGTATTACATCACCCGGGATCTACCCTATTTCAAGCAGGAGCTTTATGCTTCCATTCCCGTGCAAAACCGCCACGGAGTGGTGCAGTTTCTCGGCGAATTGGACCAGGCCTTGGCCGGTTTCTTCCGCGGCCAGGTCATCGTGGGCCTGTGCGTGGGGGGGCTCATCGGTTTAGGGCTGACCCTTATGGGCCTGCCGTATGCCTGGGTCATCGGTCTGTTGGCCGGGGTTTTCGATCTCATCCCTTATTTCGGCCCGGTGATCGGCGCAGTGCCCGCCGTGGCCGTGGCTGCCACGTTTTCCCCCTGGACCGTGGCCTACGCCGTGGCCGTCTTTGTGGTGGCCAACCAGGTGGAGGGGAGCGTCCTGAGCCCGCGCATTGTGGGGCGGAGGGTGGGTTTGCATCCTTTGGCCGTCATTCTGGCGGTGCTGGTGGGCCAGCGCTTCCTGGGCCTGGCCGGGATGATCCTGGGAGTTCCGGCGCTGGCCACCTTGCGCATCGTCTTCCGCCATGCCCTGCGCTACCTGGCCAGCAGCCGGTCCCGCTGAAAGCGCGCTTCACAGGCTCGGGGAGGCACCCTGCGTTGACAAGTTTTTTTCGCTTGGTGTAAGATTAGAATACTCATGGAACGAGCCGATGTTGGTAGAATCTGGGAGGTCCTCATTTTGCTGGCCGCGGAAATCCGGGAAAAATACCTGCAGTTCTTCGAGTCCAAGGGACATCTGAGGCTGCCCAGCGCCTCCTTGATCCCCCACAACGACCCATCGCTCCTCTTGACCGCTGCGGGGATGGTGCCTTTCAAACCGTACTTTCTGGGGCGGGCGGAGCCGCCCAGGCGGCGGGTGACCACCGCGCAGAAGTGTGTCCGCACGCCGGACATTGACAACGTAGGCAAGACCGCACGGCATTTGACGTTCTTCGAGATGCTGGGGAATTTCTCCTTTGGCGATTATTTCAAGACAGAGGCCATTGCCTGGGCCTGGGAGTTCGTGACTCAAGTCCTGCAGCTGCCGAAGGAGAAACTGCGGGTCACGATCTATCTGGATGACGACGAGGCTTTTCGGATTTGGAACCAGGCGATCGGCGTCCCGGCGGAGCACATCTTCCGGCTGGGCAAGGATACGAATTTCTGGGAGATCGGAGTGGGTCCCTGCGGCCCCTGCTCGGAGATTTTCGTGGACCGCGGCCCCGGTTTTTGCAGCGAACCCGACTGTGACCTGACCCACGGCTGCGACCGTTGGCTGGAGATCTGGAACCTGGTGTTCATCCAGTTCCACCGGGATGAGAACGGGCAGTATCAGCCGCTGGAGCGGAAGAGCATCGACACCGGCATGGGTCTGGAGCGGGTGGCTGCGCTGATGCAGGGGGTTCCAGGGGCCTTCGACACGGATCTTTTGCGGCCGGTGGTGGACAAAGCGGCGGGGCTGGCCCATGTCCAGTATGGCCAGAGCCATGAGGCGGATGTGGCCCTGCGGGTCATCGCAGACCATGCCCGCAGCGTTACTTTTATGGTGGGCGACGGGATTTTGCCTTCCAACGAAGGGCGCGGGTACGTGCTGCGGCGGCTCTTGCGGCGGGGCCTGCGTTACGGCCGCAACCTGGGCCTGCACGGACCCTTTTTTGCCAGCGTATGCGGCACCGTCATCGACAAAATGGCCTCGGCCTATCCCGAGCTGGAGGAAAAACGCAGCTTTATTCTGAAAATCGTGGCCCAAGAGGAGGAGAGGTTTCAGGCCACGCTGGACCAGGGCAGCGCGCTGCTGGACGAGATCCTGGACCGCCTGGCCCGCCAGGGGCAGTCTGTGGTTTCGGGCCAGGACGCCTTCCGCCTTTATGACACGTATGGCTTTCCGCTGGAATTGACCCGGGAGATCGCCGCAGAACGGGGCATGCAGGTGCATACGGAGGGCTTCCAGGAGGCCATGCGCCAGCAGAAGGAACGGGCTCGCTCGGCCCGGCAGGAGACCAACTATGTGGATGTGGACACAGACAAGCGACTCTCCCTGGCGGCGAAATTCGCCTCCCGGTTCGTGGGCTACGATACCCTGGAATCCCACAGCACGGTGCTGGCTCTTCTCCGGGACGGGCAGGAGGTCGCAGAGGCGCAGACCGGCGAGTCGGTGGACCTGATTCTGGACAAGACCCCGTTTTATGCCTCCGGCGGCGGGCAGGTGGCGGATACGGGAACAATTACCGCCGCCTCCGGCCAGCTGACGGTGGAGGACGTGGAGCGTCCCGCCGAAGGCCTCATTGTGCACCGCGGCAAGGTCACCAGCGGCGTGTTGCGCACCGGAGATCAGGTTTTGGCGTCGGTATACGCCGCGGACCGGGCGGGGGCCGCCCGCAACCACTCTGCCACTCACCTGCTGCAGGCGGCTTTGCGGCAGGTCCTGGGCAAGCATGTGCACCAGGCCGGATCGTTGGTGACGCCGCAGCGGCTGCGCTTCGATTTCACCCATTTCCAGCCTCTGTCCCCGGATGAGCTGGCCCGGGTGGAGGATCTGGTCAATGAGTGGGTCGTGCGGGATGACCCGGTGCAGACGTTGGTGACCAGCCGGGCGGAAGCGGAAAAGATGGATGTCATGGCCCTTTTCGAGGCGAAGTACGGCGAACAGGTCCGCGTCGTCAGCATGGGCGAGTACAGCCGGGAGCTTTGCGGGGGTACCCATGTGGGCCGCACGGGGATGATCGGGCTGTTCCAGGTGGTGTCCGAGGGAGCCGTGGCGGCCGGCGTACGCCGCATCGAGGCGGTCACAGGTCCGGAAGCCTTGCGGTGGGTGCGCCAGCAACAGCAGGTCCTGCATCAGGCCGCCCGCTTGTTGGGGGTCGGATGGGCGCAGGTCTACGAGCGCACGGAGCATCTTCTCCAGGAGAACCAGGAGCTCGGCCGCCAGCTGGCTGCCGCCAGAAAAAGCGAGGCTCAGGCCATTACGGAGAGGCTGGCGCAGCAGGCGGCGGTGGTCGGCGGCGCCCGGGTGCTGGTGGCCACAGTGGAGAACGTGGATCCGGAGTCTCTGCGCCGGATGGGGGATGAGCTCAAAGCCCGCCTGGCTCCGGCGGTGGTGGTCCTGGGAACCGTATCCCAGGGCAAGGCCCTGTTCCTGGCCATGGTTACGCCGGATTTGGTGCAGCGGGGCCTGCACGCGGGAGAGCTGGTGCGCAAGGCGGCTCAGATTGCGGGCGGCGGTGGCGGCGGGCGGCCGGACATGGCCCAAGCTGGCGGCCGGAATCCGGAGCGTTTGGGTGAAGCCCTGGACAGCGTACGACAGGAGGCTGTCCGCCGCTTGGGTGCTTAAAGAAAGGCACCCTTTGGGGCGCAGACATGAGGGACACCAAGGCCGTCCGGAGCCTTGAGAGGGGGAAGGCCCGGTGCAAAAGGGTCAGGCTGGGGTGAAGGCCGTGGAGGATAACTGGGAACAGACCCGCCGGTTCCAACGGGTGGATGAGGAGCCACGCGACGCTCGTGGCGTGCTGTTGGCGGTGTTTCAGGCCCTCCAGGAAAAAGGCTACAACCCGGTGAGCCAGATCGTCGGTTACCTGTTGTCCGGAGACCCAACCTACATCACCTCCCACCGGGGGGCACGCAGCCTTATCCGGCGTTTGGAACGCGATGAGCTGCTGGAGGAGCTGGTAAAAACCTACCTCAAGCAGGCGGGAGGCTAGGCGGGCGGGGAAACTCTGCCCTCTGCCGCGTCCCCCGTTCATAGCCCCGTCAAGGGGCCATGAGGCTGAACCTGCAGGTATGAGCTGCCCCTGAGATGGCAATACTCGGAAGGGGTGGAAGCCGACCCCAGCCCAAAGGATATTGCCGGAGGCGGTGACATGCAGATTCTGGTAGGCCCGGCCAGCCGTCTGACAGGAGTGCTGCGGCAGCTGGAGCATTGTGGCGGCGTCCGGGTGGAGCTTTGGCTGGAGCCAGGGCAGAGTTGCCTGGAAAGCCCCGCTGACCTGGAACTGCTGGATCTGGCTGCCCGCCGCCGCGGGCTGCGGATGGTCTTGCGCGGTGGAAGTCCGGCCCTGCTTCAGGCAGCCCGGGCTCTGGGATGGGAAGCGGTAGGCCTGTCTCCGTCTACTCCCGAGCCGCCCAAAAGGGAAATGCCGGGACGGATCACCGCCAGCCTCCCGTCCGGGGCAGCCGGGACGGACCGCCCGGGCCTCTCTGGTGCGTCCGCCCGGCCGAACCCCCGGCGCCGGTGGGCCGTGCGACCTCGCATCCATCATGTCTTGATCCTTCCTGTTTTGTTCATACTGGCCGCGGGAGCAGCCTGGGGAACGATGCCGCGAGCCACAGTGACGGTGTGTCCCCAGGTGGTTCCCTACGAGGGCTTCTTCCGGCTTACGGTGGTGTTGGCCTCCACTTCCGATGCAGGGGACGGGGTCCAGGCAGGGTCCCCGGCGGTCGCCCCGGCCTTGGCGGGGAGTCAGGCGCCGGCCCACGCCGGCAAGGACGCTCTTTTGCCCGGCACCGGTCAGGCCGTGGACGGCTCTCCCCGCCTTTTGACCGCCCGGCCCATTCAAACCACCTTCGTGGTGAAGGGCCGGGTGTCCGTCTCGGGACAGAAAGTGGAGCCTCTGGCGCCCTCCACGGGGCAGATTTTGCTCATCAACAATACGGCGGAGGCCCGCCGGGTTCCGGCAGGGGCCCGGGTGGCCACCGCCGGCGGGGTGGAATTCACCCTCTCCCAGGCTGTGGTGGTGCCGCCGGCTCAGACCGAGCGGCTTCTGGGGGTTCCGGTGGCCACCCAGGCCGGCCGTGCCCTGGCTCAGGCTGTGGCTGTGGCGCCCGGCGAGAGCGGCAACGTGGGCCCAGGGACCATCACCCGGTGGGTGGGGGCTTCCGGGGACGTGGCCAGGCTGGCCGTGGTGAATCCCGAGCCGTTCAGCGGCGGGAAAGTCCGGATCATGCCTGCGGTGGCGCAAACCGATGTGCAAAGCCTGCGGGCGAAGCTGCAGCAGTTGGCCGGACAGCAAGCGGAAAGCCGCCTCCGGGCTCTGCTCAGCAAAGGTGACCTTCTTTTGCCCGCACCCAGGGGCATCCAGTTGACAGACTTTCTTCCGGCGGCAAAGGTGGGCGACGAGGTCCCCGAACTGCAGGGCCAAGCCACGGTTACGGTCTCCGGGTGGTCCTTGCCGAAGACATTGGTGGAAACGGCGGTGCGGCGCCAGCTTGCCGTCGGCAACGGCGCCGGCAAGCTGTTTGCCACCCCCAGCCCGCAATTGGTGTCCTGGCGGGCGGAACTGCAACCAACCGGGGAGGTCCGCCTGACCGGCACAGCCCGCGATGCGGCGATCATCCGTCCGGACGTGGCGGACATCCAAAGGCGGCTGCAGGGCCAGCCGGTGGAGCGGGCAGAGCAGCTGCTCGCAGGGCTCCGGGGCGTGGGGCAGGTGCGCGTGGACCGCAGCAAGGCCGGGCGGTTTCCACCCTGGGCCCGGTGGGTGAACGTCGTGGTGGCCACGCCGCCGGCACCCTTCGGGGCGGTGCCGGAGGCGCAGCAGTGAGGTGGCTCTTGCATCCGGACCTCGCCCGTGTTTTAATGGAGCGGTAAGGAAGGCTGTTTAGTTTGGAGAATCCGCCAGAAGAAGGGGGCCTGGATGGCGCGTCCGGCATGAGACAGATTGGGGACGGGGCTGCGGCGGACTTGCAACGTCCGGGCCGAGTCATGGCGCTGGATGTAGGCACGCGCAGGATCGGGGTGGCCATGAGCGACCCAACACAGAACATCGCCCAGCCCTACACCACGGTGGAACGCTCCAGCTGGCGTGCGGACGTGGCAGCCCTCGCGGCCATCATTCAGCAGGAGGAAGTGGTGGCTGTGGTGCTCGGGCTTCCCCGCCACATGAAGGGAAGCGTGGGCGCCAGCAGTCATCCCAGCCTGGAATTGGCGGCCCGCCTGCGCAAGGCCTGTCCCCAGGTGCCCTTGTTTTTCTGCGATGAACGCCTGACGACGGTGATGGCGCAAAAAAGCCTGCTGGAGGCCGACCTCAGTCGGGCACGGCGCCGGCAGCTGGCGGATCACGTTGCGGCTGCGCTGATCCTGCAGACGTTCCTGGCCCGCAGGGATTCAGCTGGTCGGTATAAAGAAGGGCCCTGTGGCCCAGAATGTGGGAATGCAGAGGCCCGGAATGGAGATGAACGCGATGCAGGAGGACGAGGAAATCCTGACCCTCGTTGACGATGAGGGTGTGGAGCATCATTTCAAGGTGGAACGGCGCTTGGAGCTGGAGGGGAAGGCGTACGCTCTGGTGACGCCGCAGGACTCCTTCATATTCCGGGTGGAATCCGATGAGGACGGCGAGGATCTGCTGGTGGACATCGAGGACGAGGAAGAATTCTCCCGGGTAGCGGATGCCTTCATGGAGGCAGAGGAGCAGGAGGATCAGGAGTAAGGGCCTGTGCGTCTGCGCTGGGCTGGGCCGGGAGTGCTGCGTGAGCGCCCAGTCGTGGCGCCTGCAGCCTGGCAAAGCGCCGGCGCACCCAGGAATTGCCAATCCCCCCGGCGACCCGTATAATAGGGGCTGAGGTGGGGAAATGGCAGCGCACGTACCGACGGCCACGGCTGCGAGCCGGCTCCCGTCCCAGATGCTATCCCGTCCCCCGATGGGCAGGCGTCTGACTCAGGTGCTGGCTTGGGCCGTGGCTGCTGTGTTTCTTTTGTCCGTCGTAACCGTGGCGACGGTGTATTATGCGTGGCAGCAACCTGCGACCCCGGCGGATCAGGCGGCAGGGGAGGTCCTGGTACATATCCCGCCGGGGGCCGGTGCCTGGCAGATCGGTGTGATCCTACAAAAGGCCGGGTTGAAGGTTCCGGCCTGGGCATTCGTGGCGGCGGCGCGGCTGACCGGCCTGGATCGAAATCTCCAGGCGGGCGATTACGCCTTCACCCGCAAGTCCTCTTTGCACGCAGTTCTGAGTGGGTTGCAACGGGGCGCGGTGATCACGCACTGGGTAACCTTTCCGGAAGGATATACCGCCAGACAGATGGCGGAGCGTTTGGCCTGGAGAGGGTTGCTGGACCCGCGCCGGTTTCTGGAGCTGGTGGACCGGCCCGAAGCCGTCTTTGCCGGGCAGGTCCCGGAGGAGTTGCGTCGTGCCCCTTCCCTGCAGGGCTTTCTCTTTCCGGATACGTATGAGATCTACGACGGCCAGGATCCTGCGGCTTTGATCCGCCAGATGGTGGAGGAGGCGTTGCAGGTGGCCCGCCCTTTGTACGCCAAGAGCCCGCTGCGGGACCGTTACAGCTTGTACCAGTTGGTGACCTTGGCGTCCCTGGTGGAAGGGGAGGCCATGGTGGATCGGGAACGCCCCATCATCGCCGGCGTGTTTCTCAACCGGTTACAACGGGGCATGTATCTACAATCCTGTGCCACGGTGGAGTACGTTCTGGGCCACCACAAAGAACGGCTGAACCTGCAGGATATCCACACTCCGTCGCCTTATAATACGTATCAGAACCCGGGCCTTCCACCGGGTCCCATCAACAACCCGGGCAAGGCTTCCCTGCAGGCGGCCATGTTCCCGGCCCGGGTGGATTATTACTATTTCGTGGCCCGGGGCGATGGAACACACATCTTCAGCCGGGGGTACAAAGCCCATTTGCTGGCGCAGCGGCAGGTGGAGGCCGGCAGGTCAGGCCGCTAGGCCGGGTTTGACAGTTTTTTCCGGGCCCCCTTCCGGCACCGGGCGCAAGCAAGCCACATACCATGATAGGGAGCTCTGTGCAGGGAGGGGTCGTTGTGGTTCCCTGTCTGGCGGCATTGCTGGCCTGGGCCACGCACGGTCTGTGGTTCCTCGTTTCGTTCGTCAGCGGTGGAGGCGCTTTTCCCCAGCCCCTCTCCCCGGAAGAGGAGGAACATTTCCTGGAGCGCTGGGAAAAAGGGGACAAGGAAGCCCGGAACGTGCTGGTGGAGCGCAACTTGCGGCTGGTGGCCCACATCGTGAAAAAGTTCGACTATGCCGGCCAGGATTCGGAGGATTTGATCTCCATCGGCACGGTGGGCCTCATCAAAGCGGTAAATACATTCAACCGCCACAAGCGTACCCGGCTGGCCACCTATGCCGCACGCTGCATCGAGAACGAGATCCTCATGCACCTGCGGGCCAGTAAGCGCTTGCGTTCCGAAGTGATGCTTTATGATTCCATCGGGTCGGATCAGGAGGGGAATGAGATCTCCCTGTTGGACGTTCTGGGCACGGACCCCGATGTGGTGGCCCAGCAGGTGGAGACCCAGGTGGAGCAGGAAAAGCTTTACGAGAAGCTGGGCAATCTCTCCAGCCGCGAGAAGCGGGTTTTAGAACTGCGCTATGGGCTGTTGTCGGGAGTGCGGCGGACCCAGCGGGAGATCTCCCGGGCGCTAGGGATTTCCCGCTCCTATGTGTCCCGCATAGAAAAGCGGGCTATAAATAAGCTGCATAAAGATCTCTGTGCCGACGGATTCCAATAGGCCGGTGGACACTGCGGCTCCCTCGCCGGCGGTGTAGGCCGGCCAAGGAGCGAGCGGGCTTTGTGGAAAAATCGCCTGCGTCCCCGGATGGCGGTGCCCACTGTGGCCGACATTGATCTCGGGGTCTTGACACAGCAGGGAATCCGCGGGATCCTGCTGGACCTGGACAACACATTGGTTCCTTGGAACGGTTGGGAAGTCAGCGCCGCCACGGCGCAATGGGTGAAGGAGGCCCGGCGCCGGGGCTTTCGCTTGGCCATCCTCAGCAATTCCGTGGGGCGGCGTGCCCACGCGGTGGCCCGTCGCCTGGGGATTTTTGCGTTGTCTACCGCCTGGAAACCTCTGCCTTCCGGGTTCCGCAAGGCCTTGGCCCAGCTGGGTACGGGGCCGGCGGAAACCGCCGTGGTGGGGGATCAGCTGTTTACGGACGTGGCCGGGGGCAACGCTGCGGGGTTATTCACCATCTGGGTGCAACCCCTTTCACCCCGCGAGATGCCTCACACCCGCTTTCTGCGGTGGGCGGAGCGGCGCCTTTCTCAGGAATGGGGCTTAGACGTGCAATGAACGGGGAAAACAAACTGCCGCCTGAATTCGACAGCCAGGGCCAGGGCCGCTCAGACAGGTGCCCGGGATGCGGCGCCCCGCTGCAGATCCACGACCCGGCTGCGCCGGGATATGTTCCGCCCGAAGTGTGGGACCGGGGCGAGAACGTGATCTGCCAAAGGTGCTACCGCATCCGCAATTACGGGGAGCAGGCCTCCACAGCCGTGGGGCCGGAATACCTGGCCCAGCTGGCCCGAGAGGCCCTGCAGCGGTGTGACCTGGCCTGGATCGTGGTGGACCTGGCCGACGTCTGCGGCAGCCTCGACGGCCGCCTATGCCAATGGCTGGCGGGAAAGCCGTTCATCTGCGTGGGCAACAAGGCGGATCTGCTGCCCAGCCGTGCTTCCTTCAGCGAGGTGCGCCAGTGGTTGCAGGCCAGGCTGCAAGCCTGTGGCCTGGAGCCGGCAGAAACCCTCCTGGCGGACAGCCGGCACGGGAGGGGGTTGCAGCAACTTCTTTCCGCCAGCCTGGGATTGGTGGAGCAGAAGCGGCATCCCTTGATCGCAGTGGCGGGAGCCACCAACACCGGCAAATCCACCTTGACCAGGTTCTTCCTGGGTTGGCAACGGCCCCAGGGCCCGCCTGCCGGCGGTCCTACGGTCTCCCGCCTGGCCGGCACCACGCAGGGGAATATCTTCCTGGACCTGCCACATTTGTCCATACAGCTCATGGATACGCCGGGTATCGTGCCCGGCGGCCGCCTCACGGATCTGCTGAGTCCCGGCTGCGCGCTGCCGTTGGTGCCGTCCCATCCCTTGCATACGCGCCTTTATCGACTGCGCCCGGGGCAGACGCTGCTCCTGGGGGGTGTGGCGGCCCTGGACGTGGCAGCTGTCGAGGGTCCGGACTCGGTGCTGCTGGTTTTTGTTTCGTCGGAAGTGCGGGTTCATCGCACCACGTCGGACCGCTGGAGACAGGTATGGGAACGCAACTGCGGCTTGTGGTTGGTTCCCCCTTATGCCGCCTGTAGGCAGGAGGTGGAGAGCCTGGGCTGGCAGGAGGAGACTGTGGGCCTGCAGCCCGGCCAGGACCTGGCCATCGCGGGCGTAGGTTGGGTGTCGGTGCGCCGGGCGGCCCTGCGCCTGCGGCTGAGCATCCCCCAGGGCGTCCGCACCGAGGTACGGCCTGCCCAGGTGGGGCCCAGGTTCCACGAGGGCCCCGGGGCCGGGGTTCCGCGCAGCCGGGACATGGGACGGCTGCGCCGGTGGCGCTGAAGGATCCGGGAAGAGGGCGAAGGGATTTCATGGCGCGGGAAATAAGCAGGGCAAAACCGGTGGCAGAAGCATCTGATCGCGGCCGCCTGCGGGCCGTGGGGCTCATCGGATACCCCGTAGCCCATTCGTTGTCTCCGCTCATGCACAATGCGGCCTTCCGCGCCACAGGCTTTCCCGGTGTGTACCTGCTTTTTCCGGTGGCCTCAGAGAATCTCTCCTGGGCTGTGCAGGGACTCAAAGCCCTGGACCTGCTGGGGGCCAATGTGACCATTCCCTACAAGAGCCAGGTCATGGAGTACCTCGATGAAATCAGCCCGCTGGCTGCAGCCACCGGCGCCGTCAACACGATCCACAACGATGGCGGCCGGCTGGTGGGATACAACACGGATGTCAGCGGTTTTCTGGCCAGTTTGGAAGAGTACGGCCTGGACGTATGCGGCTGGGATTGCGTGCTGTTGGGGGCAGGCGGCGCCTGCCTGGCCGTGGGTGTCGCTTTGCTGCAGGCAGGTGCCCGCAGCATCACGGTGTTGGCCAGGCGCGCAGAGCAAGCCCAGCATACTGCGGAGCACCTGGCCCGGCTGGCTGGGGAATGGCAGATGGATTGCCGTCTCGATTGGGGACTTCTGCAGCGTCCAGCGGAGGCTGGGGCTGTGGTGCAACCCGCCCAGTTGCTGGTGAACACCACGCCCTACGGGATGTGGCCCCGGGTGGAGTCCACGCCCTTGGTCCCGGCAGAATGGCTGCGCAGCCTGCGGGCTGTGTACGATCTGGTCTACAATCCCCGGGAGACCGCGTTGCTGGCTGCAGCCCGGGCAGAAGGGGTTCTTGCCGTAGGCGGCGAATCCATGCTTGTCCATCAAGGAGCCGCCGCTTTCAGCATCTGGACCCAACTGGCGGCGCCATTGGCCGAGATGAGGGGGGCAGTAGAACAGGCATTGGCCCGTTCCGATGCCTGAGCAAAGGGTGATTGCGATGGCCCTGAGAAATTACGTGGAAAACGTGGTGCTCCAGGAATACCGCAACTATGTGGCCAACCATCCCGAGTTCTGCCGCTGTTCCCGCTGCCGCGACGACCTGCTGGCGCTGACGTTGAACCGCCTTCCGGGGCATTATGTCACCAGTGAGGAAGGAAGCATCCGGGCCGATGCCGAAGTCCAGGTGAACCGGCAACTACGGGTGGATGTGGTGAAAGCCATGTACGAGGCGGCCAGCATCGTACAGGCCCATCCTCATCACGGGCCGGATCAGCGTGGGACTGGCTGAATCGCGGCAGGAGCGGCAGGCCGGGTGGAAAGGGTGCAGGCTGAGCTTGTTGCGTATGTTGACGGCCGGGGAATCGCACGGGCCCCGGCTGGTGGTGATCCTGGAGGGCCTCCCTGCGGGGCTGGAGCTGGCCGAGGGGGCGGTCGACAGACAGCTGTGGCGCCGCCAGCAGGGGTATGGGCGCGGGGGCCGGATGCGGATCGAGGCGGATCGCGCCCGTTTCATATCCGGCGTGCGGCACGGCCGTACCACGGGCGGCCCGGTGACCCTGGAGATCGAGAATCGAGACTGGGAGCGGTGGCAGCCGGTCATGGAGCCGTTTGCCGGCGCCGGCGGCGAAGCAGCTCCACAACCAGCGGTGGAGGTACTGGCGGACCCCAGGCTGCAGCAGGTGTCCCGGGTGGTCTCCGTGCCGCGCCCGGGGCATGCCGATTTGGCCGGAGGGCTGAAGTACGGGCACCATGATCTGCGGGATGTGCTGGAACGTGGCAGCGCCCGGGAGACAGCGGCCCGGGTGGCGGCGGGGGCTGTGGCGGCCCAGTTGCTGCGGGCCCTGGGTATCCAGATCCGCAGCCACGTCCTGGCCATCGGCGCAGTTCAGGCGCCGTCGGCGCCGGATGCGGCGTATCAGGACCCGGCGCACGATTGGTGGCAGGCCGCGGAGGCATCGCCGGTGCGTTGCGCGGATCGTGCGGCGTCCCAGGCTATGCAACAGGCGATAGACCAGGCCCGGGCGGCCCGCCAGACGTTGGGCGGCGTCGTGGAGGTGGTTGCCTGCCACGTACCGCCCGGGCTGGGCAGCTATGCCCAGTGGGACAGACGCCTGGACGGGCTGCTGGCCCAGGCGCTCATGAGCATCCCGGCCATCAAGGGTGTGGAGATCGGGATGGGAATGGCCGCGGCCGCATTGCCCGGAGGGGAGGTGCATGACCCCATTCTTCCGGCTGAGCCCGGCGAGGATGGATTCTTCCGGCGGCCCAGCAACCGGGCGGGCGGCATCGAGGGGGGCGTCAGCAACGGCGAACCCATCGTGGTGCGGGCAGCCATGAAGCCTTTGCCTACGCTCTATGATCCCTTGCCCTCGCTGAATGTCCTGACCGGGGTTGCCCAGAAGGCGGCGGTGGAACGTTCCGATGTGTGTGCGGTGCCCGCGGCGGCGGTGGTGGCGGAAGCCATGGTGGCCTGGGTGCTGGCCGGGGCCTGCCGGGAGAAGTTCGGCGGCGATGCCATGGAGGATTTGGTCCGGGCCCACGCCGAGTACATACAGCGCCTGGAGCATTTCATCCCGGCCCGGCTGGCCGGGGGAATCGTCCTGACGGGGATGATGGGCGCCGGTAAGACGGTGGTAGGCCGTACGCTGGCTGCCTGGGCCGGTGTGCCCTTTCTGGATACGGACACCTGGGTGGAACAGACCACCGGCCTCAGCGTGGCGCAGGTCTTCTCTCAAAGAGGCGAGGCGGAGTTCCGGCGCCTGGAGGAGGCAGCTGTGCAGGAAGCCTGCCAGCTGCTGCGGTCCACACCGGCGGTGGTGGCCACGGGAGGCGGCGCCGTCCTCTCCGAAAGGAACCGGCGTGCCCTGGCCGGCGCAGGGTGGGTGGTCTGGCTGGATGCACCCCCCTCCGTGCTGGTGGACAGGATCCTGCAGCAGGAGGGCGGCCTGGCTCCAGGAGAGGTGCGGCCGCTTCTGCAGTCTGTGGTTCGGGCGGGCCCGGGAGATTCCCAGGCTCCGCATGTCTCGCGGCAGGCTTTGACTCAGCGCCTGGCCGGGATTCTGAAGGCCAGGCGCGCGTTTTACGCCCAGGCGCACCGCGTCGTTCAGACCGCGGGGAAAACACCGGAGCAGACCGCATGCGAGATTCTCAGCTGGTGGCGCGGCCTTCCGGGGCAGCCGCGCGCCAAGGCGAGTCCGGAAGCGGAGGAATAGGCAGTTGACAGTCCGAAGGGTGGCCGCCGGAAGGGGATCCTATTCCGTATACGTGGACAGGGGCCTGATCTCCAGAGCCGGCGAGGTCTTGCGGGACCTGCTTTCCTCACCCCATGTGGTGGTGGTGACCAATCCCACGGTGGCGCGCCTGTACCTGGAGCCTCTGCGGGCCAGCCTACGCCGGGCCGGCCTGGAGCCGCGCGTGGTGGAGATCCCCGACGGGGAGGAGTACAAGACCCTGTCTTGGGCAGGATTCGTCTGGGAGCAGTGTGCCGCCGCAGCCCTGCCGCGGGACGGCGCCATCGTGGCGTTGGGCGGAGGCGTGGTGGGCGATTTGGCCGGCTTTGTGGCTGCCGGGTACATGCGGGGCATTGCCTGGGTGGATGTTCCTACGACCCTGCTGGCGCAGGTAGACAGCAGCATCGGGGGCAAGGTGGCTGTCAACCTGCCCCAGGGCAAAAACCTGGTGGGGGCGTTTCACCCTCCTCTGGCTGTGCTTTCGGACCTGGATGCCCTGCAGACCCTGTCCTACCGCGAATGGCAGAGCGGGTTGGCTGAGGTCATCAAAGCAGCCATCCTGGGGGATGAGGAACTGACGGCGCTGATGGCCCGGGAAAGTGCTGCCGTGCGGCGGCGCGACCCGGATGTTCTGGCTGAGGTGATCTCCCGGGCGGTGGCCGTCAAGGCTTCCATCGTGGAAGCGGACGAACGGGAAACGGGCCCCAGAATGCTGCTGAACCTGGGCCACACCGTGGGCCACGCCCTGGAAGCCCTGGCAGGCTACGGGAGCTTGCGCCATGGGGAGGCCGTGGCCATCGGCATGGAGGTGGCCGCCATTCTGGCGGAAGCCCGGGGGATGCTGGCCCGGGAAGACGGCGCAGCCATCCACCGCCTCCTGAAGGCCTACGGCTTGCCGGTGTACCATGAAGGCGTCGATATCGGGGAACTGTGGCCTTTCATGGAGCGGGACAAGAAAAAGCAGGGCGGGCGGATCCGTTTCGTGCTGCCCCAGCGCCTCGGAGAGGCCGTGGTGGTTCAGGACGTGACCCGGGAAGAGGTGGCCGCAGCCTGGCAGGAGGCTGGGCGCCGGGCGCAGGAGAACGCCGGCGCCGGGGCAGATCTGCGGGGAGCGGAGGCCGTCCAGCCCGGCCCCCGGGCGGGCGGGATCCGGGAGGAAGCGGCGCCTGCGTCCAGCCCCGTGGTCAGGAAGCCCAGGTGGCACATCCTGGTTTTGCATGGTCCGAATCTGAACCTGCTGGGGCGGCGGGAGCCAGAGATCTATGGCACCGTCACCCTGGACCAGATCGATGCTCAATTGGCGGAACGGGCTGCGGCCCTGGGAGTGGAGGTGCGTTGCCAGCAATTCAACGGGGAAGGGCAGATGGTGGAGGCCGTTCAGGCCGCCCCGGCCTGGGCGGACGGAATCGTGCTGAACCCGGCGGCGTACACCCACTCCAGCGTGGCCTTACGGGATGCGTTGGCGGCCGTACGGCTGCCTGCCGTCGAGGTCCATCTCAGCAACGTGGCGGGCCGGGAAGGATTCCGGCAGCGCTCGCTGACCGCGCCGGTCTGTCTGGGGGTCATCAGCGGCCTCGGAGCCCGGGGATACAGGTTGGCCTTGGAGGCCCTGGTGGCATACTTGAAGGAACGTGGGGAACAGAAAAAAGAGGAGAGAAACACATGAAGCGGCTGGAACGGCTGAGATCTGCGCTGCGGGAAAAGGGCCTGGACGGCCTCATCGTCACCAATCCCACCCATGTCCTGTACTTGACGGGTTTCAGCGGGGGTGAGGGCCTGGCCATTGTGGGCCAGAACGTGGCACAACTGTTGGTGGATTTCCGGTACGTGGAACAGGCGGAACGGGAAAGCCCCGGCTGGGAGCGGATCAAAGTGCCGCAACGGCTGCGCGACACCCTGGCCGAAACCCTGCAGAAGGATGGGTTCCAGCGTGTGGGCGTGGAAGCCTCCCATCTCACCGTGGAGCAATGGCAATCCTGGCGCGACTTTTTCCCCAATCTCGTCTGGGAGGCCACCACCGGCCTGGTGGAGGATCTGCGCCTGGTCAAGGAGGAGGCCGAGATCTCTGCCATCCGGCAGGCTGCCGAGCTGACGGACCGGGCGTTCGAGCATATCCTGGGCTTCCTGCGACCGGGGGTCACCGAGCGGGAAGTGGCTTTGGAGCTGGAGTTTTTCCTGCGCAAAGAAGGCGCCAGCGGCGTCTCGTTTCCGCTGATTGTGGCCGCAGGCCCCAATGGATCCATGCCTCACCACCAGCCGGGCACCCGCCCGTTGGCTCCCGGCGATCTGGTGGTCATCGACATGGGCTGCGTGGTGGACCACTATTGCTCCGATTTCACCCGGACTGTGGCGCTGAAGCCTGTATCCAGCCAGGCCCGGGAGATTTATGAGGTGACTTTGCAGGCCCAGCAGGTGGGACTGGCGGCCATCCGCGCGGGCGTGGCCTGCCGGGATGCGGATGCTGCAGCCCGCCAGGTGATCAACGAGGCCGGATTTGGGGAATACTTTGGCCATGGGCTTGGCCATGGTGTGGGGCTGGAAATCCATGAACGGCCCAGGCTGGGACCCACGGGCGAAGAGACTCTGGCCGCCAACATGGTGGTCACGGTGGAGCCGGGCATTTATCTCCCCGGTGTGGCAGGAGTCCGCATCGAGGATCTGGTCCGGGTGACGCCCGACGGAATCCAGGATTTTACGGCTGCCACCAAGGACTTGATCGAGCTTTGACGGCCCGGCCGGCAGGGAAAGCGCTGCCGGGCTCGAATACACTTAGGTATTTGTTGGGCGTTGTAAACCTTGGCAAAGGAAGTGTCAGGCGTGATTTCCAGCAATGATTTCCGGACAGGCTTAACCATCGAGCTGGACGGTGAGATTTATACCGTGGTGGAATTTCTGCACGTCAAACCGGGCAAAGGCGCCGCATTTGTGCGTACCCGGCTCAAGAACGTGCGGACCGGTGCCGTGCAGGAAAAAGTGTTCCGCGCCGGGGAGCGCGTGGCCCGGGCCCACCTGGAGAACAAGAACGTGGTCTTTTCCTATAGCAGCGGCGATGAGTTCTGGTTCATGGACAAGGAGACGTTTGAGCAGATTATGCTGACCCGGGAGCAGCTGGGCGACGCAGCCCGTTTCCTGAAAGAGAACATGGAACTGGCCATCCAAATGTACCAGGGCCAGCCCATCGGAGTGGAGCTTCCCAACACGGTGGAGCTGAAGGTGACCGCCACAGAACCGGGGGTGAAAGGGGATACCGCCACGGGAGGATCCAAGCCCGCCACCCTGGAGACCGGCGCCGTGGTGCAGGTCCCCCTCTTCATCAACGAAGGCGACGTCATCAAGGTGGACACGCGGACCGGGCTCTACCTCTCCCGGGCCTGAGGGCACCGCGGTCGCGGGAAGGACTGGGGCTCCGCTTCCCGGCACCGGATAATCCTCTCCTGCCAGGGAAAACTACGGTGGGAGGGGATGATCTTGGCCGGGGACAGCGCGAAGGAAAAAGTGGCGTATCTGCGCGGACTTCTCAACGGTGCTGATTTCGCAGTGGACGAGCGGACCCGCCAGTTCTGGGGCCAAGTGCTGGATGTCCTGGGGGATCTGGCCCATTCGGTGGACGAAATGCGGGACGACCAGCAGGAAGTCATTGAATACCTGGAAGCTCTGGGCGACGACGTGACGGAGCTTCAGACAGATTTTTACGACGAGGACCAGGACCGGGAGGACGGCGGCGGAGACGCGGACCAGGAAACCGTGCGTATGGACTGCCCCCACTGTGGCGAACCGGTGTCCTTCGATTCAGGGCTTTTGTACGAGGATCATGTGGATGTGACTTGCCCCAACTGCGGCAAAGTGGTTTTCTCCACGCGCAGCGTCCCCGGCACTGAACTGGAGCCTGCCCCTGCCGCCCGGGTGCCGGCGGAAAAAACCGCCCGGCAGGAGCCGCCGAGTCCTTCGTAAGCAAAGTTCCTTCCGGGCCACGGGCGGAGCCCGAACCCAGCCGCCGCACGGAGACTTTTCGCTCCCGGCCCGCCACCCCCGCGGGGTACGGTGCCGGGAGCTTCACTTCTATGTAATCCCGGCCGTAATCCCCGCCCTTCTTCTCCGGAATCCTGCCGGCATATTTCCCCGGGGCCTGCCATATATATCCATTCGAGCCCACTTGGACGGGCCCATACCGCCACGGAGCTGACCGGAGGAGGAGGGAGATCCCGATGTCCATGCCGCAGCCTGCCGGCCTACCTCCCTGGGAACAGATCTGCGCCTATTTCCCGGAGCGCCTGCGGATGGCCTGCCTGGCCTTGCCTGCGTCACAGGTGCAGGATGCCGAGGAGATCCGCCTCCGCACAGGCCAGCCCATCGCCGTCACCCGCGGCGGCAGGCCTTACCTCTTGACCGCTGGCGGGCTGTCCCTTTTCCCCGGCCCGGGGCAACCGGGGATCCGCGTCACGGCCGGAGAGCTGTCAACGTGCCTACGCGCCCTGACCCGTGCGTCTCTTTTTGCCGTGGAAGACCAGCTGCTGCAGGGATTTTTGACCCTCCCCGGTGGCCATCGCGTCGGCATCGGCGGGATGTTTTTCCTGGACCGGGACGGCCGGGCGGGGGTGCGGCACATCAGTTCCCTGAACCTGCGCCTGCACCGGCCCCTGCCCGGCGCTGCCGGCGCCGTCCTGCCCTTTTTGTGGCCTGACCCGGGACACCGGCCGTTTTCGGCCCTGATCCTTTCCCCGCCCGGCGCGGGGAAGACCACCCTGTTGCGGGAGCTGGCCCGGCGCCTGAGCTATGGGGATCCTGCCGCCGGGCGGGTGCCTTTGCGGGTGGGGATCGTGGACGAGCGCGGCGAGATCAGCGGGCCTGCCGACGGCGTGCCCACTTTTGACCTGGGCCCCCATTCCGACGTGGTCCTGGGCCTGCCCAAGGGCCGGGCGTTCCTGCATCTTTTGCGGAGCCTGGCGCCGGACGTGGTGGTCCTGGATGAGCTGGGACAGGCTCAGGAGGAGGAAGTTCTGGAGCAGGCCGCTGCCAGCGGCGTGTCCCTTCTGGCTTCCGCCCATGCTGCCACTGCCGCCGAGGCCCGCTGCCGCCCGGGACTGAGGCGGCTTTTGAGCGGTGGCGCCTTTCAGCGGCTGGTGATTCTGGACAGCCTGGACGGTCCCGGAAGCCTGGCGGCGGTCCTGGACGGGGAGGACCGTGTTCTTTACCTGCGGCCCGGCTCACAGGGGCGGAAGCCCTTCGCAGAGCCCCCACTCCGGCAGTCGGGGAGGAACTTGCGATGATGCTCCTGAAGGCGTTGGGGGCCCTGGGCGTGGTGGCCGGTGGGACGTTGGCCGGCTGGCTGGCAAGGCAGCGGGTGATACGGCGACCCCGGGATTTGGAGGATCTACGGGCGGCCCTTCACATGATGGAAACGGAGGTCGGTTATGCCCTGACACCGCTGCCTTCCGCCATGGAGGGAGTGGGCCGCCGGGTGGGGGGCACCGCCGGAGACCTCCTGACCACCGCAGGCCGGATCCTGGGAAGGAACCCTGCGGCAGGAGGAAGCGCGGCCTGGCGGCACGCAGTTCATCTGGTGCGCGGGTCCCTGAGCCTAAACAACGCCGATCTTCTCATCGTGGACCAGCTTTTTGCCTACTTGGGCGACACCGGCCGCGAAGACCAGTTGAAGCACCTGCAGCTGGCCCAGAGCCGGCTTTTGCGCCAGGAGGAGGAGGCCCGGCGGCAGCAGGCCGCCTACGGGCGGCTCTATTTCTATCTGGGGTTCGCCGGAGGCGCAGCGCTGGCCCTGCTGTTGTGGTAAAGCGGAGGTGGAAGCGCGGTGGATATCGGGGTGATCTTCCGCATCGCCGGCCTGGGCATCTTGATCGCCGTTTTCAGCATCGTCCTGCGCCAGGCGGGAAAAGACGAACAGGCCCAGCTGCTTACCCTGGCAGGCTTGGTATTGGTGATGATGATGGTGCTCCAGCTCATCTCCCAGCTGTTCCGTCAGATCCAGCTCATCTTTGGTTTCTGATGGGGGGATCCCGGGTGGTTGCCGTACAACTGGTGGGCGTGGCCGTGCTGGTGACCGTCCTTCTGGCATTTCTCCGGCCCCTGCGCCCGGAGCTGTCCTTGGGCACCGGGCTTGCCGCAGCGCTGGTCGTGGCCTTGTTTTTTCTGCCCCAGGTGGGCCAGGTGGTGCGGCTGTTGGAGAGCCTGGCCACCCAGGCAGGCCTGGACCCCCTGTATTTGCGCACCATCTTGAAAATCATCGGCATCGCCTATCTGGTGGGGTTTGCCTCCCAACTCAGCCGTGACGCAGGGGAGAGGGCCTTGGCGGAGACGGTGGAATTCGCCGGCAAGGCGTTGATTCTGGTGGCAGCGCTGCCGGTGTTCTACGCGGTGCTGTCCTCCTTGTTGAGCTTCATGCCGCACCGCTAGGCGGTTACGGCGGGGGACACAGCGTTCGGGTAAGGTTCCCGGGAAGCGGGGTGCAGGCCGGGATGGAAATGCAGCCGGGGTGGGAGAATCCAACCCCATGATGCCGGTACCGGGGAGATGCGGCGCCGGGACCGGGCGGCCGTGGGCCCGCTTTGCCGTGCTGCTTCTGGTCGCCGGCCTGACCGTTCTGGGGGGTTGGGGGAGAGTTTCCGCTGCCGGGACGGATCAGGCGGCAGCCCCGGCGCCGGAGGAAACCGCAAGCTGGGTACAAGAGCAGCTCGAGGGCCTGGATTTGCACGCGCTCCAGGAAAAAGCCCGCCAGCTTCAACAGGAGCTGGGCCGCCCTGTGCCCGGCCTAGATTGGGAGGCTCTGCGCAGTCAACCTTTATCCGGCGGGCTTTTGGAGCCGCGCGCCGCGTTGCAGGCCCTGGCCGGGTACCTGCTGCGCGAACTGTGGGGGAATGCGGTTCTTCTGGTCCAACTGGTGGTTTTGGCGGTGCTTTTGGCCTTTCTGGAGAACCTGGCCCAGGCTCTGGGACCCCGGTCTTTTCAGGAGGCGGCGTTCTTGGTGGCGTACCTGGCCCTGGCGCTGCTGGCCCTGGGGAGCTTCCAGAAAGTGTTGGCCTTTGTGGATCGCAGCATTCAGGACATGGTGGGCCTCGTGCAGGCCCTGGTACCGGCCTTCGGGAGCCTGCTGATGGCCGCCGGCAGCATCAGCGGCAGCGTGTTCATCAGCCCCCTGATCCTGGCGGTGCTGGGCTTGCTCGGACAAGTGGTCAGCACGGTGGTCCTCCCCCTTTTCATGGTGGCAGCGGTGCTGGGGCTCATGGGGCATCTGTCGGAGCACTTCCCTTTGGGACGGCTGGCGGGACTGGCGCGTCAGGCGGGCCTGATCATCCTGGGCCTGGCGTTCACCTCGTTGCTGGGAGTCCTGCTGGTGCGTGGGGCCACGGCCCCTGTGGTGGACACGGTCTCCATCCGCAGTGGGAAATTCATGCTGAAACTGGTGCCGGTGGTGGGCAGCATGTTCGCGGATTCCTTGGAGGTCGTGGCCGGATACACCCAACTGGCCCGGGGCCTGGTGGGTGCGTTCGCCATGGGTGTGATCTTTTTTCTCAGTGCGATGCCGGTGCTGAAAACCGTGGCCCTCTTGTTCGTCTACCGCCTGACCGGCGCCTTGCTGCAACCGTTGGCCAATCCGCGTCTTTCCAAAGCCCTGGGCGAGATGGAAGGAGCCCTTCTGTTTCTGGCCATCACCACCGGCGTTGTGGCCATCCTGACCCTGATTTCTCTGTCCATGTTGGCAGGGGTGGGGAGCCTGGCCAACGGCTGGCGTTGAAAGGGGGAAATCCGCGTGGACGTCCTGGCGGCGTGGACTCATCGGTTGGTGGTCCTGGTCCTGGCCCTGGTGGTCCTGGACCTGTTACTGCCGGAGGGGGATCTGCGCCGGTACGTGCGCCTCAGCTTCGGCGTGGTGCTGATTGGCGTGGTCGTTGGGCCGGTGTTGAGCTTCCTGGGCCGGGATTGGCCGGCCATGGTCCAGGCGGGCCGCGATCTTACCGCTTGGATCAGCAGTCCGAGCCAGCCAGGCGCCGGTCCCGCGCCGCTAGGGGAGCCGGCAGTGTTGCCGCCGGCCCGGTCGGAGGGGGCTGCGGCCGTGGTCGCGCGCCAGGTGGAGCAGCTGTACACCTGGCGGGTGGCCCGCATGGTGGAGCGATGGCTGGGGGTGGTGGACGGCCGCTGGGTTCCCTGGGTGGAAGCGGAGGCCGGTTCCGACGGGGAGTTGCAGGCTGTGCGGGTCCACCTGATGCCCCGCCAAGGGACCATCCCTCTGGCGGAGACGTTTCCCGCTGCAACCGGTCGGTCCACGCCGCCCACGGGCCCCGGGGCACCCGGGCCCAGCTCAGGTCCGCAGATTGCGCCGGTGGCGCCGGCAGGGTTGGGTCCGGCTGGCGCCATAAGGCCTGTGTATCCGGTGCGGATCGGTACCATCGGACCAGGAACGGACCGGATGCAGGAGAGGAAGACCCGCCCGCCGGCCGGGGCGGGGGCTGCCCAGGCAACCCCGCAGATCCCGGACTCTGTGGTGCGCAGAGTGCGCCAGGATGTGGCCCGCTGGCTCGGGATCTCCGAGCAACGGGTGCACGTGGACGGAAGCGCGGGTCTGTAAAGGGGCCGGCCGCCTGGGCGAAGGCAAAGGGGAGACTGCTGCGGGCGGCCATTGTGGAGGGTCGGGAGGCATGAATTGGCAAAGCATCTGGCAGTGGCTCAAAGGTGGTTGGGTGCACCCAGACTGGCGCCGGCCGACACCCTGGGCGGAGCAGGGCGAAGGCCCCGTGGCAAAGGGGGGATCGGGCCTGCGCGAACCCGGCGCGGAACGGGGCCCCGGGGGAGGACTTTGGCGATGGGGAGGGACTGCCGCCCTTCTTCTGGTGGGGATGGGGATTCTGCTCTTGTGGCTGGCCAGCCTGCAGCCGCCGGCTCCGGGCCGCGGGCCGGGGCAAGAGGCGTCGTCCCGCAGCCAGGACTTCGACTCACCCCTCGCAGGCCTGCCCAAGGCGGGTGAGCAGGGAGCGGCATCCGGTTCGGGAGCTCCTGTTTGGGACGCCCCTGCGGAGCCGGGAGCGGGAGCCCAGCAACTGGCCATGATGGAGGCCTACCGGAGACAGCTGGAGGAACGCCTGGCCCGCATCCTCAGCCAGGTGGAAGGTGCCGGCCAGGTCAGTGTGGAGGTGGCGTTAGCCAGCGGTACGGAAATGGAATACGCCTGGAAGGAGTCGCATACACAACGGCAGACTGTGGAGAACGATGGCAACGGCGGCCGCCGACAAATCGACGAGACCACCCGGAACCGGGACGTGGAGATGGCCAGCTCCGGATCGGGCCAGCAGCCGGTCCTGCAGGAAGCCCGGCCGCCGGCCGTGGCCGGCGTGCTGGTCTTGGCAGACGGAGCCGCTGATGCAGCAGTGAGCTACAACCTCAGCCAGGCGGTGCAGACCCTTCTGCATCTGCCGGCCCACAGGGTGCAGGTGCTGGCGCGCCGGGCCCGGTAGAGCTCCGGCAGAGCTCCGGCGCGCGACGAGAGCGCAAGGAAAGGAGGTGCGGCAGCCTGCAACGCGGTGGGGGCTGCGTTGGCAGGCGGCACGGCCATGGAGACTTATGGAAACCGTGGGGAGAGCAGTGGGAAGCGGCTGGGCGGATCCCCGGTGCGCGCACGGCCGGCCGCGTTCCCCAGCAGGCTCTCCTGGTGGCGGATCGCCCTGCCCTTGGCGTTGGGGGCCTTGATCATGTGGGTGGGATCCACCTGGATCACCCCTGAGCCGGAGGCTGTCAAGGGGCCTGCGCCAACCGCGCATCAGGCTCCTGCTGCCTCGCAGCCTGGGGCGGCGCCGCAGGCGGATACAGCCGCCGAGGAGGATGCAGCCGCGGCGCTGCCGACAGTGGTTCCAACGGCAGGCCAGCAGACCCCGGCGGCTTCCGCCGCGCCGGTTTCGCCGGGCGCCGACACCCGGGGCCTGGGCACCCGCAGCGGGGCCCCCGGCGACAGCTTCTATCTGGAATACCGCCTGGAGCGGGACCGGCTGCGCAGCAGCGAAATGGAGATCCTGGAGAAGCTTTTGGACGATCCCGGGCTCAGCGAGGAAAACCGGACCCGGGTCCAGAGCCGTATGATGGCTCTGCTCTCCGCCCAGGAAACTGAGAGCAATTTGGAGAACCTGCTGGCAGCCCAGGGGTACAGCCCGGCTGTGGTCTTTTTGCAGGGAGCCGGCGTTACAGTGGTGGTGGGGGGCACGCCCCTGAGCTCCGGGGACGCCACCCGCATCGGGGAATTGGTGGCCCGCACCGCCAGCGTACCACCGCAGAACGTGGTGGTCATGGAGCGCTGAGCAGCCGGGATCTGGGCCGTGGCGGAAGGCCGGCCCCAGGCAGGAGATCGGCCGGGGACGGAGAAATATGGGGTCCGGTGAGGGGCCTGTCTAAACGGGCGGAGAACGGGCAGGATATTTCTGTCTGTCCGCGGAACTTATGTCAGCGGGAAATGGCAAGCCAGATTCGCTACAGCCAGGAGGGTCCTGCATTTGAACGTTCGTGAGATCAAGCAGCTGGTCCGGCTGTTGGACGGCACCGACGTGGCAGAGCTGAGCATCGAAACCGGCGACATGAAGATCGTCCTCAAGAGGCAGACCTCGCCGGGGCCCGCAGCGGTGGGCCAGGCTTTGACTGAAACGGTGCCACCTTCTTCGGCTGCCGGATCTGTTTCCAACCCCGGCGCAGGCGCCACGGGTGCTGCCGCAGCGTCTGTACCGGCGCCGGTGGCCCCCCCGACCGCTGCTTCGCAGGCTGCCACGCCAGGCCCGGCTGGGAGCAGCCGTCTTATTCAAATCACCGCCCCCATGGTGGGTACGTTCTACCGGTCGCCGTCTCCTGACGCGGAGCCCTATGTTCAGCCGGGCGAAGAGATCAACGTGGGCCAGCCTCTCTGCATCATCGAGGCCATGAAACTCATGAATGAGATCGAGTCGGAGGTGGCCGGCCGCATCGTGGCCGTTCTGGTGGAAAACGGCCAGCCCGTGGAGTACGGCCAGCCTTTGTTCACCGTAGAGCCCCGGTAATTCCCGGGCAGGCAAGGGGAGAACTGTTTTTGTTCAACAAGATCTTGGTGGCCAACCGGGGTGAGATCGCGCTGCGGGTCATGCGCGCGTGCCGGGAGCTGGGGATCCGCACCGTGGCCATCTACTCCGAGGCCGATCGGGATGCTTGGCACGTGCAATACGCCGATGAATCGTTCTGTGTAGGTCCAGCTCCGGCCACCCAAAGCTACCTGAACATCCCGAACATCATCAGCGCAGCGTTGCTGACAGGTGTGGATGCGATCCATCCCGGCTATGGGTTTCTTTCGGAAAACGCTCACTTTGCGGAGATCTGCGAAACTCATCACCTGAAGTTCATCGGGCCGCCGGCAGCAGCCATCGAGAAAATGGGGGACAAGGCCCAGGCCAAGAAGACCATGCGGGAAGCCGGCGTGCCGGTGATCCCGGGCAGCGACGGCCCGGTGGAGGACGAGGACCAGGCGCTGGCCGTGGCCCGGGAGATCGGCTATCCCGTGATCGTCAAGGCGGCGGCCGGAGGCGGCGGCCGGGGCATGCGGCTGGCCCGCGGCGCCGACGAGCTACGCAAAGCTCTACGCATGGCCAAGATCGAGGCCGAGGCGTCCTTCGGGAACCCCGAAGTGTATGTGGAGAAGTACCTGGAGGATCCGCGGCACATCGAAATCCAAGTTCTCGTAGACGAGCATGGGCATGGCGTCAGCCTGGGGGAACGGGATTGCTCCTTGCAAAGACGGCACCAAAAGCTCCTGGAGGAGGCGCCCTCCACCGTCCTCACGCCAGGCCAGCGGCAGTCCATGGGCGAGGCCTCCGTACGGGGAGCCCTGGCGGTGGGCTACACCAATGCGGGCACCATCGAATATCTGGTGGACCGGCACGGGCGTTTCTACTTCATGGAGATGAATACCCGCATCCAGGTGGAGCATCCCGTCACAGAATGGGTCACCGGCATCGATCTCGTCAAGGAGCAAATCCGCATTGCCGCCGGAGAGCCCCTGGGCTATGAGCAGGAGGACATCGGCCTCATGGGCCACGCCATTGAATGCCGCATCAATGCCGAGGACCCCGACCGCAACTTCATGCCTTCACCCGGGAAGATCAAGCGCTTCCTGCCACCGGGCGGGCCGGGGGTCCGGCTGGACACCGCCGCCTACCCCGGCTACGTGGTACCGCCTTTTTACGATTCGCTGGTGGCGAAGCTCATCACCTGGGGGAACACGCGGGAAGAGGCCATTGCCCGCATGGAGCGGGCATTGAGGGAGTTTGTGGTGGAGGGTATCCGGACCACGATCCCGCTTCACCGGCGGGTCATCGAGGATGCGGCATACCGGCGGGGCGAAGTGACCACCGAGTTCCTGCAGCGGTTTCTTGATGGGGAGAAGCGGGCCGATGAAGAGAAGCGGGCCTGAGCCAGGAGCGGGACGCCGTGGAGGCGGCGAGCTGCTTGGCCAGAAAACTGATCGGGGGTGCTGGGAGTGGAAGAGCAAGCCAACCGCAACGATTATGGGGTGATCCGCATTGCGGACGAGGTGGTGGGAGTCATCGCCGGCCTGGCCGCCACGGAAGTCAAAGGCATTGCCGGGATGAGCGGTGGTTTGGCCGGTGGAATCTCGGATATTCTGGGGCGCAAGAACCTTTCCAAGGGGGTTAAGGTGGAGGTCGGCGAGCGGGAGGCTGCCGTAGATCTCTTTGTGGTGGTAGAATATGGCGTGCGGGTTCCCGAAGTGGCCTGGAAAGTGCAGGAGAACGTGAAGCGGGCCATTGAAAGCATGACAGGCCTTACGGTGGTAGAGGTCAACGTGCACGTGCAAGGGGTTCACTTGCCTCAGCAGACCAAGGAGGAGGAAGTGCGCGTCCACTGAGCCCGCCCAGGACTCGGAGGCAACTCTCGGTAGGAAGGAGCCTGTCCCATGCGAATACCCGAGCGAATCCTGGTATTCATTTCCGCAGTGTTCTTTCTGCTGGCCGCGGTCTTCTTCTTCGCTGTGGCCTTGGGATGGGATCCCCGCACAATAGTGCAGCCCCAGCTGGATTGGTTTGTGCTGAAAGCCCATTTCGAGGCGGGGACCGTGGGCCTCGTGGCGCTGCTCCTGGCCATCTGGGCGGCGCTGGCGGGCAGCTGGGGCGCAGGGCAGGAGCATTGGCTGGTGCAGGAATCCAGCCTGGGTCGAATCCAGATCAGTTTCCGCGCCGTCGAAGCCTTGGTGCGGCGGGCCGCCCGCGAGGTTCAGGGGATCAAGGATGTGGAAACCGCCATTGGGATGAACCATGACCACAGGCTGCGGGTGCGGCTGATGGCCACGGTCTACCCGGACCTGAGCATTCCTGAGGTCTCGGAGCGACTGCAGCATCAGGTGGAGGAGTACCTGAAGAAGACTGTGGGTCTGGCGGCGGCCGTGGTGGAAGTGGCGGTTCGTACTGTAGCCGGGGAGACCCGCACCGCCCGCGTGGAGTGACCAGGGATGTCATGCGGCAGCCGCAAACGGTGGGTCCGGGACCGGGAGCCGGCGGTTCCGGGAGGCTGGAGGTTCCGCCATGCAGGAAGAAATGGCCGAGCTGCTGCGGCTGATTCTCAAGCACCGCGGCAAAATCGTGGGAGTGTTGTTGGGGCTGCTGCTGGGATGGATCAGCATTGCGTACGGGATCATCAAAGCCCTTTTTGTGGGCCTTTTGGTCCTGGCAGGCTATTATCTGGGCAGCCGGGTGGACAACCGGGAGAGCTTATCGGATGCTTTGCATAAGCTCCTGCCTCCGGGGGACCGTTAGGTTGGCGTTGGAGGGGTGGGAGTGAGCCGTCGTCTGGCTAGAGAGCTGGCCTTGAAGGTCCTTTTTCAGATGGACGTGGGCAGGGTCACGGCGGACACAGCTTGGCGCGTCCTTTTGGAGGACGAAGAGCAGCCTTACCCAGAGGGGGCCATCCCCTTTGCGCGGGAGTTGGTGGAAGGGGTACGGACGCACCTAAGCCGGCTGGATCATCTTTTGCAGCAGCATTCCGTGGGTTGGAGCCTGGCCCGCATGCCCAATGTGGATCGCAACATTCTGCGCATGGCTGTCTATGAGCTCTGTTACCGTCCGGACATTCCGGCCAACGTTTCCATCAACGAGGCGATCGAGCTGGCCAAACGTTACAGTGAGCCGGAATCTGGACGCTTCATCAACGGGGTGCTGGGCGCTTTGAGCAGGGAGATCGGTAAGCCGGGAGGGGAGCCTGTTCATGAGGAACGATGATTCGCCAGGCGGTGCAGGCGTGCAGGTGGTGCCAGGTTACTACAAGGCACTTCAAGACTTCTCGGTGGCGCTGGCATCGGAGACGCCGACGCCCGGCGGAGGAAGCGCCGCTGCCGCTGCGGGCATGATGGGCGCAGCGCTGGTGGCCATGAGCCTCCGGGTCAGTTACCGCGGGCAGGATATCCCTCCTGAGGTGGCCCGGCTGGTGCAACGCGCCGAGGCGTACCGCGTGAGCCTGGGGGCAAAAGCGCCTCAGGATGCTGCGGCGTACGAGCGCTATTTGTCCGCCCGGCGCATGCCCCGTCATACTGCGGAGGAGCAGGAGAGAAGGCAAGAGGCATTGGCTTCGGCCTTGCGCGAAGCCACGGCAGTTCCCTTGACTGTGGCGGAGGGATGTCTGGGCGTTCTGGAGGTGGCTCGCGATGCCCTGGAATGGGTGGCCGACCGGGCGCTCAGCGATCTGGCGGCCGCGGCGGAGGTCGCTGCGGCCGGGCTGGCCAGTGCGGCCTGGAATGTCCGGATCAACCTGAGAGGCCTGCCCCAAGATGAGACCTCGCGGGTCTGGAATTTGCGCTGCCAGGAGTTGTCTGCCGCGGGTCGGGAGGCTTTGAACGCCATCCGCGCACAGGTGGAGCACCGCTTCCACGGGCAGGAGCTGCCGCGGGAAGCGGTGCAGAAGGTGTGAGGTTGGTACGGGGGCTTCAGCACCGTCCGGCGGCGGTGTCGCGACAGTGGGGCGGCCGGAGCGCGGAAAGCGATGATCCATCCTCGGGAGGAAGGTGCCCTTGGGGTCAGTTGAGCCCGTAGACCTGCCCGGCTTGCCAGTCCTGTCCGTAGCCGAGCTGGTTCGCAGGATCCGGCAGACGTTGGCTGCGGACGAGCTTTTGCAGAACGTTTTGGTCCAGGGGGAGATTTCGAACTTTCGCCGCCAGGGTTCGGGCCACCTTTATTTCACCTTGAAGGATTCCCAGGGGCGCCTGCGGTGTGTCATGTTCCGGTCGGCCGCGGTGCGGCTGACCTTTGAACCGGCCGACGGGCTAGCAGTGTTGGCCCTGGGCTCCGTGGGTTTCTATGAGCTGGGGGGCGACTGCCAGCTCTATGTCGAACAACTTTATCCTGCGGGCACGGGAGCACTCTACCTTGCTTTTCAGCAGCTGAAGGATAAGCTGGCAGCCGAAGGGCTTTTCGATCCGGCCCATAAGCGGCCCCTGCCCTTTCTGCCGCGACGCATCGCCCTGATCACCTCTCCGACGGGCGCAGCCGTGCGGGACATGATCACCGTGAGCCAGCGCCGCTTCCCGGGCCTTGCCCTGCTCGTGATCCCGGCGGTGGTTCAGGGAGAGGAGGGTCCCGCCAGTGTGATTCAGGCCCTGGAGTGGGCGAACCAGCAGCCAGACGTGGACCTGATCATTCTGGGTCGTGGCGGGGGCTCCCTGGAGGAACTGTGGACGTTCAACGATGAGCGGGTGGCGCGGGCGATCTTTGCCAGCCGGTTGCCGGTGGTCTCCGCCGTAGGACATGAGACGGATTTCACCATTGCCGATTTCGTGGCCGACCGGCGAGCGCCGACTCCCTCGGCTGCGGCGGAGATCGCTGTTCCGTCCCGGGATCAGCTGGAACGGGACGTGCAGGCGCTGGTGGCCCGTATGCAGAGCGCCTGCCAGGCGGGGATCCGGCGGCGGCGCCAGGCTTGGGAGCACGTGGCCGCCGCAGCGGCGCTTCGGCGTCCCCAGGATCGCCTGCGGCGCTATGCCCAGCGGGTGGATGAACTGGCCGCAGACCTGGAACGGCAGGTACAAGAACGGCTCCGCCAAACCCGGGATAGGGCGGACCGGGCTGCCCAATCTCTGGCCCGTTGGGCAGGCAGTGGCACATGGCGGCGGCGCCAGGCCTGGGAGCATTTGAAGCTTCGGCTGCAACAGGCCGGCAAGGCCATGCTAAGCCGGCCCCGAGCGCGGCTGGCAGAGCAGGCGGCCAAGCTCAGCGCTTTGAGCCCCTTGGCCACACTGGCGCGGGGGTACGCCGTCTGCAGGCAGTGGGACGGCACGGTGGTGCGGCGGTGGCAGCAGGTGGCGGTGGGGGATGCCGTGGAAGTGCTCTTGGCTGTCGGCCGCCTTGATTGCCGGGTGGAAGGAAGCGGGCCGTCCTTCCCGGATGCCGCGGAGAGCGGATCTTCGCCCGTGGCGCCTCCGGACGGGTCGGGGGAACGACCCGGGGCGGGTTTCCGGCCCGCGCAGGCTTCCAGCCGCCCGGGCAGGCGGCGCGCCCGGAATGCGGCCATACCGCTGCAGTGCTCCCTTTGGAGCGGCACAATTGCAGGAGAGGGTGGGGCCCACCCGGGTGGCGGCCCCCAGGAAGGAGAACGGCAGAACAGAGATGGCCACCAAGGAGAAAGCGGAAATGAGGCCTGATCCGGAGGAAGCGCAGAACCTGCCGCCTCTACCCAGGGAGGCGGAACAGACGGTCGAGCCGCAAGATGGCGCCACAGGTCCGTCCACCAGGGCCCGGGGGCAGGCGGATGCTCAGGCTTCGCCCGATGCTCAGGCCCCGTCGTTTGAAGAGGCTTTTCAGCGGTTGGAGGAGATCGTCCGCAAGCTGGAGGGCGAGGAATTGTCGCTGGATGAGTCTTTGCGCCTTTTCGAAGAGGGGATCCGTCTTTCCCGGGTCTGTCAGGCACGGCTGGAAGAAGCGGAAGGGCGAATTGAGATCCTTTTGGCCGGCAAAGACGGGCAGCTGAAGCGTAAAGAGTTCGAACTCAAAGGAATGAGTGAGGCATGATGGCGGAGGCTTCCGCGGCCCGGGCCGAAGAGTATCTGGCGGACGTGGCCAGGCAGGTGGAGGCGCGGTTGGATCAGGCACTGCCGGCAGAGAGCGAAGACCCGGCCACCCTCCATGCGTCCATGCGCTACAGCACCCTGGGGGGCGGCAAGCGGCTGCGGGCCGCCCTGGTGCTGGCGTCCTGCCGGGCGCTGGGGGGGCCGCCAGAGGCAGCCCTGGCGGTAGCGTGTGCCGTGGAGATGATCCATGCCTATTCGTTGATTCACGATGACTTGCCTTGCATGGACAACGGGCAGTTGCGCCGGGGCAAACCCACCAATCACCGGGTTTTCGGAGACGCCGTGGCCACCCTGGCCGGAGATGCCCTTCTTACATTGGCCTTCGAGGAGTTGGCGTCCATTCCGTTGGGGTTAGGCGTCACGGCGCAGACCGTGGTTCAGGTGGTGGCCGAAATCAGCCGGGCCGCGGGCAGCCGGGGCATGGTCGGCGGGCAGGTGGCGGATTTGCAGGCCGAAGGCAGGGACATCGATCTGGAACGGCTGCGGGCCATCCACCGCCGTAAGACCGGGGCCCTCATTCTGGCCTGCGTGCGCTCGGGCGCTTTGTTGGCCTGCGCCGGGGCGGCGGCTCTGAAAATGATGGACGAGTACGGGCGGCATCTGGGGTTGGCGTATCAGATTGTGGATGACATCCTGGATGAGACCGGAGACCAGGCGGTGGTAGGCAAGGGCACACACACCGACCTGCTGCGGGGGAAGGCCACCTATCCGCGTTTGGTGGGGCTGGAGGAAAGCCGTCGGTTGGCCCGGGAGGCCGTTTTGGCGGCCCAAAACGCTTTGGAGCCGCTAGGAGAGGATGCCCGTCCCTTGCTGGACTTAGCCGCTTATGTGGCGAGACGGGACCGTTAGGCAGGCCCCGGGTCTTGCGACGGAGGAATTCCATTGAACCACGTTTTCTGGTGGGCCAGCCATATCCCGGAAAATCTGAACAATCTTGGCTCCAACAGTGTGCTGCTGACAGCCCTTTTGGCCTGGCTGATCGCTCAAACGGCGAAGGGCCTCCTGGTGCTCATCCGCCAGCGGCGCCTGGATTTCAGGCGCTTCGTCGGAGCCGGCGGCATGCCCAGTTCGCACTCGGCGTTTGTGAGCTCCCTGGCCACGGGCATCGGGATGACCACCGGCTGGAACAGCCCCCTCACTGCCCTGGCGGTGGTTTTCGCGCTGATCGTCATGTACGACGCAGCCGGGGTTCGTTACGCTGCGGGCCGGCAAGCGGAAGTGTTGAACCGTATTGTGGATGACCTGTACCACGGCGGCCGCGTGCGCGAGGAGCGCTTGCGGGAACTCCTGGGGCATACTCCTGTGGAGGTCCTGGTGGGGGCAGCGCTGGGGATCGTGGTCGCGGTCCTGGTGCTGTAGCCTTTACGGGTGCCACGGGTTCAGTCAACGAGCGTAAGTCCCTGCAGTGCGCGCAGATAGGCGATTTGGCCTGCGTGATAGCTATCGTGGGCCAGCAGGCCCATCACCGTATGGTAGAGGCGGCCATCGTCTCCCCAGGAGGTCGGGCTCAGCAGCTGTTCGGCCGTAAGGCTTTGCACGGCGGCGACCAGCTCCTGATGGATTCGACCATAGCGCTCTTTCTCTTGCTGCCAGGCAGCGTCGTGGGCGGCCGGTGGTGCCGACCAATTGCCGGTGGCAGGCTCCGGTGGCGGCAGGCCTCGCAGTTGGGCCAGGACGTACTCCCGCCAGAAGATCATGTGGCGGACGATCTGCCAGATCGAGTGCCTGCCCGGCGCAGGCGTCCAGGCCGCTTGTTCAACCGCTAAGTCCACCAACAGTGCTTCGATGGGCCCATGCCAATAGTTCCGGCCGCGGCCGAAACGCTGAAAAAGGTCGGCAAGCTCTCTGCCTGTGCAGGTGTCACCCGCTGGACGATCCATGGCAGTTCCTCCATTCCCCCAAGTGAAGCCGAATTCAAGTGAAGCCAAATTGGTCAGGCTCCACCGGGCGGTACATGCTACTGCGCGCGTGGGCCCGCCGGCGCCTGTGGGGCCGGCACGACGGCTTTCTCCAGTCTCTCCACCCTCTGTTCCAGATCGCGGAAGCGTTCCTGCACTTCAAAGCGGAGGGCATGGTCCAGAGGCCAAATCAGGAGGCCCATGTGGTGTTCAAGGTCGCCTATGCGGCGGTCGACGTGAGCCAATATCCCGCTGAAACCCTGACGCACAGACGACATCTGCTCCCGGAGTTCCTGCCGCATCTGCTGAAAACCTTGGGCCACCTCGGCGCGCACAATGCTGTCGCCTTCGCGGATGGCCTGGGCGAGCTCGGTACGCAGCCTGTCGTCGCCCTCGCGCATCTCAGACGACATCTGCTCCCGGAGTTCCTGCCGCATCTGCTGAAAACCTTGGGCCACCTCGGCGCGCACAATGCTGTCGCCTTCGCGGATGGCCTGGGCGAGCTCGGTACGCAGCCTGTCGTCGCCCTCGCGCATCTCACAGACGACATCTGCTCCCGGAGTTCCTGCCGCATCTGCTGAAAACCTTGGGCCACCTCGGCGCGCACAATGCTGTCGCCTTCGCGGATGGCCTGGGCGAGCTCGGTACGCAGCCTGTCGTCGCCCTCGCGCA
>JADBKO010000010.1 GCA_014896355.1 Bacillota bacterium
GGCCGGGTGCCCTTGCGCAGAACAGAGCCGGCGTGGTAAGATAATCCTTGCCAGCCCGGATACGCCCTGGGGCGATGGCCGGGCAGCCTGCTGCGCAGCAAACGGACCTTCACAATTGAACAACACCCCACGCAGGTGCCTCTTCATCAGGGGTTAAAAGGGAATCAGGTGCGAAGCCTGAGCGGTCCCGCCACTGTAGCCGGGGAGCGTACGGCAAGAAGCCACTGTTTCTCCGTGATGGCACGAGCCAATCTGTCCAAGCCCAGGGCACGGCAAGACTGCCGGCCATGGGCGGCAGAGGACGAAACCTGAAAGGAGAAGCGGGAAGGCGCCGCACGCCGTGATCCGGGAGCCAGGAAACCTGCCTGTGTGGCATATGCACGGCGACCTTCGAGGGAAGGGGGCGTCTGCAATGAGGGTAGTGAAAGCTCCCGGAAGGACCCCGGGTGGGATCCAGCGGGCTTTCGGGTATGCAGGTGTGCACGGGACGCGCGGTGTGTCCCGGCGCGCCGCAGGGCATGCCGCAAGGTGGCGGCTTCCGCCGCCCGGCCCGAGAACGGAGCTTTTTCGACCACCGCCGACAGAACCCTGGTCTTGCAAGGCCAGGGTTTTTTGTTATGCGGCGCGGCTTTGCTTGTGAGACTGAGCTCGTGAGGCTGAACTGAGACAGAAAGGAATGATCCTGGCATGCGCCATTTTGACTTGGCGGCCGGCAGATCCCGCCCGGCCGGCTGGACGCGCTTTTCGGACCAAACGGCCAGTGCCTGCAGCCGGCCAGCCCTCACCCGGTTGAGGACCCTGGCCTGCTTTTGGGCCTTGTTTGTTGCGGTGGGGATGCTGTCGGCCACCGGCATTTGGCCCGCCCCCTCCGCAACGGCACGGGAGGGCTGGTTGGCGCCTTCGGCCCGTGCCGCGGGTGCCCTCACGCTCACGGATGACATGGGACGGCAGGTTTCGTTGCCTGCGCCGGCAGCCGGATCCGCCGCGCCCCAGCGCATTGTCTCTTTGGCTCCCTCCGCCACAGAGATTCTTTTCGCCTTGGGCCTGGGGCCTGAGGTCGTGGGCGTGGACGAGTACAGCAACTATCCTGCTGCGGCCAGCAAGTTGCCGAAGGTCGGGGGGTTCTCGACCCCCAGCATCGAGAAAATCGCCGCCCTGAAGCCCACGCTGGTGCTGGGGACCAATCTGCACGCGAAGTTTCTGCCCCAGTTTGATCAGCTGCACATCCCGGTCCTGCTCCTGAATCCGCCGGATGTGAGCGGCATCCTGCACGATATTCAGATTGTGGGCAGAGCCACGGGCACCACGGCGGCGGCCAACCAGGTTGTGGCAGACATCCGCAGCCGCCTGAAGCGGGTGCAACAGAAGGTGGAGAAAATCCCTGCCAGCCAGCGCCCCTGGGTGTACTACGAGGTATGGTCCGATCCGTTGATGACGGCGGGGCCCAACAGCTTCATTTCGCAGCTCATCACCCTGGCGGGCGGGCGGAACATCGCCTTCGATGCCAAGGGCGATTACCCTGTGATCAGCCCGGAGAACATCATCGAACGGAATCCGGACGTCATTCTCTTCCCGCTGGTACACGGATCGGATGCTCTCACCGTCGAAAAGCTCAAGGCCCGGCCCGGCTGGGAGAAGATCAGTGCCGTCAAGGCCGGCCGTGTGTTTGGTATCGATGCAGACTTGATCTCCCGGCCAGGGCCACGGGTGGCCCTGGCCGTGGAGGAGTTGTCCCGGCTGATCCTGCCGGAGACGGGCGCCTCGCAGTAGCCTCGGGTCGTTTGGAGTAAGGAGCGCATCGCCATGAGGGACTATGCGGAAGACCGGCGCCCGCCGGGGTGGGGCGCGCCGGCGTCATTGTTGGCAGAGGCCCGGCGGGAAGGAGCCTACCCTGTTCACGCCCGGGAGGCGGCGGTGGTCCTCCGGGCCGTGCGGGCCCGCTCCCGCCGCGAACATGCGGTGCTGGCCGTACTGGCCGCTGTGTGCGTGGGTGCTTTGCTGGCTGGCGCCGGGGTGGGGGCGGTAGGGATTTCCCCGGCCCGGATCGGGCAGATTCTGTTGGGTTTGCCCGCGGCGGCGGCAGCCAGAGGCACGGATGCGGTGATTCTGCTTCAGATCCGCCTGCCCAGGGTGCTCGTGGCGGGAGTCACCGGCGCCAGCCTGGCAGTGGCCGGCGCCCTGTTCCAGGCCCTCTTCCGCAACCCTCTGGCTGACCCTTACATCCTGGGGGCGTCGTCCGGAGCATCCCTGGGCGCCGTGGTGGCCATCGCCCTGGCCCTCGATCTGCACCTGTTCGGCTGGGGAGCCGTGCCCCTGTTGGCCTTTGCCGGCGCCCTGGGCACGGTCTGGCTGGTCTATCGCCTGGCCCGGGCCTGCACAGGCCGCCCCTCCGTCCTGGCCCTGATTTTGGCCGGTGTGGCGGTGGGATCGTTCCTGTCCGGCCTGGTTTCGCTCATCATCTATCTGCTGCAGGACGACCGCATGCATCAGGCCGTTTTCTGGATGATGGGCGGCTTCAGCGGCGCTACCTGGGATCAGCTGGCCATGGCGGCCCCTTACCTGGTGGGCGGGATGGCGGTGGCAATCTGGCTCGCCCGCGACCTGGACTCCCTGCTGCTGGGGGAAGAAACCGCCCAGCATCTGGGGGTGCGGGTGGAGTGGACCCGGCGCCTGGTCTTGTCCGTAGGCGCATTTCTCACGGCGGTGGCTGTGGCGTCCGGCGGGGTCATCGGCTTCGTGGGCCTGGTGGTGCCTCACGCCGTGCGCATGCTGGGTGGGCCGAATCACCGCTACCTGGTGCCAGCCTCCGCCCTGGGCGGCGCCGGGCTCATGATTCTGGCGGATCTGGTGGCCCGCAGCCTCCTGGCGCCCATGGAGCTGCCCGTAGGCGTTGTGACGGCTCTGACCGGCGCGCCCTTTTTCCTCTACCTGTTGCAGGCCCGCCGGTCACACCGGTGGATGTGACGGAAAGGTCGGATACACGTGCGATTCCGGATCCGCGCACAAGCCTGGGAGCACGGCAACGCGCAGGCCTGGACCCGAGCCGGCGGAGAGGCCGGGCTCAGCACGAAATCCCGCGCCGCGGCGCCGGCCGTGGCGGGGGACAGGGGCGGGGCCGGGGCTCTGGCGCCGGATGCCCAGTGCCATCTGGATGTTCTGGGAATTCGCTGCAGTTACGGCGCTTGGCCGGTACTGCGGGATGTCACCTTTCAGATCCAGCGGGGAGACCGGGTTTGCCTGGTGGGACCCAACGGCGCTGGGAAATCCACGCTGCTACGCTGCATTACGCAGGTCCTGCACCCGCAGGCCGGCACTGTCCGCCTGGCCGGCGTCCCCATGTCCCGCTTGGACCCGCGCCAGATTGCGCGCCGCATCGCCGTGGTTCCCCAGGCCGCGGAAAGCGACTTTGAGTTCACGGTCTACGAGATGGTGGCCATGGGCCGCAATCCTCATCTGAAAGCCTTCGCGGCGCCGGGCCCGGCGGATCTGGCCACCATCACCCGCGCCATGGAACAGGCGGCGGTGGCGGAGCTGGCGGAGCGTCCCTTCGCCACGCTCAGCGGCGGGGAACAGCAGCGGGTGTTGCTGGCCCGGGCTCTGGCCCAGGAACCGGAGATCCTCCTTCTGGACGAGCCCACGGCCCATCTGGACATCGCTTATCAGGTTGAGATGATGGATTTGCTTTGCCAGCTGAATGAGACCCTCGGCGTGACGATTTTGGCGGCCGTACACGACCTCAATCTGGCGTCCCAGTACTTCGGGCGGGTGCTTCTGCTGGCGCAGGGGAGGATTCTGGCTGCCGGTACGCCGGAGGAGGTCATGCAGCCGGACATCCTGCAACAGGCGTACGGGGTTCAGGTCACCATCCTGCACCGCCCGGACTCGTCCGCCCTGGTCGTGCTGCCTGTGGGCCGCAAGCGGGAGGGGGCGTAGGCGTGGAAACAGGGATCAGGCCGGAGCCCGGAGGCGCGCGGGGGCTCGACGCACCGGACAGGGGGCCGCTGATTCTGATCACCGGCGGTGCCCGCAGCGGCAAGAGCCGGTATGCCGAAAAGCTGGCCCGCCAGAGCGGCAAGGACGTCATCTACGTGGCTACGGCGGCGGCAGGCGACGCCGAGATGCAGGAACGCATCTCCCGGCACCGCGCCCGGCGCCCGGCATCCTGGCAGACCTGGGAGGAACCGCATTCTCCTGGCCCGCGCCTGGCCGCAGCCGACAGGCCGGAACGGCTTTTTCTGGTCGACTGCCTCACGCTGCTGGTATCCAACCACTTGCTGCGCGCTTTGCAGCGGGCCTTGCCGCCGGGGGATCCGCTGGAGGACCTGCCCGCAGCCCTGGCCGGTCCGGCCAGCGAAGCGGTATATGGTGAGATGGAGGCCTTGGCGGCGCTGCTGCGCAATCTGCGGGCCACCGTGCTGGTGGTCACCAACGAGGTGGGGCAGGGCGTGGTCCCGGAGCGCCCGCTGGGCCGGGCCTTTCGCGACCTGGCCGGGCGCGTGAACCAGGCCTTTGCCGCGGCTGCCGACCAGGTTTATGTGATGTTCTGCGGCTTGCCTTTGCAGCTGAAAGGGAAACCGTAGGCTGCCGGGAGGTTGAGCCTGAATTCTGCGACGAATTGGAGGAGGTGAGGGCCGCTCCCCCTGCGAGCGGTCTGCACGATGAACGTTGGGAAGCCGCCGGACAAGGCGGCGGCGAAAACTTCCGCGTTTCCGGCCTGCTTGTGGCGCCCGGCCAGCCGCGTGCAGCGTTTGACGCGGATGGCCATCCTGGTGGCATTGAGCGCCGTGGGAGCTGACATCAAGATCCCGGCCCTGACGGGAACGCCGGCGCTGGATTCGGCCCCCGGGTACTTCGCCGCCCTGGTCTGGGGCTCGCCGGAGGGGCCGGTGATCGCCGGCCTGGGGCACCTGGTCACGGCTCTTACCGCCGGTTTCCCGCTGACTCCACCCGTCCATCTCCTGATCGCTGTGGGCATGGCGGGATGCGCCTGGGCGGTGGCGGCCTTGAACCGCTGGCGCGGAATCCCATGGGCGGTGCCGGCTGGGATCCTGCTGAATGGAGTGGTCTTTCCGGCCCTCTTCATCCCGTGGCCCGGCTATGGCCTGGCCTTTTTCAGTAGCATGGTGGGGCCACTTCTGGTGGCCAGCGCGCTGAACCTGGTGCTGGCGGCGCTGCTGGTACGGGGGCTGGCGGGGGTATCCGCGGGCCGCTGACTCTCAGGCCGCTGGGCCCTTGGGCCGCTGCGTCCAGAAGGCGCGGGAAGGGATCCGTGTCGCGAAGGGGGCCGGCGTGATGATGGGGATGTTTGCAGATCCTGATCGTCCTCTGCTGGGAGCGGCGGCTCCCACGGGCGCTGGCACGCCTCGAGCAACTGTTCGCATCACCCATTTGGATGACGTGCAGATGCTTTGGGCAGGCGGCGCGCGGGTGCTGGTGGCCTGCGATTCCGCCGGAGCCATTGGCGGCAAGGCGCATGACGTGGTCAAGGTGCCCCCGCAGGTGGTGGGGCGGTTTACGGCCCGGGTGCCCATAATGGAGCTCTTGGCCCTGGGGGTGCCGCCGGCCGCGCTGGTGGCCGCCCTGAGTGTGGAACCGGAGCCCACCGGCGCAGGGCTGCTGGAGGGTATACGGCAGGAGGCGGCAGAGGTGGGCCTCCCGCCGGAGGCCATTTTGGTCAGCACGGAAAAGAACATGCCCACCTGTCAAACGGGGATCGGCGTCACAGCCATCGGGCTTTTGAGCGGGGCGCCGGCAGAAGGCCGCCTGCCCTATGGCCGAGCTCAGCCGGGGGACTGGGTGATGGCCGTGGGACTGCCCAAGGTGGGTCCCGCCGTGCGCCTGGGCGACCCGGAGATCATGGACCTGCCGGCCTTTCTTCATCTTTGCCGCTGGGCTTTCCAGGCCCAGCGCCGGGCGGAGGTGCTGCCTGTGGGCTCCGGAGGCATCGCCGCCGAGGCTGCGAAGCTGGCGCGCCGGGCGGGGCTGGCTTTCCGGCCGCTGCCCGGCCCGTTGGACCTGGCGCAATCTGCAGGCCCGTCCACCTGTACCCTGGCGGCCGTGGCTCCCGCTGAAGCTGCCGGCCTGCAGGCGCACATGCGGGAGGCGGGGCGGCCATGCCAGCTCGTGGGCGTGTTGCAGCGGCCGCCAGGCGCGGACAGCCCAGGGCGGGGAGGGCTCCGGTGATGACGGCGGGAGCACCGGGCGCCGGGCCGGTTAAGCGGACCCCGGCCCAGTGGGCGGTGTCCCAGTGGCGGTCTTTCAGCCAGGCCGCTTCCTTTCTGACGGCCCTGCCTTTCCGCGGAGCGCAGGAACAGGCGCCGGATTTCACGGTGTCCCGCACCTACTTCCCGCTGGTCGGGCTGCTGGCAGGCCTGGGCATGGCGGCCGCAGATGCCGCGGTGGGGGGCCTCGGCCTGCGCTGGCATGCGACGGCCCACGCAGCCGGAGCTGCTGCAGCATTGCTGGCCTCGGCCTGGATCACCGGCCACGATAATCCGGCCACGGTGAAGCGGAGGCTGGAGCCGCAAGGGTGACGTAAAGCGAGTACCACCCAGGAGCAGCGCCACCGCCCCGGCCACACTTTCTCGGCGGCGCGCCGGCGCGGCTGTCCCGCATGATTCGGAGCGCCCGTTCCCGCTCTCCCCCTGGCCCCGCTCCAGCCCGTCTGCCGTCCATGGTGCGTCCACGTGGAGCGCTGATTACCAGCACGACGGCGCCACGGCCCCTGCTGCTGCCACAGGCGCCGGCAGGACAGACCGAGGAGCACCTGGGTTCCGGCGACCGCTGGGGCCCACCTGCGCCGGCAAGGGGGCCAGCCGGCAACGGCGCCAGGTCGGAACCTGTCCGGCGGGAAGCGGAACGGAAGCCGGGTGAGGAAGCGGGCGCGAGCGAACCCGCCACCCCGACGCCGAGCTGCGCTGGTCGAAGCGCCGCTCACGGCAATATCCCTTTTGGGCCAATTCCCACGCTGTGATCATGCCGGGCCGTGGTCGCCAGGGCGCCGCCCCAGAACCACGGCGATCCGCATCCCGTACGGCCCGGCGGATGTCCTCCGGCTCCAGTGGCCGGATCGGATCGCCCAGGTGCGGCCGGTGCTCGGTTCGCCGTCGTGGCTTTAGTTGGTGCCCCCGAGCTGCACCCCCAGGGCACCAGCCATGGCAGCCCTCCGGAAGCCGGCGTTGGGAGGCTCGGATGCCGCCGGCACCGTCCCGGATGGCGATTCGCCACGCCGCTGCCCCGTCGTGACCGGCCAGGGCGGCGCCTTTTCCGGGAGAGGGAACGGCAGAGAGGAAGCGGGCCGGCAGGAGAAATTGGCGGCATCGTCAGCCGCGCTCGCCCAGCCAAAGTGCCGGTAGCGCCCGTCCAGTGCCCGCACACATCGAGTCGAGCGTGTTGGCCGCCCGGTAGGCGAGGAGGCCAGCGGAGCCCCGCCCACTGCTGCCCAGAAGAGTGCAGCGGGACACCGTCCACGTAGGCTACCAGATGGCCGCCTGGGCAAGGGGGGAAGATTCGGAGCCGGTACGAGCCGCCTACCCCGGCCACCAGGCCACGTTTTTCCTGATCCTGGATGCTGCTCCGGAAACTGCCGCAGATTGGGCAGCGGCCTGGCGACGGCTGGGTGAACGGGCGGGCCAAGCACTGTGGGGGGACGGCGTAGGGGCGGAATCCGCTGCCGCCGGGCCCGCCGGGTCCGCCGGGGATCAGGGGCCGGAGCTGGCTGGGGAGGGAGGGCGGGTGTCGCCAGGTAGGCCAAGGCCGGCCCAGGCGACCGCCGGCGTGGTCCAGGAGATTGCTCTTTTTTGGCCCAGAGCCAGTGCAGACCTGGCTTCTCTGTGGCACCGGCCAGCCCGCCCTCCCTACGGTACCGCCGCGCTCTGCCGGGAAATCCAGCGGCTGTGGGAGCAAAGGATCAGCAACGCTGCCGGCGGTGGCACCCGCTCCGGTGGGGGCGGCAGCAGTTCTGCCGGCGGCGGTTGTGGCGGCTGTGGCGGCAGTGGCGCCGGCAGCTGCGGTTGTGGCAGCAGGCCAGCCGGCCAATCTGCCTCCGGATATCCTCTGGCCCTGTGCGTGGCTTGGGAAAACGCCGCTCCGGCCACGGGTATGCTCCCCTGGCTAGACCGGCAGGAGGCTGCCGCCCAGGCGCGCCAGGCCAGCCTGAAGCGGGCCATGGCCCTGCTCCAGCACCGTTTTGGGCTGCAGGCTGTCCAGGTGGCCGCGCACCTGCCCGTAAGCCGGCGCGAGCGTATGCTGCGGCTTTACCGGAGCGAGGACGATGGTACATGCGCACAGTGAATCAGCCGGTTCAGGTGCAAACCGATGCGCAGGGGCGGCCGGTGAAATTCAGTTTTCAGGGCCAGCGCTATTGGGTGCAGACCATCATCGATTTCTGGCGGGAAAGCGGCCGCTGGTGGGATCACGAGCCGGAGCGCCAGATTTACCGGGTGCAGACCACCAGCGGCGGCGTTTTTGAGCTGGAACATCTCTCTGCCGGGCACTGGCAGCTTTATTGCATCTTCGATTGAGGAATTCCGGCATGACGGAATTTGTTCACCTTCATGTGCATAGCCCCTACTCTTTTCTGGATGGGGGCAGTTCTTTGGACCGTCTGGTGCAGCAAGCAGCGGCTCTGGGCATGCCCGCCCTGGCCGTCACGGACCACAACAACCTCAGCGCCATTCCCGATTTGCACCGCCTGGCCCGGGAGGCCGGGGTGCTGCCCATCACCGGTTGCGAGGTGGATGTGGAAGCGGCCGGGCCGGAGCAAAATGCGTCAGAGCAAACTACGCAGGAGCAGAATGCACGAAAGCGGAATTCGCAGGCGCAGAATGCGCTTCGCAGCCGCCGTCCATCGTTTCTCGGGGGTTCCGGCCACGATTTGCCCCCGAGGACGTACCACTTGACCCTGCTGGCCACCGGCCCCGAAGGGTACCGCAGCCTCTGCCGCCTGCTGAGCCGGGCCCATTTGGACCACCCCCGGGGCGCGCCCCTGGTGACCTGGGAGAACCTGGCCGCCCACAAGGAGGGCCTGATTGCTCTTTCCGGCTGCCGCCGCGGGGAGATTCCCACCCTGGTGCGGCAGCGCCGGTTCACCGCGGCCCGGGCTGTGGCGGAAAAATATCGCGCGCTGTTTGGCCCCGAGAACTTTTTCATCGAGCTCATCCATGAGCTGGTGCCGGGCAATCTGCATCAGATCGAGCTCCTGGTGGAGCTGGCCGAGGCCACGGGATTGCCCTACGTGGCCAGCAACAACGTACACTACGCGGAAAAAGCGGATTTCGCCGTGCACGACATCCTGACCTGTGTACGAACCCTCACCACCCTGGAAGACGTGCACCGCGAACGCCGCCTGAACGCGGAAAACTACCTGAAGTCCCCGGACGCCATGGCCGCCCTGTTCGCCCGTTGGCCTCAGGCGGTGGCCAACAGCGTGGCCATCGCCGCCCGCTGCCGGCCCGCCCTGGACGCCCATGAGCCGCTCTTTCCGGCCTTTACGCCCCCCGGCGGCATCCCGGCGCCCCAGTACTTGCGGGACCTGACGTTCGCCGGAGCACGCCGGCGCTACGGCCGGGTCACCCCTGCCATCCAGGCACGGTTGGAAAATGAGCTGCATGTCATCCATGCTCTGGGCTTCGATGAGTATTTCCTGGCCGTCTGGGACATCGCCCGCTACGCTCGCGAGAAAGGTATCCGTTTCGCAGGCCGTGGTTCCGCCGCCGATTCGGCAGTGGCCTACTGCCTGGGGCTCACCGGCGTGGACGCCATCGGCCGCGGCCTGATGTTTGAGCGTTTTCTCAGCCTGGAACGGGCACAGAAGCCCGACATTGACCTGGATTTCGATGCCCGCCGCCGCGACGAAGTGGCGGCGTATGTCTACCAGCGCTATGGCGCAGAGCACGTGGCCTCCGTGGCCACCTACAACACGTTTCAGGCCCGCTCCGCCGTGCGCGATCTCGGCAAGGCCATGGGGTTCACTGAAGAAGAGATCGGCCGGTTGGCCAAACGCCTGCCCCATGCGCCGGCCGATGCCATCGCGGACGTGATCCAGCGCCTGCCGGAACTGCGCAAAAGCGGCTTGGATTTTTCCCGCTATGCGCACCTTTTCCAGCTGGCGGCGGCGGTGGCAGGCTTTCCACGCCATTATGGCACCCACCTGGGCGGTCTGGTCATCAGCCGGCGCCCCATCACGGATATCGCCCCGTTGCAGTGGGCGGCCAAAGGCGTGGCCATTGTGCAATACGACAAGGACCAGGTGGAAGAACTGGGCCTGATCAAGCTGGATCTGCTGAGCCTGCGGATGCTCTCCGCCGTGGCGGATGCCGAAACGCTGCTGGCGCCACAGCCGGAGGGTGCCGCTCTTGGCGCCCTTATGGCCCCGGCTGTGGTCCAGGGGCGGGAAGCCCCGGGAAGCTTTGACACCCTGCCGGCGGAAGACCCGGAGACCTACGCCATGATCCGCCGGGGGGAGACCATCGGGGTGTTCCAGCTGGAAAGCCCGGCGCAGCGGGCGCTGCAGTCGCGCCTGGGAGCCGATCATTTCGAAGATCTGGTGGCCAGCGTGGCTCTCATCCGCCCGGGCCCCATCGAAGGCAACATGGTGGAGCCGTTCATCGCTCGCCGCCGGGGCCTGCAGGAAATCACCTACCTGCATCCCCAGCTGCGCCCCATCCTGGAAAAAACCTATGGCGTGGTGCTTTTCCAGGAGCAGGTCATCCAGATTGCCACGGTGATCGCCGGCTTCACCCCTGGCGAGGCGGACCGGCTGCGGCGGGTCATGACCCATGCCCGCTCCCGCCGCGATATGGAGGAGATCGGGCGGGAATTCGTCGCCCGGGCCCGCCAGCGCGGGGTGGAAAAAGAGGTGGCAGAAACCATCTTCTCCTACATCCAAGGGTATGCAGGGTACGGGTTTTGCGAGGCCCACGCCGCCGCCTTCGCGGATACGGCCTACAAAACCGCTTATCTGGCGCGCCATTACCCGGCGCATTTTTTCGCAGCGCTGCTGTCCAACCAGCCCATGGGATTCTATCCGGCCAGCACCCTGCTGGTGGAAGCCCGCCGCCGGGGGGTGGCCATTCTCCCTCCGGATGTAAACAAGAGCGAGGCGGAATTCAGCGTGGAGAGGCTGGAGGCGCTGCCCGTCCCGAGCCCCGGAGAAAGGCCGCCTACCCAGGCCCCTCCCGCCCAAAGCCCTAGGCTGGCCGCAAGCTCTGCACGTTGGGCCATCCGCGTAGGATTACGGCCAGTGCGGGCGTTGGAGGAAAAGCACCTGCAGGCCCTGCTGGCCCAACGCCGCCAGCGGCGGTTCACGGATCTCTACGACTTTTGCCAGCGCCTGCCTCTGCCGCGGGATGTGGCGGAAAACCTGGTCTTTGCCGGGGCCTTGGCCTCCTTGGAACCCAATCGCCGCCGGGCCCTCTGGACTCTGGCACGGCTGCTGGGCTCTTCCCGCCCGCCTGAACCTTCCCCCCAACAACTTTCGTTGGCCCTGCCCTGGGAGGCCGGCAGATTAGCCGCCGCCCCATCTGCCCTGCAGGACTTCTCCGCTTTGGAGAAGATGCAGCAAGAGCTTTTCGCCCTGGGATTCAGCGTGGAGCATCATCCACTGGAATTTTGGCGCCCCCACCTGAGGCGTCTGGGTGTGAAAAGCAGCCGGGAGGTACAGGCGGCCCAACCCGGCAGCGTAGTCCAGGTGGCGGGAGTAGCCATCCGCCCGCACCGGCCGCCTACAAAAAGCGGGCGCATTGTGGTTTTCCTTAGCCTGGAGGATGAGACAGGGCTGGTGGACGTGACGGTCTTTCCGCAGGTGTATGAGAAATACGGGCAAATCCTGTTTACCGAGCCGCTGCTATGGATCCGCGGGCGCCTGGAACAGCGCGGCCAAGGGCAGGCGGTCCTGGCGCAGCAGATTGCACCGCTGCAAGAATTCCTGGCTGCTGCGGGAAATAGCATTGCAAGCGGCGCTATGAACCGGCCGGGTCCACGCCGGAAAGGGAAAGGATAGGAGGGGTCCCGATCCCCTCAGCGGCCTGGCAGGTCTGCGTCCCCGTCGCTTCGACCGCTCCTGCCACCCTTGCGGCTTTCTTTTTCCGCCGCAGCACCGGCCACACCCTCGGCCCCGGGATCGGCACCGGCAGCGACCACTGCATCCACCACAGTACCCGCCACGGAGCTTCCGGGCTCGGCACCCTCGAGGCCTGCGGGCGAGCCTGCCAGCGATCCGTCTGCCGGTGGTACAGAGCGCCCACCCCGGCCTAGGCGCCGCATCACAAGCTGCAGCACGGCCTGTAACTCCTCCATCTTCAGAAGCCACGCCATGGCTACGTAGGCCGCCACTCCGCCGCCTACACTCGCCAGCACCTGAATGAGCTGTGCCCCTACATGGGCCACACCCAACCTGCGGGCCACCAGGGCCGCCACCGCCCCCGCCACTCCCGACAAGACCGCCGCGCCCACAGAACCCTTGGCCAGCATCACCGCCAGATGGCGGCCGCCGATGCCGTGCTGGCGCCGGCGCATGAGCTCCGCCAGAATCAGCACATTGGCCAGGCTGGTGATGCTGGAAACCGTGGCCAATCCGAGGGTGCCCAGATGGGCCGTGAGCACCAGGGCGATGTTGATGCCCAGCCCGGCTAGCACCGTGGCTGCTGCCACCAGCACGGGTGTGCGGGTGTCCTGCTGGGCGTAGAAGGCCCGCGTGAACAAAACGATGGCCGATTGCGCCACGACGGCCGGGGTATAGAACATCAGCGTAGTGGCAGTCCAACGGGTATCGGCGGCGGTAAAAAGCCCATGTTGGAAAAGCAGGCGGACAATGGGCTCCGCCAGCACGGCCATCCCCACCGCCGCCGGCAAGGTGACGAACAAGATGTTACGCAAACCGTTGTTGAGGGTCTGGCGGAATTCATCCTGCCGGCCCAGCGCCGCCTGGCGGGCCAGTACGGGGTAAACCGCCATGGCCAGGGAGGAGCCGAACACATCGATGGGCAGCATGTACAAACGTGTGGCGTAGCGGACGGCGGTGATGGCCCCGGCGCCCATGCCGGACGCCAGATTAGCCTCCGCCACGGTGTTCACCTGTCGCAACCCCAGTCCCAACGCCGTGGGAACCATTAGGAGCATGATGCGGCGCAGGCCCGGGTCGCCGAGGTCCCATTTCCATGGCATCCCTGCGCTTTGCCGGAGCACGAACGGCACCTGCAGAGCGAAACTGCTCACAGCGCCGCAGAACACGCCCACGGCCATGCCCTGCACGCCCATGCGGGGGCCCAGGACGTAGATCGAAAGGATGATGGCGATATTGTAGACGATGGGGCCCAGGGCCGGCATCCAGAACCGCTGGTAGGAGAAGTGAACCCCCATGGCCAGGCCCGCCATGCTGGTGAAGAAGACCGCTGGAAACATCATGCGGGTGAGCCGAACGAACAGCTCCAGCTGCTCGCCGCGGAAGTTGTAGGCCACCAGGGGTGCCAGTTCCCGGGCAAAGGTGATACCCAGCAGGGTGAACCCCACCAGGACCGCAGCGGCAGCCATGAGGAAACTGGTGGCGGTCTTCCAGGCCTCTTTCTCATCGCGGGTGGCCAGAAGCCCGCTGAAGACCGGAATGAAGGCGGCGCTCAGCCCCCCGCCCACCACCAGCATGTACATGAGATCGGGGATGCCGAAGGCGGCGAAATAGGCATCGGTTCTCCAGTTGCTGCCAAAGGTTTGGGTCGTGGCAATGTCCCGCACCATGCCCAGCACACGGCTGGCCACGTTGGCAGCCATCAGCAGGCCGGCGGCCTTGAGAATCTCCCGTCTGGATGTGCTCACGCGTCCGTTGGATCCTTTCCAGCCATACGCCGATATGTTATCACAAAAACACGGGTGGAGCCAGCCTCCGGCTCCACCCGTGTGCAGTTGAATGCGCGCCACGGCGCCCCTGCATCCGCGCTGTAAAGAAAGCTCTCAAGCGCGGCGCCGGGCCATATATCCGACGATATGGCTGTTGTCCAGCTCCGGGAGGCTTTCCTCCAGGGCGCTGTTCAAAGCCGGATTGAGGACCCGCACATACGTGCCCTTCATGCCCAGGGAACGGGTGTGGATCAGGCCTGCGGACTCCAGCTTGCGCAACGCGGTGACGATGACGGAGCGGGTCAGCTGCAAGGAATCGGCAATACGGCTGGCCACAATGAGCCCCTCCCCTTGGGGAATGGCTGCCAGAACATGGCGCAGCGCATACAGCTCCGAGAAGGACAGGGCTTGCAGGGCATTGCGCACGGACTCCTGCTGCCACAAGGCGTCATCGCTGGCACGGCGCATGAGAAAGGCCAAGCGCAGCGTCAGCAGAGAGGCCGCGTATTCGAAAAGAAACTCCTCCTCGCCGCTGGGCTCGCCGTCCGCCCGGGCTGCCCCCACAAACACCAGGAAGCCCCGCCGCTCGCTGCCGTTGCGCAGAGGATACGCAGCCACAGGCAGCCCATCCCAGATGCGGCGGAACGGCGCCATGGTCGTGGAAAGCGCCTCGCGCTGCGCCCTCCGGGACAAGAGATCGCGGCCCGCAGGCGTGAGCCCCGCTTCTCCCAGTATATGGGCGGCCACGTCCAGGATCGCAACGCCCCAATTGGGCCCGCAGGCTTCACGAATCAGGCTGGCACACGCCGTGTAATCGGTCTCCTGGGATTCCGGCTGCGCCAGTCTGTTTAGATGCCGTGTCTTCGCCAGCAAATTCATGTCGGCTGCCTCCATCTTCGTCGCCGGTCGCTGCATGTTGTTTGTGCCGAAGGTTCCGTCTTCATCCGCAGAATGCCGGAAAATGGCACGTCCGATCAGTCCGCGCGGCATATCACCCTAAAGTTCCATTTTTCACAACAGGTATTATACCGATCGCTGCCAGGTTTGTCAAACACTTAACTTGCCTTTCTGCACACGGAAAGCAATACCTGTAGAATCTGTGCCGCACCATCCTCGTTGTTCGCCGGAGCCACAAAATCCGCAACCTCCCGGACCTGGAGGCCGGCATTGCCCATGGCTATGCCCAGGCCGGCCCACTGCAACATGGCCATGTCGTTGGTGTCATCTCCCAGCGCCGCCACCTGCTCTGGATGCAGACCGAAAAGTTGCGCCACAAATGCCAAACCGCTGCCCTTCGATACGCCGGCAGGGAAAACCTCCAAGCCCCATGTCTCCCGCCCCGGCTCCCCGTAAACCAACACCTCCAAGGGCCAGGAGCGCCGCTGCAGCTCCTCTTGCAAACGGCGGATATCCTCCTCCGGCTCCAGAAAAAGAATCTTCAACGGCGGGCCGGGCAGCTGGTCTGCCAAGCCCGGGATCCGTCCGAACGAAGAAAAGCCGGCGAAGTACCCGTGATGCCGCTGGCTCCAGGGAAGGGAAGCTTCCGTGACGATCCCGTCTCCCTGGAAGAAATTCTGGCGCACGAACGGATGCAACCCCAGCTCCACCCCGAGCCGGATAATCTCCCGGGACAGCTCCAGAGGCAGATGGTGCAGCACCAACGGCCGGCCGGAAGGCAGGTCATAGATGACCGCTCCGTTCAGCAAAATCAAGGGTTGGTCCGGGCGGATGTCCCAGGCAAAGGCGCTGGTGGCTGCCAGCGACCTCCCCGTGGCCAAGACCACCCGGACGCCGCAGCGGCGCAAAGCCTGCACGGCCGCCACAAGAGCGGGAGTAGGACGGCTTTGCGGGTCCAGGGCTGTGCCGTCCAGGTCCAGAGCCACCAGACGAATGGGAGCAGGCCTCGCCTCCAGCCATTCCTGCAACGCCTGCAGACCGGGGCCCGGCGCAGCCTGGCCGGGTTGGCGGGACTCTTCAGAAGCCAGCCTCTGCGGCATGGCAGAGGATGCATCGGAGACTGTGTGTACATCGCCGGCGCTGACGGCCACCGCCTCGCCGGACTCCTGCCGGATCACCAGGCGGCCCAGAAGGTCCACGTCCTCAGCCCGGCCCCGCAGCGGCAGGCTGCCCAGCTCGGGTGCGGCACCTGGAACCGGGGCCGCCGGGACCAGCTGCACATACTGCCCCAAGGTGCTCAGATGCCGGCAATAGCAGCGGCGGAGTTCTTCCACCCGCCCGTCCTGCAGCCTGCCGTACTGCTCGCCCAAACGGACAAGCAGGCGCTCTTCCACCAGGGGCAACGGCACGTCGTGGCCGAGGCACTGCCGCAAGGAGGTGGCGGCATCCCGGAGCGCAGGAGGGAAATCCTCGGGGCGCTGGCGAATGTTGATACCGATTCCCAGGACCACCGGTGTATCGCCCTGGCCGGGGACGGATTTTTGCTCCGCCAGGATACCCGCGATTTTTCTGCCGCCTGCCAGGACGTCGTTGGGCCACTTCAGGGTCAAAAACGAAGCGCCGGAGAACTGGGCATTACAGGGACCACGGGCAGCCAAGCGCCGGAGGGTGTCCTGGCCGCCGCCGGACCCGGCGCCGGGACCTCCGCCCATGCGCCATAGATCCTCCAGCGCCTGCAAAACGGCCAGAGCGGCCATGGCGCCGATCCAACCCCTCTGGGCCGGATCCAGCCGGGGGCGCAGGATCACACTGAGCCACAATCCCTGGCCGGAACCGGACTCCCACCGGCGGCCCTGGCGGCCTCGTCCCTGGGTTTGGCTGTTCGCCACCACCACGGCGCCTTCCGGTGCCCCCTGTTCCAACCAGCGCCAAGCCTCGCTGTTCGTGGAATCCACCACCTCCAGGAACCGCCGTGGATGCCCCAGCCGTGCAGCAGTCTGGCCCGGGCCCTGCTCCCGGAATGTGTTGGAAGGAGTGCGATCGTTTTCCATGTCCACCATGGTTCCTTTCTGGCGGGTAGGGTTGGCGGTGCCGGAAGACAGCCCGGCCATTGCGCGCCTGCTCTCTATGATCATGGCACAGCATGGCTGGCCGGTCAACACAGAGCGGGTGGCGGAGACCATCCGCCACGTCTTCGCCCATCCGGAACAGGCACGCTTTGTGGTGGCCTACCGGGGGGACCCAGGCAGTAGGGCCCACAGCGGCCGGGGTTGCGCCAGCGCCGTGTCCCGAAGCCCGGCCCCGGACGACCAGCCGGCTGCTTCGTCCCGCTACGTGGGAGGCATGCTGACTCTGGTCCTGGCATACAGCACCTGGGATGGGGCGCCCATCGCCAGCGTCGATGATCTGATCGTGGACCCGGCGGAGCGGGGGCAGGGGTTGGCCACGAAGCTCCTGGCGTGGGCAGCGGATTACGGCCGGGCTCAAGGCTGGTCCAGGTTGGAGCTGAATGTGGAGCTGAACAATGCCACGGCCCGACGGCTGTATCAGCGGTTTGGCTTTACGCGCCAGACTCGCGCCTTGTACGTCTATTCCTTGCGCTGAGAAACAGCCGCGCTTGCCTTGGTAGGACCCGCTCCTCCCGCGCCTCCCCCGGCGCAGGGCAGCGGGACACAGCACCCCTCCTGTGCCGGCCAGGGGCGCCTCGGCCGGGTCTCAGCCCATGCCGCCGGCCTGGCGCAACAGCTCGGCGGCCCGCTCGGCCTCCTCGTCGCTGTCCACCACCGCGGTGACCATGAAATTGCGCCCGGTCACGCCGTTGGGATAAGGAGTCATGCCGCTGGCGGAGGTGCTGTTGGCCAGGAGCGGGCCGGCTTCCGAATCGGGCCCGATGGACGCATTCAGAACCAGATCGGCCAAGCCGGACATTCTGCCGGTGCCCGGATTCATCCGCTGCTGGATTCCGTCGCCCGGATAGCGTTCCACATGGTCCACGGAGACGTCCTGAAATCCGGCTTCCCTCAGGCGGGAAGCGGCTTGGCGGGCTTCCGGCTCCATGGCGAAAAAGCCCAGGACAGACCGGGGCAAGGCAATCGGCCTCCCATCGTCGGTGTTGCGCCGCAGAGGCCCGTGTCCGCCTCTGGCAGCCCGAGTATAGATTGCCCGCGAAACCTAGTCGAATTCGATGATTTTGCCGGAGGGGAATATGAGACGTGCGATGCGGCCTCCCTGCCACACGATCTTCACGTCATCGGCGGCGGAAGGCAGATAGCCCTGGTCCGGGGACACGCGCACCCGCACGTTGCCTGCCCCGGCAGGGGCGGGCACCATAGGCATGGCGCCGGGATGTGCGGCGGGTCCAGTGGCGGCTGGATTCGGCTCTGAACGGACTTCTGCCGCTTTGCGGGCATTTTGGAGCGCCCGGCTGGCGGGCTTCTGCCGCGCCGTGCGGCGGGAATGGGCCCAAGGCTCAACAGACACCCGGCTGCCCCCTTCCTCGAGATAATGCCAAAAAGATAATGCCAAAAAACCAACAATCGCATTATACCATGCCCGGCGCCGCCGAACAACAGGATGGGGTCCAACGGCACCAGGCTAGATCCGGGCCAGGAAATCGTCGCAGGCAGCCAGGACTTGCGGGAGAACAGCCACCGAAGCGCGCCAGTCCCCCGGCACCTCCAGGGAGTGGTTCAGGCCGGGAAACACGCGCCATTCCACGCCGCGTCGCCCCAGGGCAGCCTGGATATCGGGGTCTGAATAGAACGGATCTGCCGTTCCGATTACTGCCAACGCGGGAGCGGCGCCCGTATCCTCCGCCACGGCCCGTGGTACCGGGGTCAACAAAATGAGCGAAACCGCCGTTCCGGACGGTTTTCCCGGCGCCGCGCCCGCGCTGGCGCCGGGGCCGGGGCGGGGGCCGGCATCGGTTCCGGCCGTCGTCCGCCGGGCCAATTCCACGGCCAGCGGGGTGCCCAGGGATTTACCGACGAAACAGAAGCTGCGATAGCCCGCCAGCGTGGAACCCACCACGGCCAGGGTCTCGTCCTGCAGCCTGGGAAGCCCGGATCTGTCCAGCCGCACGCCGGCAGCCTGAAATCCGTACTGCACGCTGAAAACATCATACCCGCGCTGGAAGCCCATCTTGCGGACGTAGTCCAACACAGGCCGGTCTGCGGAATAATACTCTCCCGGCAGCACCACCATGAGCTTGTCTGCAGCCCCATCCCGGTGGCGCATGAGCAGATTGTGCGTCTCAACCCCCCAGGAAGACGGGGCCACCTGCGGCAGATATTCCACAGCCTCCACCGTTTCCGTTGCCATGCACAGCACCTCCTGAAGCAAAGCCTCATTTCCCTGATTTTGCCGACCCTTCAGGGGCAATCTTCTCGCCGCTGGCCTTTTTGAGCCTGCTGCCTGACCACCAGCGCCACCGCTTCCACATGGCTCGTCTGCGGAAACATGTCCACAGGCTGCACCTGTACGGCGGCGTAGCCCAGTTGGGCCAGGCGCGCCAAATCCCGGGCCAAGGTGGCAGGGTAACAGGAGACGTAAACCAGCCGTTGTGCCCCCAAAGCAGCCAAAGCCTGCAGCACCGGCGGACTGCACCCAGCCCTGGGCGGATCCACCACGGCTACGGCGGCCCGCACCCCTTCCTGCTGCAGCGTGGGCAGGACGTCTTCCACAGCCCCGGTGCGGAATTCCACGTTTTCCACCCGGTTCAGGCGGGCGTTGGCCCGGGCGTCTTTCACGGCCGCCGGCACCACCTCCACACCGTAAGCGAAACGGGCCTGCCTGGCCAGGGCCAGGGTGATAGCCCCCACGCCGGCGTAGGCATCCACCACTGTCTCCGACCCGCTCAGCCCGGCAGCCCGCAGGACCTGGCCGTACAACACCTCTGCCTGGACCGGGTTGACCTGAAAGAAGCTGGCGGCGGAAACGTAAAACGAAAGCTTCCCGGCGCCCGGCACCTGCAGCTGGTCCACCAGCCGGTCGCAGCCCCGGATGGGCACTGTCTGCCGGCCCAGGATCACGTTGCCGGGCTGGGGGTTGATGTTCTGCACCACCCCCACCACCGGGGGTGCGGCTTCCATGAGTTCTGCGGCCAGCTGCTCCTTGCGCGGTACGTCGGGGCGGGTGGTGACCAGACAGACCAAGGCCTGGTCCCCGCTGCTGTTGGAACGGATCAGCACATGCCGGATGAGGCCGCGCCGGCTGCGCTCGTCATAGGGCTGCCAGCCGTAGCGGGTGAGCAGGGAGCGCACGGCGGCAGCCACCTCGTTGTTGAGAGGGCTTTGGATGTAGCAGTGATCCGCCGGGACCACCCGGTGGGAGCGGGCCTCAAAGCATCCCAGGGCCACGGCGGGGCCCCGGCCGGCCTGCGCCGGCGGCACCAAGGCCACAGGATATTGTACCTTGTTGCGGTAATGGAAGGGGTCCGCCATACCCAGGGTGGGAAGCACGGGCACCTGCCGCAGGCCGCCGATGCGCTCCAGGGCGTCCACCACCTGGCGGCGTTTCCAGGCCAGTTGCTCCGCGTAGCGCAGGTGCTGCAGCTGGCAGCCGCCGCAGGCGGGAAAAAGGCTGCAGACCGGCTTCTGCCGCCCGGGGGCTGGGGCAAGGATCCGCTCCAGGCGGGCGGTGGCATAGTTGCGGTGAACGGTGAGAACGCGCGCCTGCACAGTCTCCCCCGGCAGGGCCTGATCCACGAACACGGCCAGGCCCTGCACCCGCCCCACCCCTTGCCCCGCGTGGTTGAGGCCGGTCAGGGTGATTTCCACTTCCTGGCCGGGCCGCACCGGCGGACGGAGGCCGGCGCGGGAGTCCGGTCCGCCCTGCTCCTCCGGGCCTGCTTTTGGGTCCGGCATGGGCTGCGAATGGTTCGGAGTTGTCTGGCGTTCCATGACCACGGTTCCTTCCATTCTGGCGCCGCACGTTCTTTCTGCGCCGCAACCAGCCTTTTCCAAGAGAGGAACCGGCTGCCGGTTGTAGAAGAGGCTATACAGAACATCGAAAAGACCGGGAAACCGGCGTCTCTGCGACCTTGGCACCGGTTTCGCGGACACGCGCCGACAAAATCCGCCTTGGCCCCGCGCATTGTGCTGCGCCTTCAGGGGCGGCCAGGGCGCGGATTCGGGGGTCGATGCTGGACATGCTTGCAAACTTGTGCAAGACTGTGGTGTTGTACAAGCTGGCCCTGGTCGCTGTGATCGTCGCCGCTTTCGCCAGCTTGGCACCGGTTGCCGGCGCCAAGCCCGCGGAGGGCCCCACCCCGGCGGAGAATCCTGCGCCAACTCTGAATGCCGCAACCGATACGGCGGCCAGCGCCGCGACCGGCGCCACGTCCAGCCCTGCGGCCGCGGACTCCGTGAACATCTTCGGCCCCGGGCGCGCAGTCCAGCAACCGCCTCTGGTCGCGGGAAGCTTCCTGCAGCCCTTTGCCAATCCGCATTTCCCCAAGCCCCTGCTGGACTGGGACCAAACCCGCTGGGACCAGGAAATCCAGGCCATGCAATCGGCTGGCATGCACATTCTGGTACTGCAGTACACTGGCTACAACGGCGCCAGCATCTACCCCTCCGCCCTGTGGCCCCAGGCGACCCCCGGCGATCAGGTGGACAGGCTCCTGCGGGCGGCCGATGCCGCCGGATTCCAGGTCTTTCTGGGGCTGTCCCTGTCGGACTCTTGGTGGCGCGGCCGCAACGATGACGAGTACCTGCGCGGCGAAGCCCTGCGCCTGGTTTTGCAGGCCATGGAGCTCTTGACGCGCTATGGCGCGCACCCGTCCTTCCAGGGATGGTATATTCCCCATGAAATCGTGCCCATGGGCGCCTGGCGGGAGGAGCCGCAACGCCAGCGCCTGGCGGATTTTCTCCGCCAGGTCACCAGCGGGATCCGCCTCTTCGACCGCCGGCGGCCCATCGCCATCGCCCCTTATTTCATCCCTGCGGCGCTGGGGCCGGCCCCCTTCAAGGCTTGGTGGGCCAAGACCCTCCAGGAGGCAGGCGTGAACATCGTCATGCTCCAGGACGGCGTAGGCCGCGACGGCCATGCCGCCACCACGTCGGTGGACGTGCCCGTCTACTTCCGCCTGATGGCCGAGGCTGCCCGTGCCGCCGGCGTATCCCTCTGGGCGGACATCGAGGTCTACCGCGAGACCAGCCCCGACCCGCAGTGGCGGGCCACAGCCGGCCCTTGGGGCCAGCTGCAGGAGCAAATGCAGGCGGTGGCGCCGTTCGTGGACCGCATCGTGGTGTTCGAGTTTGCCCGGTTCATGAGCCCGCTGGCGCCGGATCCCAACGCCCGCGCCCTGTACCGGCAGTATGTGGACTATTATCACCAAACGGTGGCGCCGGGTGGGATGGCCCGCATCCCAGACCGCTCTGCAGGGCGCGAGTGATGCCGTCACCGCCAGGGTCGGCGCAGGGCAGGGGCAGGTGCCCGCGCCGGGCGCGGGACCTGCCTGCTCCGCCTCCGTGTAGACTACTGGCCTGCCGTTAGAAGCTTGCGCAACAGCTCATTGACCAGGGCAGGGTTGGCACGGCCCTTCGTCTCCCGCATCACCTGGCCCACAAAAAAGCCCAGAGCCTTCTCCTTACCTTTGCGGAAGTCCTCGGCAGGCTGGGGATTGGCCGCGATGATCCGCTGGATGATGCCCTCCAGCTCGCCGGTGTCCGCAATCTGGACCAGTCCCTTGTCCTTGACGATTTGTTCCGCATCCTGGCCGCTGAGGAACATCTCCTCGAACACGGTCTTGGCGATCTTGCCGCTGATGACGCCCTTCTCCATCAGCTTCAGCATGCCCACAAGATGCCCGGGCCGCAGCCTGCTCTGGGAGACCTCCAGGCCGTGCTCCTTCAGCAGGCGGGTGAAATCGCCCATGAGCCAGTTGGCCACGGCTTTGGGATCATGCCACTGCCGGGCGGCCTCCTCGAAGAAGTCGGCCATATCCCGGGTTTCGGTGAGCAGAGCCGCGTCATAGGCCGGCAGCCCGTACTGGCGCTGGAAGCGCTCCTGCCGCGCCAACGGCAGTTCCGGCAGGCTGGCGCGGATCTTTTCCACCCACTCCCGGCTGGTGACCACGGGAACCAGGTCCGGCTCCGGGAAGTAGCGGTAATCCTGGGCCTCCTCCTTGCTGCGCATGGCCACGGTCACGCCGTGGAGCTCGTCCCAGGCCCGGGTTTCCTGGACCACCTGGCCACCTTCGTCCAGGACCTGCGCCTGGCGGGCGGCTTCGTAGGCCAGGGCCCGTTCGATGGAACGGAAGGAATTGATGTTCTTGATCTCGGTGCGGGTGCCGAATTCCGTAGCGCCGCGGGGCCGCAGCGAGATATTGGCATCCACGCGCAGGGAGCCTTCTTCCATCTTACAGTCCGAAACGCCGGCGTAGAGCAGGATGGTCCGCAGGCTCTCCGCGTAAAGCCGGGCTTCCTGGGGCGAACGGATATCCGGCTTGGAGACGATCTCAATGAGCGGGATGCCCACGCGGTTATAGTCCTCCAGCGAATACTCGGATCCCACAATGGTTTCCGAGGAGTGCACGGACTTGCCCGCCTCCTCCTCCAGATGGACCCGGATGATCCCGATGCGCTTGGTGCGCGCCGGTGAGTTTTCGTCCGCAGGCGGCAGGGCGATCTCCACCCAGCCGTTGCGGCACAGGGGCAGGTCGTACTGGGAGATCTGGTAGGCCTTGGGCAGGTCGGGATAGAAGTAGTTCTTCCGGTCGAATTTGCTGAACGAGGCAATCTCACAATTCAGGGCCAGCCCGGCCCGGACGGCGTATTCCACCGCCTTTTCGTTCAGCACCGGCAAGACGCCCGGCAGGCCCAGGCACACCGGACAGACGTGGGTATTGGGCTCGGCGCCGAACTTGGTGCTGCAGCCGCAAAAGAGCTTGGACTCGGTCAGAAGCTCCGCATGGACTTCCAGGCCGATGACGATTTCATAGTCTTCCAGGGGCAAGGACGCCACCTCCACTTCTCCAGGGCCAGTCTCGAGCCGCGAAACAGCCGGCGTTCGCCGGCTTTGCCGCCTGGCCGCCGACTGCTGCTAGGCGGTTTCCAGCTGTTAGGCGGTTGCCGCCTTCACTGGCAGCGTCGGCCGCCGGGCCATGACACCTTCGCCGGCCAGATCCTGTTCCAGGGCATAGGCCGCCTGCAGCAGGCGCTCCTCGGCGAAGTGCGGGCCGATGAACTGCACGCCGAGGGGTAAGCCCTCCTCCGTGAAGCCCGCCAGCACCGACATGGCCGGCAGGGCCGCTAGATTGGCCGGGATCGTGAACAGATCCGAGAGATACATGGCCAGCGGGTCATCGGCCTTCTCGCCGATGCGGAACGGCGGCGTGGGCGTGGTGGGCGCGACCACGATGTCCACCTGCTGAAACGCCTGCTGGAAGTCCTGCACAAACAACGTCCGCACCTTTTGGGCCTTCAGGTAATACGCGTCGTAGTAACCAGAACTTAACGCGTAGGTTCCCAGCATGATGCGGCGTTTGACTTCGGCGCCGAAGCCCTCGGCGCGGGTGCGGCTGAACATGGCCACCACATCGGGAGCTCCCTGGGCCCGGTAGCCATAACGGACCCCGTCATAGCGCGCCAGATTAGACGATGCCTCTGCCGGCGCGATCAGATAATACGTGGCAATGGCGTATTCCGAATGGGGCAGGGAGATCTCCGTGACCGTGGCGCCCAGCTTCTCCAGCCGGGCCACGGCGCCCCGCACAGCCTGCTCCACCCGGGGATCGATGCCCTGGACAAAGTACTCCCGCGGCACCCCCACGCGCAGGCCCTTCACCCCTTGGCGCAAAGCCGCCGGATAATCGGGCACCGGGCGGTTGACGCTGGTGGAATCCAGCGGGTCATGCCCCGCCACCGCCTGCAGCAGGAGGGCGGTGTCCTCCACATCGCGGGCGAAGGGACCGATCTGGTCCAGGCTGGAGGCAAAAGCCACCAGCCCGAAGCGGGACACCCGGCCATAGGTGGGCTTCATGCCCACCACGCCGCAGAATGCCGCCGGCTGACGGATGGAGCCGCCTGTATCGGAACCTAAGGCCAGAACAGCTTCGCCGGCCGCCACGGCGGCGGCGGACCCGCCGGAGGACCCGCCGGGAACCCGGCTCAGGTCCCAGGGGTTGTGGGTCACGAAAAAAGCCGAATTCTCCGTGGAGGAACCCATGGCGAACTCATCCAGATTGGTCTTGCCGACAATGACAGCACCGGCCTGGATGAGCCAATCTACCACCGTGGCGCTGTAAGGCGGGACGAAATTGTGCAGGATGCGGGAGGCGCAGGTGGTGCGCACGCCGTCCCAACAGAGATTATCCTTCAATGCCACGGGAATGCCCGTCAGCGGCGTGACCCCTTCGCCGGCGGCCAGGCGCCGGTCCGCCTCGTCCGCCATGCGGCGGGCCGCGTCGGCAGTCACGGTGATGTACGCCTGCACCTGTCCATCCACAGCTTCGATCCGTGCCAAAACCGCCTCTGTCAGTTCCCGGGCGCTGATCTGCCGGCGGCGGAGCATCTCCGCCAGCTGGTGCGCAGGCATTTCATAAAGCTCCAAAATGGCCACCTCTTTTGCAGCAGCTGCTGGAATTGCGAGCCTATTCTTCCTCCATGATGCGCGGGACGCGGAAATACCCGTCTTGCGGCTCAGGAGCGTTCTGCAGGATCTTCTCCCGGGGCCAAGACGGCCGCACCTGGTCCGGGCGGAAAACGTTCTGCATGGGCACTGCGTAGGCCGTAGGCTCCACCTGCGCGGTGTCCAGGGCCTTCAGTTTGTCCACCGCCTCCAGGATGGCGTTCAGCTGCGTAGTGAATCGCACCTTCTCCTCCGGACTCAGCTCCAGCCGGGCCAGACGGGCCACGTGCTCCACCTCGGCGGCAGAGATGCGGCTGGCGGCAGCCGGTGCCTCCGCTGGAACGGCGGCCTCCTTTGCAGCTGCGGCTGCGCCCGGATTTCTCTCCTGGTCACCCATCCACAACACTCCTTCCACCCTTCCGCGCAACGGCCGCGGCGGTCTTCCATCCACCTGTTCAGTGCCATCTGTTCAGTCCAATCATCCATCCGGTGTCCAGTGTCCTGCGCCCAATCTGCGTTTCCGGCTCCGGCGCCGGTCTTACTTTGCTTTGCCCGGCGGGGGCATCGCTCCGGCCAGAATCTGCTTGAATTCTTCCTCCCCCACCACAGGAATGCCCAGCTCCCGGGCCTTGGACAGCTTGGAACCGGGCTTCTCGCCGGCCACCACAAACGAGGTGTTGCGGCTCACGCTGCCGGCCGGCCGGCCTCCGGCGGCAAAAATGGCGTCTTCCGCCTCCTGGCGGCTGAACCCCTGCAAGGTGCCCGTCACCACCACGGTCAAGCCCGCCAGGGTCTGGGCCGGAGGTGCTGCGGCAGCCTGAACCCCCGCCGGCGTTGCCGCGGCCCCGGTCTGGCCTTCGCCTTCTACCGCCTCCCAAGGCAGCATGCCCTGGCCGGCCACGGTGGCAGGGCGGCCGTTTGCCAAAGATGCGGCCAGTCGAACCCCCGCTGGCGCCTCCTGAGGCAGGGCGGCCTTCACCCCCACCTCCGCCAGGCGCTGCACAGCCCGGCGATTCCGCTCTTCCTGGAAAAAGACAACGATGGAGGCGGCGATGACCTCGCCGATGTCCTCAATGGCCTGGATTTCCTCCTGACTGGCGGCAGCCAGCCGGTCCAGGCTGCCAAAGTGGCGGGCCAAAAGCCGGCTGACTCCTTCACCCACATGCCGGATCCCCAGGGCAAAGATGAACTTGTCCAAAGGCCGGTCTTTGCTGCGCTGAATGGCCGCCACCAGATTCGCGGCGGACTTGGGCCCCATGCGCTCCAAAGCAGCCAGATCTTCTGCACGTAAAGTATACAAGTCCGCTGGTTCGTGGACAAGTCCTTTGTCTAGCAGCTGGCTGACAATGGCGGGACCCAACCCCTGGATATCCATGGCGTCCCGCGAGGCAAAATGCAAGATTCCCTCCCGCACCTGGGCAGGGCACGCCATGTTGTCCACACAGCGGGCCACCGCCTCACCCGGTGGGCGCACCACGCGGGCTCCGCAGACGGGACAGCGCTGGGGCATTCTGAACTCCTGCTCCCGGCCGGTGCGGCGCTCCACCAGGGGACGGACGATCTCCGGGATCACATCGCCGGCCCGCTGCACCACCACCGTATCTCCGATGCGGAGGTCTTTTTCACGGATATAGTCTTCGTTGTGCAGAGAGACACGGCTGATGGTGGTGCCCCCCACCTGCACCGGCTCCAAGAGCGCCACCGGCGTCAAGGCCCCGGTGCGGCCCACGCTGATCTCGATACCGCGCAGGACCGTGACACCCTGCCGGGCGGGGAACTTGTAGGCAATCTGCGCCCGGGGACTGTGACCGGTGCTGCCCAGGAAGGCTTGGTGCGCCAGATTGTTGAGCTTGACCACCACACCATCGATCTCATAAGGCAGACTGTCGCGCTTGGCGCCCCATTCCTCCACATAGGCGATGACCTCCCGGATGTCAGCGCAGTGCTTCCAGTTGGGATTCACCGGCAGCCCCCATGCATCCAGCTGCCGCAGCAGCTCCGCTTGGGTGCGGGGAAGCGGGGGCGGCGGCGGGCCTCCGGCGGCGCGGCGCTGCTCGCTCTCCGGCAAGGGCGTCCCGGGCTGCGGTTGCAGGATGGCATAGAACACCGCATCCAACGTGCGATGGGCCGTGATGCTGGGATCCAGCTGGCGCAGGGAACCGGCGGCGGCGTTGCGCGGATTGGCGAAAAGGGATTCCCCCTTCTCCTCGCGTTGGGCATTCAGCCGCCGGAAAGCAGCCAGCGGCATGTAGACCTCCCCCCGCACCACCAGAACCGGAGGTACCGGGCCCTTCAACCTGAGTGGGATGCGCCGGATGGTGCGGACGTTTTGCGTCACATCCTCCCCCACCAGCCCGTCCCCGCGGGTGGCTGCCTGCACCAGGACCCCGTTCTCGTAGCGCAGGGCCACGGACAGGCCGTCCATTTTCAACTCCGCCACATAGTCCCGGCCGCCGGAGGTCGTCTGGCCCTGGCCGGAACCCCCGGCAGCCGGGCTTACGCCCTCCGCCGCCAGCCAGCGGGCCACCCGCCGGTCGAATTCCTGCAGATCCTGGGCGTTGTACGTGTTATCCAGGCTGAGCAAAGGGACTTCGTGAACGACAGGCGCGAATTCCTTCAAAGGCTGGCCGCCCACGCGTTGGGTAGGGGAATCGGGGGTCACCAGCTCCGGAAAGCGCGCTTCCAGCTGGATGAGCTCGTGCATGAGGGCATCGTATTCTGCGTCGGTGATCTCCGGCTGGTCGAGGACATAGTAGCAGTAATCATGATGGTGGATGAGCCGCCGCAGCTCTGCCACCCGGGCCTCGGCCTGCTCCCGCGTCAAAGGGCTTCCGAGGCCCGCATCCTCCCTGCCCCACTTGTCCATCCTGAGCACCTTCCAGCGTGCCTTTGTCAGGCGGCCCAAACGGCCTACTTCTGCTGGTCCAAAAGCGGTGACGCCAATGCCTGCGGCCGCTCGATGAGCCCCATACGGGACAGGGGCCAGAAGCGGAAAACCGCCTTGCCGATCACGTTCCCCCGCGGCACGTACCCGACATCCGGAAAACGGCTGTCCTCACTATTATTCCGGTTATCCCCCATGACAAACAGGGTTCCGGGGGGAACCACATACGTGCCGGGCCGCTCATAGGTGGGCTCGGCGATGTAGGGCTCGTGAAGCTTGATCCCGTTTAAGTAGACGGCCCCGTTCTGGACCACCACCGTATCGCCAGGCAACCCGATGACCCGTTTGATGAACCGCTCACTCGGGTTGGCCGGGTAGCGGAACACCACGATGTCCCCCCGCCGGGGCGCGTGAAAACGGTAGGAGATCTCATCCACCAGCAGGCGTTCCCCGTTGTGGAGCGTAGGGTACATGGAGACGCCGTCCACCGTAAAGGACCGGGCGATGAAGGTCATGATGAAGGCTGCCAAAACCACCGCGATGGCCCCGGCCTCCAGGTACTCCACCAACACCTGCCGCCAGGCGAACGCTTTCGCTTCGCTCATGCTCTACGTACTCCTTCAAACCGGATTAGGGACCGCTGCCCAGGGCCGGCGGCCGCCGGATCACCGGAAACCACCGGACCGGCCAAATCCGCAGTACCGCTCTGCCCACCACTTTGCGCACAGACACGCAGCCCACGTCGGGATCGCGGCTGTCTATACTGTCATTGCGGTTATCCCCCAGGACGAAGACCTTCCCCGCGGGAACCTGGCACGGGCCGTAGTCCCCCAGCATCCTCCCGGCCACATAGGGTTCATACAAAGGCTCACCGTTCAAGTATACCAGACCATCGCGGATGGCGACCATATCCCCCGGCAATCCGATGATGCGCTTTACCAGAAGGACTTTCGGATCAGCCGGGTAAGGGAACACAATGATGTCACCGCGCTGTAAAGGCTCCAGCTGAAGCCGGTAAAGAACTCGTTCCACCAGAATCTTCTGACCGTTGCGCAGGGCCGGCCGCATAGAAGACCCCCGCACTGTGATGACGCCGCCGAGAAGCGAGACAACCCCGGCTGCCAGAAGCACAGCCACGGCAACACCGATCCCTGCTTTTCCCCACCCACTCACGATCCTTCCGACCCCTCACACTCGTCCAACCTTTACCCTTCGCGGGCAGGCGGGCCGGCTCCCATCCGCTCCAACGCCCGCAACAAAGGCGGCACCACCTGCTGCTTGCGCGACAACACGCCGGGCAGGTACATTTCCCCATCGGACCACGGGCGTCCGAACGCCTCCTCCACCAGGGCCCTGGGCTCTCCGGCGGCGTAAAGATAGGACGCCTCCTGCAGAAGGTCCGTGAGCATCACCACCCACAGGGAAACGGTGCGCCGCCGGCGCTGGTCCTCCAGCGCGGCCAAAAGCTCGGCCCGGCGTTGGCGGAACGCGCTGCTGTCCATGACCTGGATCTGGCTGATGGCGAGGGTGCGCCCGTGGGCCGAAAACAGCTTGAGGTCCGCAGTGAGCGCCTGCTCCAACCGGCTGGCGGCGCTTTCCGCCTGCGCGGCGAACATCCGGCGCCCGAACTCCTGCGGGTCCTGGCCGGCAATCTGCCCCAGCCAGGCGGCAACCTGGCGGTCCAACGGCGTGCAGGTGGGCGAACGGAACACCAGCGTGTCGGACAAAATGGCCCCCATCAGGGCGCCGGCCAATGCCGGCGGCGGCGTCAGGCCTGCCTCGCGCCACAGGGTGCCCACCAGCGTGCAGGTGCTGCCCACAGGTTCACAGCGCATAAAAATGGGAGCGCCGGTCTGGATATCCCCCAGGCGGTGGTGGTCCAGGACCTCCAGGATCTCCGCTTCTTCCAGGCCTGCCACGGCCTGGCTGCGTTCGTTGTGATCCACCAGGATGACCTGCTTCCCCCGGCGGGACATCAGCTGGGCCCGGGAGAGCATCCCCACCAGGGCGCCATCCTCGTCCACCACAGGAAAGCTGCGATGTTTGCTGCGGGCCACCCGGTCCAGAACGTCGGCCAGGCGCTCCTCCGGGCTGCAGGTCACCACATTGCGGGTCATGCTGTGGGCCACTGGCAAGCTGAGATTCACCAGCCGGGCGGCGGTGTAGGTGTCATAGGGGCAGGACAGCACCGCCACGCCGTTTTGGCGGGCCTGTTCCAGCACCGGCGGGGAAACCGGCAGCCCACCCGTAATGACCAGCGCCGCCACACCCGCCTGTATGGCCACTTTCTGGGCTTCCTCGCGGTCGCCCAGCAGCACCACGTCCCCGGGGCCCAGGCGGCTGCGCATGGTTTCCGGGCTCATGGCGCCGATGAGGACCCGCCCCCGGGCCTCCGGCACCGCAGCGGGGACCAGGAAGCGCCCGTCCAGGGCGGTCTGAAGGTTATCCAGGCGCAGCGGCCAGGGGCGCTTTTCCGCCCCCTCCCGTCCGGGCGGGCCGGGGATCTCCAAGTAACGGCGGGCAATGTCCCCTGCTGTGCAGACGCCCAGCAGGCGCCGGTGTTCGTCCACCACCGGAACGGCTTTCACATCGGGGTTCTCCTGGATCATGCGGCCCACGGCCAGCAGGGGCGTGTGGGGTCCCACGCTGGGCGCAGACGGGTCCATGACATCGGCCACCCGCAGCCACACGTCCTCCAAGCGCTGCGGCGGCTCCACGGAGAAATAGCCGAGGACGAACGTGGTTTCCGGGTTCAGGTCCCCCAGCACGGCGGCGATATAGCGACGCCGCGGAGCCGGGACCTCCGGCTGCGGCATCGCCGGGGCCGTGCGGTCCGGCGCCGCCGCCTGGCCACCCCTTGGGCCGGCCTCCTGCAGCGCGTTCTTCAGCGCCGCATACCCCAAGGCGGCGCAAACGGAATCCGTGTCCGGGTTCCGATGCCCAACCACATAAACCGGGCACTCTGAGCGGCTGGGATCTCCCTTGGCCACGGCCGCGTCCTGTACTCCGCTTGCCCCGGCGCGGAGCCCGCCCTCCGGCACGGCGTTTCCTCCTTCCGCCTGTCAGTTGCGCTGGTCCAGATGCTGCAGAGGCGCGTACCCCAGCACCAGGCGCTTGAGCCCCTTCTTGTCGAAGACCACGCTGACCACAGCGTTATCGCCCTTACCGTCTACGGCCACCACCACGCCGGGGCCGAAGATGGGATGAGTCACATGCTCCCCTACGCGGAAATCCGCTTCGCGACCTTTCGTGTTCATGTTCTGCCCCCCTGCAGGATTGGATGTTTCCGGCACGCCGGCACGAATCCGGCCGCCAGACCAGGGCCCGGTGGTACCGCTGCCCGGAGATATCCGGCTCGTGCGGGCCACGTCCCGGTCCGCGGAATAAACCAAGCGCAGATTGGGGCGCCCTGGACGCATCCCGCTGCCTTCCAGCCCGCGGTACCCGGCCGGTCCAGACCCCGCCGGGGAACGAAGGCCTTCGGACCCGCCCTCCATTCCCCCGGATTGCCACGTCCACTGCCACTCGTGGCCGCGCAAGCCCACGGAGCCTTCTGCCTCCACCCAAAGCTCCGGCGGCACCTCTTCCAGGAACGTGGAAGGCATGCGTTCCTCCTGGGACCCATAGATTCTGCGGGTCCGGGCCAGGGTGAAGTAGAGGCTTTCCCGGGCGCGGGTGATGCCCACGTAGCAAAGGCGGCGTTCCTCCTCCATCTCTTCGGGTGAATCGGCAGCGCGGTGGAGCGGGAAGGTCCCCTCCTCCATGCCCACCATGAATACGATGGGGAATTCCAGCCCCTTGGCTGCGTGGAGAGTCATCAGCACCACGGCTTCTTCGTTTTCATCGTAGTTGTCGGCTTCCGACAACAGCGCTGAGCGTTCCAACAGGGCGGCCAACCCTTCCACACCGGGCCCGTACTGGGTGCTGAACTCATCGGCCAGGCGCGTAAATTCCTCCAGGTTCTCCACGCGGCCCTTGCCCTCTACGGTCTGGTCCGCCTCCAGAAGCGCCAAATAGCCGCTTTCCCGCAGCACCTGCTGCACGAGCTGCGACACCGGCAGGGCCAGAGCCGCCTGCCTCCAGTTCTGCAACTGCTGGCCCAAACGGCGCAGGGCTTTCTCCGCCTGGGCGCCGACGCCTGGGAGCGGCCGGTGGCTGGCCAGCAGATCCGCGGCGGCCATGCCGCTTTCTGCGGCCAGGGCGGCCACCTTCTCCCAGGTGGCAGGCCCGATACCCCGCTTGGGGACATTGATGATCCGCGCCAGGCTCAGCTGGTCCGCCGGGTTATAGATCACGCGCAGGTATGCCAGAATGTCTTTGATCTCCCGGCGCTCATAGAAGCGCAGCGCCCCCAGGACCCGGTAGGCAACGCCGGAAGCCATGAGCGCCTCCTCAAAGCTGCGGGATTGCGCATTGGTCCGGTAAAGAACGGCAAAGTCCGCCAGGCTGCGGCCTTCTGCGGACTGGCGCCGCATGATCTCCCGGGCGACCCAAATTGCTTCCGCGCGCTCGTCCGGTGCGGCGTACACCACGATGGGGTGGCCCTTGCCCCGGTCGGTCCACAGCTCTTTGTCGGTGCGGCTGCGGTTGTGGCGGATCACGTGGTTGGCCGCCTCCAGGATGGTTTGGGTGGAGCGGTAGTTCTGCTCCAGCTTCACGACTTTGCAGTCAGGGTAGTCTTTCTCGAAATCCAGGATGTTGCGGATATCCGCGCCCCGCCAGGCATAGATGCTCTGGTTGTCGTCGCCCACCACGCAGATGTTGCGGTAGCGGCGCGCCAGGAGCTGGACCAACACATACTGGGCGCGGTTGGTATCCTGGTACTCGTCCACGAGAATGTAGCGCCAGCGTTCCTGATAACGCTGCAAGACCTCCGGGTGTTCCCGGAAAAGCTCCACGACCCAAAACAGCAGGTCGTCGAAATCGCAGGCATGATTCACAATGAGCTTCTCCTGGTAGCGGCGCCAGGCGTTGGCCAAGACCTCCACCGGCACACTGAAGGAGGCGCGGTTCCTGCCGTTCCCGAGATCATCCACAGTCTGCAGCTCGTTCTTGGCACGGCTGATGGCGGAAAGCAGATTGCGGGGCTCAAAGCGTTTGGCATCCAGGTTGAGCTCCTTGAGGCATTCGCGCATGAGGGCCAGCTGGTCCGCGCTGTCGAGGATGGTGATGTTGGCGCCCACGGGAAGCAAGCCGCCGTCCTGGCGCAGGATGCGCACGCACAAGGCGTGGAACGTGCTCACCCAAACGCCGGCACGGTGGCCCAGGAGCGACTCCACCCGGGAGGCCATTTCTGCAGCGGCCTTGTTGGTGAACGTCACAGCCAGAATCGCCTGGGGAGGAACTCCCCGCGCCTGAACCAGATAGGCGATGCGGTGTGTGAGAACGCGGGTTTTTCCGCTGCCGGCGCCGGCCAGGATGAGAAGCGGCCCGTCGCCGTGTTGCACAGCCTCCCTCTGGGCTTCGTTGAGGCTGTCCAGAATGGCTGAGGTATTCAAACTCCTGCTCCTTCGAGGTGTTCCCAAGGTCTTAAAATACCCGATACTCATTCGCCAACGTGCAGGTTTTCCCTGCGTGGCCCCAGGAAAAACCACCGGAATAGAGGCGGGCCCGGACCGCCTCGCCACGGCCCGGGCCCATTCTTGAAACACCAGGAGGAAGCTCACCCTGTTTGCGGCGGTATGCTTGGGGGGGCACCGCCATCTGACGGCTCCAATATACAGGCCCCATGTTAAGGCAGTGTTGCGCGGGCGTTACAGCTTTTTGCAGCCAGGTTAACATTTTATTGCGGACCTACGGGCGAATTCCGGGCCCCACGGACGACGGGACCGCCCGGTGCCTGCCCGAAACCCGCCCGCAGATCCCGCAGGCTTCAGCGTTCCGCCGCCATACCGGCAGGTGGAGAGGCCTCTTCGTCCTCCTCCAGGGGGACAAAGCGGTCTTTGACGCGGGCCATGACCTCCGGCAGGGTGGTGTACTCCATCTCGTCCAGGGGCAGGCGATGCGGCTCAAAGGGCCCCATACGGCGCAGGGCGTCGGCCAGTTCCAGAGCCTGCCTGCGCGCGGAGTCGAAGCTCACGTCGCCCAACATGTCGCGGGGGCCGATCAGCCGGCCTTCGGCCAGCTGGAACCCCAGGCCCACCACCCGTGGCGGCCCATCGAACCGCGCCGGCGCATCCTGGTCCCAGCCCACAGGCAGCAAAGGCCCGTAATGGGAACCGCGCATCCACCCTGCCGCCAGCGAAGGCTGGGCGAAGGCCTCCAGAATCTCCCCCACGGCGGGTAGGCCGCTTTGGGCCCGGATGATCAACACCGGGTCATCTTTGCCCACGTAACGGCCGGCCACCAGATTCAGCCTCTGCGTGGACGTGGCAGCCACCGGTTCGGCATCGCCCCGGCGGTACACGCGCCGGATGACATAGCGGGAAGGAGCGCCGATGAAGAGAAGCAGATCATAGGCTTCCTCCGGCGTGGAAAAGCGGGCGACGCGCCGGCCCAAGAGATCCAGCACCTCGAAATCGAATCCCGGCCGCATCTTCGGGTCTATGACCAGCCCCGGCGTGTTGAAAGGATCGGCGAATATGCGGAAAAGCGGCAGGTTCCAGGCTCCCGCCCCGGTTTTGTCGGCCAGGAAAACCAGGACCGGCTCGCTGGGCCGTTCCTCGAACGACATCTCCGCCACGCCGGGGCCCAGGCCGCGGATGTTGCCGGAAAAGGCATGGGCCAAAAGGTCCTGCCCGGCGCCGTACATCTTCAGGCGCTGCGCCACCCGGGTGGTGGCCTGGAACACATCCCAGGCCAGGTGGTGGATGTCCTCCTCATCTTCACTGCCGAAATGGGTGAGGATCAGCGCGATGTCATCGCCCACCTTCGCCACGCGGAAGTCGCGCAGCAAACCGGACAGGCGGGCCAAGCCCAGCTTTTCCTCAGCGGTGGAGAGCATTGCCGGATGGACCGACGAATGGCCGACGAAGCCGCCGGTGTCGGCCTTGATCACAGTCAGCGTCAGCACTCAAAAACCCCTCCCAGCAAATTTCTGAGTGTGGCAGCTGCGGCCCGGCGGCGGCACCTGGGCGCGCTGAAGCGCGTGATGCTTTCCCGGGCGGCGGGCATGGACAGGGCCGGGCTGCGGATTGGGTTGTGAGCCATGCGCACGCCGTTGCGGCGCGCCTGTTCACCTCCTATGGCTGGCAGGGGCGTGGCTGACCAGAGGGTGGGAGGCACTCCCCTGCCGACCTGAGCCATCCCCCGTCTTTCGGTGGGGGCGGCAGGAAAAGAGAAGATCTTCCTCCCATCAGCAGGGTAGTGAAAAGCCAACAGACCACCGAGAGGAAGATCTTCAAGGGGTGAAATTCCTTACGAATATGTTTGTAGCACGTTT
>JADBKO010000100.1 GCA_014896355.1 Bacillota bacterium
CCATCTATTCAATAGCTACTATCACGCGGAAAGAGTCCTGGGCCAGCCCCGGGATGTGGAAAAGGCCCGATTGGCCCTGGTGGCCGCCGTCCGGCAGGTCATCGTGAACGGCTTGTGGCTTCTAGGGCTAGAGGCGCCGGAATCCATGTGAGGGCCGGCCCGCCGGCGGCGTGGGCAGGCTGGCTGCGCCAGCACCCAATGAGGTACCAACGTGCCAGGAGATCCGAACCCAGGAGGCACCTGTGCTGCGAGACTCGTCTATCTTAAGCCCTGCTTCTTGCTGGTGGCAGGAGCGTACGGGGCAGACGCCACGGTATCGTCGCCGAGTTGGAAGTGAGCCCACCCCACATGACCAGGCGGGAGGCCTCTAGGTGTTCTTCCGTATCGGGGCCTGTGCCGGAGTGGATGCGGGGCTTCCCGGCTGGGGGCCTTGCCCGGACGAGCGCAGAAACGCGTCGATGACTTCGCGATCAAAGCGCCACTGGCCACCGATCTTGCACGCCGGAAGCTTGCCCTGCTTCACCAGGTTGTAGATGGTCTGCTTGTTGACCCGCAGGTAGGCTGCCACCTCCTCCACCAGCATGACGCGCGGATACGGGTTTGGGGCGTCGGCCATTCTGCTCATCCCTCCCTCACAGGCATATTGCGGTTCTGTGAGCGGCCCAAACGGGGTGGCGCGGAAATTCCCGCCGCCTGCCCGGTGTACCATGGCTCCCGTCTGTCGCCAGGCGGGAGCCATTTTTTCCTACGGGACGGTTACGACAGAAGTAGGGGCACGAAAGTGGCCAAGGACCAGATCACGATGCCCAGGTACGGGATCAGCTCCACGAACAGGAGTACCGGGTTTTCGGCCCAGCGCCTCTGCCAGCGTACGACCCGACCTTGTGCGGGCTGAGGCTTGAAGTCGGGCCGCTTCACCAGCTCCTCGTATTCGGCAGGATGCTCTTCTTTAAGCCGTTCCAGGGAGATCTTTCCGTCCAGCCAGACTGTGCTCATGGGGAAGACGCCGGGTGCAAAGTGGGCGGCAAAGAAATGGCCCACGGCCACGGCGAAGAAGCATACAAAGGCTTCATTGCTGTGAGCCACCCGGAAGGCCTCAATCACCCAGTACGGGAACCAGCGGCCGGCAATTTCGGGAAACCACAGAACCAGCCCGGAAATTCCCATGATCACGATGCCCCAGCCCACGGCCCAGTACTCGAACTTCTCCAGATACGTGTAGCGCCCGAAATGAGGACGCTCCTTTTCCAGGCCCGCCAGATACTTCAGGTGGTGTATACAGTCCCGCACATCCTGCCAGGTCGGCATCATGGGCCATCCGTCGCGCCGCGGACGATAGTTGCACACTAGGTACACCAAATGGTAGGCGATGCTGATGAACAGCAGAACCGCCGCCGTCAAATGGGCGTAAAAGAGGTTCCGGAAGCCCCCGAACGCAGCGACGACACCTGGGGCCCAGAACGTGTGCCGGTACTTGATGGCGAATCCGGTAATAATGAGAACGGCCGTGGACAGGGCCAGCAGGCCGTGCTGCCACCGCTCCTGCCGGTTCCATCGTTCCACCACGGCATCGCCCTGGGAAACAGTGGATGCCGGCGAGGAAACCTCCATTGCCGCATGGGCCTTCGCGTCCATCTTCTGTCACGCCCAGATTCACGGCTTCAGCTTCGACCAGACAGCTGCCGCCATGAACGCCGGGCTCCCTCCTTTCACCTCTAGGCTACGGACAAGAACGGTCTCCTCTGGTCGCCCGTCTTTCGATTGTTTCACGGGAAACATCCGTTCGTGTTCAGTGCCCTGCCTGCGATCCCGGGTAAACTGTCGGGCTCGCGGCGAGTTGCCCGCCCGACCGGCTTTTGCGTTCCGACAGCTTGTGCCGGATGCGGCGCGACAGTTCCAGCAGGATGATCCCGCCATCCTTTACCACGTCCACCAGGATCAGAAGGAGGAAAGCCTTCCAGACCAACCAGAGCCATGGGCTCTGCTGCCTGTTGTAGGGCGTGACATGCACAGGGCCGGAGGCCAACTTGGGCGTAGCTGCCTTGTGACATGTACGGCAGGTGGCCGTCAGGTTTTTCGGATTGACCATGGAGCCTGCGGCGCCTGCAGGCAGGATATTGTGGGTGCCGTGGCAGCTGGCACAAGTCGGCGCATCGGCATAGCCAAGGGAACGGGCGGTCCCGTGAAAGCTGTAGTAGTAACTATCGGCCGCCTCCTGGTGGCAGGAGCGGCAACTCTGCTGCACCTGATCCGCCAGCTGGGCGCCGAACTGTACGTTTTTGTGGGGATAGGTCTCCGTGCCCGGGTGGCAACTCACGCAATCCAACGTGCCGTGCACCGATTGGCTGTATTGCTGAGGATCGACGTATAGGGAAATCGTCCTGCCGCCCTGCGTGGTGCTGAATCCGGGCACCCCGTGGCAGCTCAGGCAGCTGTCATTGCTGCCTGCGGCTGCGGCCGTGGAACCATCCCCGGCCCCGACTAGGACCAGGAGGGCAACGAACACGAGGGCTGCGGCCCCAAATACCCGGGGCCTGTGGCGAAACGGCCTGGCAGCCCGCTGAAGCCCAATGAAACGCTTGAACTGCGCCACGACAC
>JADBKO010000101.1 GCA_014896355.1 Bacillota bacterium
CAGGCAAGCCGGAGGCAGGCCCAAGAGGAGCAACCGGAACGGAAAGCGGGGGCGGGACGGGAGGGCTCTATCCCGGCGGGGTGGGCGCAGGCAGGCTGGTGGGTCCTGTTTCTGAGCTGGCCCCTGGGCAGCGCGTTGCCCGGGATGCTCCTGATTCTGGCGGCGAAAGCCGCCCAAGGATGGCGGCGGGTTTGGGCGTGGTGGGGGGCGCCTGGGGCGCGCGGCCCGGCGCAGGAACGCCGCGAGCAACAGGAGCCCGCCGCCTGGCCAGCCCGCCTGGCTCCGGCTTGGCCGGCCCGCCTGGCATATGTGGCGGTGGCGGGACTCGTGGCTGCCGGCCTGCTCAGCGCGGTGGTCGTGCCCCGAAAAGATTTGGCCACTCCCCTGGTTTGGAGTGCGTACGCTGCCCTCATGCTGGGCGTGACCTATGTTGCGGCTCGGGACCTGGCGCGGCTGGAATGGCAGCGGCTGCTTCCCCGCCTGTGGTGGGCGTTGATCGGGGGCGGAACCGTTGCCAGCCTATACATGGTGGGTGCTTATGCGCGGGCAGTCTATCCCCACCTGCTCAGTTCGCCCCTTCTCAGTTTGCCCCTGCTACGGATCGACGGGCCCTTCGCCGGCTGCAATGCCATGGGCACCATCCTGGCGGGGGTAGCAGGGGTCGGGGGCGCACACCTTCTGGACCAACCGGGCCGGCGCCGTTGGCTGGTGGCCCCTTTCCTGCTGCTGGTGCTGGGCGCGGAGATTGTAAGTTTCTCGCGGGGCGGCTGGATCGCGTTTTTCCTGGCGGTCGCCCTGCTGGGGATGCGGCAGAGGAGGGGCGGGTGGATCCTGGCGGCAGCGGCCGGGGCGTTTGCGCTGCTGGTGCTGAGCGTGCCGGCGGTGGAGGCGCGGTTTCTGCGGATCTTCAACCTGGCCGATAACCAGGACCGGCTCGACATTTGGACGACGGCCTGGGCCATGTTCGCCCAAAGGCCGTTGACCGGCTGGGGGCTGGGAATGTTCTCGGTGGTCTCGCACCGCTTGGCCTTGCAGATGGGGTTGGACCCGGCCCGAACGAAGATCCTGTGGTCCTATGCCCACAACATCTATCTGAATGCGGCGGCAGAAACGGGCGTGCTGGGGCTGGCTTCCATTCTGCTGTTGACCCTGCTGCCACTGTGGGGCGCCTGGCGGTTATACCGGGCGCGGGCGCCGCATTTGTGGGGCCTTTTCCCGGCGCTGGCCGGGATGCTGGTCCATCAGCAGGTGGACATCCCCGTGCTGGGCGCCGGTGTGGGCGGCGGCTTTTGGGCGCTGGCCGGCATGGCGGTGGCGTTCGGGCTGCTGGCGTGGCCCAGGACCCAGGGCGGGGCGGGAAAGGCTATCCCCTGGGCGGCAACGCTTGCTGCTTCTGTTGCCAGGAACGGTATCCTTCCTGAAGAAAGATCCAGGCTACGCCCACCATCAGGGCCAGAAAAGCCGCGATGGCGGCGTTGAGCATCTTGCGCGGCGCCACGGGCTGGCCGTCGGCAGTGGGCGGCGAGGCCACATTCATCATGCTCATGCCGCCGTTGGCCAAGGCGCGCCGGATTTTCTCCATTTGTTGCAGGGACCCCAGCGCTACGGCAAGGTCCGCAATACCGCTGTCCACCTGAACGACGGTCGCGGCTCCGCTGTTGCCACGCGAACCCGCTTGGTCGCTGGCAGCCGGGGCGGCCCCGCCCACGGTTTGCCGCGCCCCGGCCTGCCGCGCCCCGGCCTGCAGCGTCTCGTCCTGCCGCGCCTCGGCCAGGGCTTGCCGCATCCCGGCGATGTTGTCCCGTTGGGCCTGGATGCGCGCGGTCAGGTCCTGCAAAGCCAGCGCCCGAATCTTGGCGAAGAAGGCGTCTTGCCAAGCCAGGGCGATGGCCTGGGCCAGGGCGGGTGAACTCCCGCGGACGGTGACCTTGAGGAGCGAAGCGTCCTTGAGAATCTGGGCGTTCACAGCCTGGCCTAGATCGAAATCGAAGGTGGCGCCGGAAGGCTGCGCCCGCTGGGAGGTGAGGCGCGGGTCCTTGCGCAAGGCGTTTTCAGCCGCGGCCAGTACACCGGGGGAGGTGGCAATCTGCTGGTAGGTTTCCAGGGGCCCCAGGCTGTACTGGTTGGCAGTGGAAGCGCCACTGATCATATACAGGGCCGTGGCCTCGTAGGTGGGCCGCATCAGGAAGGTGCTGACTGCCAGCGCGGCTGCAGCTGCGGCAACCACCAGGCCTGCCAGGACGTACTTGCCCCGCCAAAGCAGCATCAAGTAGGCAAAAAGATCGATTTCGCCGTCCACATCGGAATACGGCTGTACCGGGGAATACGACTGAGCTGGGGAATACGGCTGAGCTGGGGCCTGCGTGGGTGTGGGCCGCCCCGGAGTGCGGGGAGCGCTGGCGATGGTGTTCGAGTTCGTCGGTGGCAATTCTGGCATTTTGCTGAGACCCCACATATTAATGTGCTGCAACAGCCGAACCGGCCGGCAGGCCGACTTGACATGGCCATGCTTA
>JADBKO010000102.1 GCA_014896355.1 Bacillota bacterium
CCGGGAAAGGCTCCTCCAGGACGCATTGCACGAAAGCCTGGAAAAGGATTCCCCGCTCCATCTGGCGCGATAACACTTTCGCCAAGGGGCGTCGCAGATATCCCAGGACTCCGAGATCCTCCTCCCGCACCAAGACGGCGTGGGGATCATAAGGGTTGTCCGGCTGGCGCTCCAGGATCAGTGCTCCACCGGGGTCCAGCCGCTCCAGTCTGTCAGCCCGGCCCTCGTGCCGGAGCCCCACCACGCGCGTGAGGAAAGAGGGCGCGTCCTCGTAGAAGCCGTCCAGGTCCGCCACCTGGTCGCCCAGAAGGCCGCCCAGAAGCAGAAGAACCCGGCGATGATCCTCTCTTTCCCCCTCAAAGGCGTGTGACATTTCCGCCGCGGCGTTCAGCAGACGATCCGGGGGCACCAGCGTACGGATAAGGGCCAGGTGGGACGGCTTGGTCTTCTGGGCATTTGCCCAGGCGGCTCCCCCGGCGACCAGGGCGCCCTGCCGCAGAAGCATGATCCCCTGCAGGATAAAGGGAAACCCGTAGTCGCCTGCCTCCACACTGTCCCAGATAGACGCATCAGCCTTCAGAAGCTCCTCCACAAATGGATCCATTCGAATCCCTCCCTGAGAGCTGCATCCCGCCCAACATCCCGGCTTGATTCTATCAGCGTTCACTGACATTTATGGACAGTGCAGGGGCGCCCCCGGGGATTTGTTCTGCAGAGGAACATCGCGTTTGCGTCCGAAGGGCGAATCTACGCCCGCTGTAGCTCCCAGAGAATGTGCTTAAGCTGGGGGAGGAGAAGCTTTTCCAGGGCCAGCCGCACGGCGCCGGGGGAGCCCGGGAGGCAGACGACCAGTTTGCCGTGTATGGCACCGGCCACAGCCCGGCTCATCATGGCTGCCGGGCCAATCTCCTGATAGCTCAGCCAGCGGAAGAGCTCCCCAAAGCCGTCGAGGCGTTTCTCCAGCCGGGGAACCACCAGGTCGTACGTGAGGTCCCTGGGTCCCAGTCCGGTGCCGCCGGAAAAGAAAAGGGCTTGGGCGGGCGAGTCCAGCAGGGTGGCCAGGGTGGACGCAATCCGGGGCGCATCATTGGGGACAAGGACATAGGCAGAGACCATATGCCCAGCGGACTGGATCATCTGCTGCATCAGGCGGCCCGATTCGTCGGTCTCGGGCGTGCGGGTGTCCGACACTGTGACGACTGCCACGGCGGCACCGGGCAGGCGCGCCGCCTGCTTTTCATGGGCCTCATTGCCCATGGGATCGCCTCCCTGGGAATGTCACCTGTTCCGGCTGCCGTTTCGGTCCGATTCGAACCCCTGGCCGGGCCCCTGGCCGGACCCCGCGACCGCCATGCGCTCCGGATGACTATAGATATTCATCCGCCCGCCCCGGGCGAAACCGGCCAGGGTGACCCCCAAGGCTTCGGCCAGGTCCACAGCCAGGCTGGTTGCGGCCGAGCGGGAGACCACCACCGGGATTCTGGCACGGGCCGCCTTCCGCACCATCTCGGAGGAAATCCTGCCAGTGACCAGGAGCACCGGTCCCGCTTGGCCGGGCGGTTCCCAGCCCCGGCGCAGGCAAAGGCCGCTGATCTTGTCCACGGCGTTGTGGCGGCCGATGTCTTCCGCCTGCGCCAGGATGCGGCCCGCAGGCGTGGCCAAGGCGGCGCCGTGAACCCCGCCGGTCAGATGCCACAGGGACTGTCCCGTCTGCCAGCTGCGCAACACAGCCAGTAGCGGCCCTGCCAACACCGTGCCCTGCCATTGCAGCGCAGGCAGCGAGGCGTCTCCCACCGCGTAGAACGGGCTTCGCTGGCCGCATCCGGACGTGAGCAGGCGCCGCCCCGCCAGCTGCGTCGCCAGTTGAGCGGCGGGCTCAGCAATCTGCGCGTAGGCGGCTCCCTTCCGCCGCTCCACCCTCAGGGATTGGACTTCCGCGAGGCTGGAAATGAAGCCCTCGTCGAAAAGGAGGCCCAGAACCAACTCCTCCAGCAGACCAGGCGAGCACAGGGTGGTCAGCATCTCTTGCCCGTTGACGAAAATCGTCAGAGGGAGCTCTTCGGCAAGCCAGTCGGTGTCCTGGTCCAAAGCGGCGCCGGCAGCGGGACCCGGCGGGGAGGCCACGGCCCCGGCAGCTTCGCCTGCGGCCTGACCCGGGGCAGAGGCGAGAGAGGCGTCGGTTTCGGCCGCACAGGGGCTGGGCACGCGACAGCGCCAAATCCGCCGTGCGGTGGCGCCCTCCGCCACAACACGCGCTCCTGCCGCGCCCGCACCCGCGGCGCCCGTGGCTCCCGCGCCTGCTGCTCCCGCAGCTGAGCTGCCGCTCACGCCCTGGCCTCCGGGCGCATGCACCGCGCGTACTCCTCCGGCACGGCCGGGGCCTGCTCCGGCGCCACCTCCGGAATGGGCTGCGCCCGTCCAGACGGAAGCGCTGTGGACATACGGCGCCGCCGGCCCGTGGGGCCCTGAATACTGGCAGCCCGGCTGGCAGCCCGGTGGCACAGATCAGCCCGGGTTGGGGACTCCGGTGGCCACCGGCCGTGTTCCGGCCGCGTGTCCCCCGGGTTGGACCCGGCGCCGGGTCTTCCCGGAGGAAACCATCGACAGCCTGACCCATTTTGCCGGCATCACCCGGGAACAGTTCCTGGCGGCCAATCCCCACATCCGTTTTCCGTCGGAGGTCCGGCCCGGAGACGTAGTCTGTCTGCCGGCAGTGCGGACCTGCCCGGCCGGATCGATGGCCATGCGGGTGTTCGCAGGCGTGACCCTGCGGCAGATCGCCGCAGCCCAAGGCATCACCCTGGCCGCGCTGATGGCCCTCAACCCGCATCTGGCCGGCGTAGGCCCGGACGTGCGGCTGTTCGGCGGGACGCTGGTATGCGTTCCGGCAGCGCCTCTCCGTTGCCCGCCCGGCTGGGGACCCTATGTGGTACAGCCCGGAGACACCTTGTTCCTGCTGGCCCGCCGCTTTGGCACCACGGTGGAGGCTCTGCTGGGTGCCAACCCGCAGATCGTCTCTCCGGAACAGCTCCGGGCAGGCATGGTCATCTGCGTGCCCGTTCAGATCCCGCCTCCTCCTCCGCCGCCTCCGCCGTGCCCGCCCGGTTGGGGCACCTACAGGGTGCAGCCTGGGGATACCTTGTTCAACATCGCCCGGCGCTTCGGCACCACGGTGGAACAGCTGCTGAGGGCCAACCCCCAGATCACGCGGCCGGAACTGATCTTCCCCGGCCAGATCCTCTGCGTGCCGGTGGCGCCGGTGTGCCCCGCAGGCTGGCGGCCCTACGTGGTCCGGCCGGGAGACACCCTGTGGGATATCGCCCGCAGGGCCGGGATCACGCTGACGGCGCTGATTCGGGCCAATCCGCAGATCCCGGACCCGAACCGGATCTTCCCGGGGGACATCGTGTGCGTGCCGGCCACGGCTCCCATGGGCGCAGGCACGGAAGGCCTGGCGGGCCTGGCAGGTGGAACCGTGGCGGCAGAAGGCCAAGCCCAGCCCGGCGAGGGCAAGCCTGCACCTGCTGGCGCCGCGGTATCTGCGGCGGGGGTCGGCTCCCAGGCCTTGGCTGAAACAGGATTCGGATTCCAACAAATCGTCTGCCCCGTGGGGTGGGAGCCCTATATCGTCCGCAGCGGGGACACGCTGTTCACCTTGGCCCAGCGCTTCGGAACCACCATCGACGCCCTGCTGGCCAACAATCCGGAGATCGTCAATCCCAACCAGCTCCAGATCGGCCAGCAGATCTGCGTGCCGCGGCGGCCCATCGCCGCCTGCCCGGCGGGATGGGCTCCCTACGTGGTGCGCACCGGGGATACCCTGAGCTCCATTGCAGTGGCCTTTGGAACCACCGTCTCCGAACTGCTGCGCATGAACCCGCAGATCACGAATCCGGAACTGAT
>JADBKO010000103.1 GCA_014896355.1 Bacillota bacterium
GGCCCTGGCCGCCGGCGAGACGGGCGGAGAAAATGGCGGCCAGAACAAGGGGAACACGTAAGAGCGAAGGATGGCCGAAAAGCGCCCGGAAGCCCGCCGCAGCCCCGGACGCTGGACGCAGACCGGGGCTCAGCATGGCGCCGGGCCGCTCCTCCAGATCTTGGCCCGCTCCTCAAGACCTTGGGCCGGCCCTCAAGATACCGGGCCTACACTCAGCGTGCGCCCGCTCCGTACGGCCAAGAGCCTCCCGGTAAAGGTCACCAGTTCGCCCCGGTAGTGCAGGGTGCGCCGCAGTCCGGCGATTCCCACGAGGGTTCCGGACTGCGGCTCATTCAGATACAGCGTGTCGTCTTGCGCCACGAACAGCCGGTCCCGCGGCAGGCCGGGCAGCCCGTGCCAGACCGGACGGTACACCCCTCCCACCGGTCCGAAGCGCACGGCGATGACCCGGCGCCCATCCGCGGATAGATCGCCCAGATACACCTCGTCGGCGCTGGTGACGCCCAGAAGCGCCGTGCCGCCGGGTCCGCCGGGCCCGCCAATCTGCGTTCTGTCGGTGCCCAGGATCCCCCGGACCGCCCAGACCTGGCCCGAGACCGCAGCCTCCACCAGGACCTCGTCCCGGGCGGGGAGCACATCCACCCTGCCGGCTTCCGGCTGAAACCGGGCCCGGTACAGGTAATCCATGACGTCCAGCCGGTACAGCCGGTATTGGCCCGGGCCGTCGCAGACCTTGATGTAAATCAGATTGGTGAGCGTCGACAGCGACAGGTCCACCACCCGGGAGGCCGCCGTCACGCGCCTGATCGTGTGGAGCAGCCGGTTACGCCCGCTGTCTGCATCCAAGGACCAAAGCTCCAGGTCTCCGCTGCCGCCTTGGCGGCCTACAGCATAGAGCAGCTGCTCCCGGTCCGGAAGCCAGCGCAGCAGGTTCACCTGTTTCCCTTGCAGAGGCAGCTCACTCTGAACCCGTCGCTGCCCCAGGTCCACCACCTCCAGCGGGCCTCCGCCCGCCTCTCCCATGGGGTACGCCGCATAGCGGCCATCGAAGGAAACTGCTATGCTGCGGGGGGCGATCCCCGCCGGAAGCTGCCAATGGGCGCTGACCACCGGTGGAAGCACCTCCCGGCTCTCAAAGCGAGCGTGGCGCTGCAGGGATTGTTCCAGGCTTCCCAGAACCCACAGCTCCGCCAGCACGATCAGCAGGGACAGCACCCCATATCCCTTGAGCCTTGCCGCCCAGTTGCGGCGCGCAGCCGGGCGCCCTCCCCGGGCGTCCCATGCCCGTTCGTTCACTGCCACCCTGTATCCCCTCGCACGAAAAACACCGTAGGCACCATGCGTTCCCCCATGGGATCGCAGGGATGGTTGATGACCCGGCCATGGTAATACATGGTGGTGGAGGAACCGCCGTCCAGATTGGCGGCCACATACGCCCCGTAGCTCAGAAGGATCTCCTGCACATCGCGGAGAGTGGCCCCGATGCTGTCCACCTGGCGGCCGTCAACCACCAGCAGGATCACCGTGCCATCCCGCCTTTGCCCGATGGCCGTGCGCGGGGCGATCCCCCATCCCCCGTCCCCCTGGGTGATCACCGGCTTTCCGTTCACGACCAGGGGGGGACCAAACGAAATGGCCTCGCGAATGCCCAGCTTCATGATGTCCGCCCGTGTCATCTCTCCCACCACCAGGGCGCCATCCCGATTGAAGCCGACGATCGGGATCTTACGGTGACGCGCGTTCAGCTCGGAAAAGACAAACCGGCCGCCGTGCACGATCACTCCCTGCGGCGAACCCCCCGTCCCTGCACCTGCGTTGTCGCCGAAGCCCCCGGCATTGATGGCAGCCACGGCGCCCAGCCGCCGCGCGATGGAGCTGGTGGTCTCGCCGGCGCGTGGCAGCCTTTGGGAATATCCCACCGCCACCGAACGGGGATCGTGCACCAGCAAAACGTAACCGCGGTACCGGCTGGACCGGACGGTGAACAGCTGCACCCGGTGGTCGGCGCCGCGGGCAAACATGGCAGGAGCCGTGGCATGGATTCCCAGCACCGGATAGAGGCTGCTGCGCAGGCGGGCTAACTCGTCCGCAGAGACCAGAAGCCCCGCATAACCCCGGTGCATGGAGGTGAGAATGGACTCCGCCGCAGCCCGCCTCAAATCGGGATACGGCCCGAAGCGCAACAACAAAAACCCGCTCACAGCGGCGAATGTCAAGCTATATCCCAGGGCGAAGGCCGCCCGGCGAAGAAAAGCACCGATGCTCACCGTAGGATCCGCTCTCCAACCACCGTAGGATCCACTCCCCACCCTTGTTGGCCGATGGCCAGGCCCGCCGCCGCCCGCGCGGGCGCAGCGTGCCTGCATTTCCCATATGTTTAACCGTCCGGGAGGGGAAAGGGGTTCCCAAGGGGGCCTGGGCTTAC
>JADBKO010000104.1 GCA_014896355.1 Bacillota bacterium
CCACGGTTATCCCACCTTCCACGCCCGGCAAGCTGCGCATCCATGTGGACCTTAAGGTTCGCTCCAGAAGCAATCATTCGTGAAACGAAAGGAGTACCCTCTTAACTGGAACCTAGAATCTTGGTACTGATCCGATTCGCAGTTAATGTGGGCCTGCGGGGTGGGACTGAACCGTAGGCGCCCTGGAGGGGTCCGCCATGCCTCAGCTGGGAGAGCGGCTGAAGAAGGCGCGCATTGCCAAGGGACTCACGCTGGAGGCGCTTGCCGGAGAAACCTGCACTGCGGCCCACGTCCACAAGGTGGAGGCTGGCCAAGTCTGTCCTTCCCCACGCGTGCTCGCCCACCTCTGCACGGCGCTGGAGCTCCCCTTGCACGAGGTGGCATCCCACTACTTCGGGCTGTGCCGCAATCCGGGATACGTTTTGTCCATGTGCGAGACCCTTCGGGCGGAAGGAAAGGCGGAGGTCTCTCTGCCAGTCGTCGAGGCGTTGGCCGGAGACAGAGCCAGAAGACCAGCGAAGCCCGAGGTGCTGCTGGAGCTTGCCAGAGCCCACGCCTGCCTTGGGCGGATGGCGGAAACAGAAGATGCACTGCTCCGCGCTGCCAGTCAGGCAAATGCGGCGTCGCGCCGGCCTATCGTGGGAAAAACCCTGTTGGGGCTGGGATAGTCTCCTCCAGGGTCGCGCCGGGACCCGATTCCGATCCGTACAGCACGTTTCCCCGACTGTACCGTTGAACAAATGGGGATGCTGCGGCACACAGGCCGCTCACGAACGCGCCAGACCCAATTGCGCCCGCATATCGTGGCCGCAGATCCGCACGGCCCCGCTCTGGGGAAAAGAGACGCCCAGGGCCAGCCGGGGAGACTCTCAAGGGACCGCGGGGAACAGATGAGGGTGGCCCGGATCGTCCAGAGGCGGCAAGGAGATGTGAGAGCCTACCCGTCGCCCCCGGGGCCGGCGAACCGGCGGCTGCCCGGCACGGGCCGAATCCCCCGGCGCAGGGAGGAATAACGCCTTGCGTGTGGAAATACCTGGCCAGGGTAAGCGGCGGGTACTTGTGCCAGGAGTCAACCAGCCATGACACGAACAAGACTGCAACCTCGTAAGCGAGGCAGACCATTTCACTCAGGCCCCGGGTTGCGGGAGCGCCTGCGCGCCCTCTTCCGGCAGCGCGTCACGTTTGTTTGGATGCCCCAAAGCCACTCCCGCGTGCGCAGGATCACCATTTCCAGGTTCACCGCATACCTGGTGGCCCTGGTTTCAGGCGCCATCCTGACGGTGTTCTTGGTGGCCGCCGTGGGGCGCGAGTTGGTCCGCTGGCAGCTGGCCCAGACTTCACAGGCCTATCGATCCGCCCGTTCGGTGATTTCCCAGCTAAAGGCGGAGGCAGCCGCCAAGGACCGGACACTGGCCCAGCTGTCCGCCGATGCGCGCCAGCTGGAAGAACGGATGAAAAAGCTGCAGCAGCTGACCTCGGAGGCCAGCGATCTTCTCGGCTACAGCACGCAGGGCAAAGCTGCCCCGCCCTCCTCGGAGCAATCGGGCCGGGCCCAAGCCGCCTCCCGCTCGCTCGCCGGCGTTTCCCGGGCTGCAGGCCCCGCCGCCGGGCCGCATCCGGCGTCACCGCCAGCCCCAGCGGATGCCGCATCCGGTATCCCACCACAGGAACGCGGGGACCTGGGCAGCCGCGGCCTTCCGCCCGGGCTTCGCAGGCCGGCCAGCGCGCCTTCCCTTTCGGCCAGCTTGACACGCCTGATCCAGAGCGCGTCCCGTATCCAGGACACGCAAGACCAGTTGGCGAACCTCCACGCTGGCATTCCGGGTGTCAAGGCGGAGCTGGGCAGCCTGGAATCGGCTCTCGCAGATTATTCCCGGCGCCTGCAGCGAATCCCTTGCATCTGGCCCGTGGCGGGTTCCATCACGGAAGGGTACGGATGGAGACAGAATCCGGTCCTGCACGTCCGCGAGTTCCACCCGGGCGTGGACATCGCCGGACCGTATGGCGCTACCGTGGCAGCTGCAGCCCAAGGAGTCGTAACGTACGCCGGCTGGCTCGCCGGATACGGCAACATCGTGTCGGTGGATCACGGAAATGGCTTTGTCACCCGCTATGCCCATCTCAGCCGCATTCTGGTCCGAACCGGACAGACGGTCACACGCGGCCAGACCCTGGGGCTGGTAGGAGCCACCGGGCTGGCCAACGGGCCACATCTGCATTATGAAGTCTGGGTGTCCGGTTCCACAGTGAACCCCACAGCCTACCTGCCGTAGCGTTCCAAGCCTGTCTGAGCACCATGAAAAATGGCTGTCCTGACGAAACGCCGCCGACATCCGGCCGCGCCGCCAAAATGCCCCCATGCGTAAAGTTGCCTAGCGGACCAGAATGTCCGGCCTGCGCCACAGGATGCCG
>JADBKO010000105.1 GCA_014896355.1 Bacillota bacterium
CAACTACTCACTCAAGCTCCCGCCGCACTTCAGCCCAGGGACGCGTACGCCCGGCCTTAATGTCCTCGAGGCCTCGTTCCAACGCCGCCCGTTCCTCCGGCTTGAGCTCTTTGTCGTCTGCGTCTTGTAGTTCCAAGAGCAGCCGGCGGGCGACGGGAAGCTTTTCGCCCGGGAGACTGGCGATCAGGCGGTTAAGTTCTGCCCAGCCTACGAGCCGGTGGCGACTCCCGTTGGGTTCGCCCCCGCGCAGGTAAGCATCCAGGTCCGGTTTACGAATACGCCACTCCTTACCCACCTTCCGGCCCGGCAGCACACCCTGCCGGAGAAGCCGGCGGACCGTGTTCAAGTGTAAGTGTTCGTAAACTGGTTAAGGCCCGTGCAGAACACCGCCGGGCCCGGAGGACGCGCAAGTCACACCGCCGGCGGATTACCGAGATTCGTGCTCTCCTATAAAGGAGAGTGCTTGAGTAACAGGCCTGCGACGTGCTCGAATGCAAGCTGGGCCGGTTTTGGAGGAAGGATCAGCACAGCCCAGTGCGAAGAAGTGATCGGCCCGACCGTTTAGACCCGGAGGCCCGGGTGCACCCCCTGTGGATTTTCGACCCCTGGCTCCGGTATCCGGTTCACTGTGGCGGTCTTGGTCATGCTGTCGCCCCCGCCGTTAGAAGGAGCGCCAGGCGCTTGAGGTTGACCGCAGCGGCTGTGAAATAGGCCTGCAGCTTGACTTTGGCTAAGCCGATGTACCGGGCTACCCGCAGGCCATGATACCGGACCATTTCCGCTGGTTTGCGCTCCCCTTTGGCCCGAATGGCTGGGTCCTCGGGCAAGGCCACCCAACCGCCTCCGGGGTGTGGGCCTGGTTGAGGTTTCGGGGTCCGGGGAGCAATGAGCACGATCCCGTTGCCCTTCAGGAACTGCCGCACCTTGACATACCCGTAAGCAGCATCCGCTACGATATCCACCGGTCTGTGATGTTCGCTGGTCCGTTCCAGATGAGGGGCAACCGTCTCGCTGTCGGAACGATTGGCAGGGCACACATCAACGTCCGCAATGAGCTCGCTTTCGCTATCCTCGAAGACCGCGGCCTTGTATCCCGTCCACTGCCGGCTTCCTTTCCTGCCGCTACGAGCATCAGGGTCATTGGCGGTGGCCATGCGTCCATCGGTCGGCGGTTTGCCTGGATCGGAAGGAGGATCATCCTGCTCTGACTCGTCGTCGGGGACAGTCCGCTCGTCGAGGATCCGACGCAGGACTTCCGCCGCCCGCTGCAACTCCTGGCTCTGTTCTGCGGGGAGAGTATCTAGCAGCCGGTATGCCTGTTCGACCCCCTTCCGAAATCGGCGCCGTCCTCTCTTGCTCTTGATGCCAGCTGACTCCAGGTGCAACCGTTCGCCCAGATATCCCTCCAACTTCAGCTTCTGCGCCACTGTCGCAACAACTCCCGCGTCCTGGTCTCTCCAGGCCAGCAAGACCCGACGAATTCCTTGCTGGACCAACCCCACCATCGTCGGCACGGCAGCTGCCGTCTTCAGGGGGGTGGTATCCGTGAGCTCTTCGTAGCCCTGCTTCAAGAAGCCCAGCTCCCGAGCCTTCTCCACCAAAGCCTCAAAGACCTGTCGCTCTCGCCTCGCTTGGAGCAACCGCTTGCGAAACAGGCAAAGGGTGACGGCGTCCGGAACGGGATCTTCTGGATTGACCCCCAGGAAGAAACGGACCCGCACATCGTAACGGGCTGCCGCTTCCATCTGGCGATCACTCAATTTGGCCATAAACTGCCACAGCATCATACGAATCGTCACCGTCGCTGGAAACGGGGGCCGCCCGCGCCGCGCATCAGCCCCTATAGCGGTGCGAAGTCCGCCTCCCGGAAGCTCTGTTCCAGGATGCTCCGCCAGGTCCGTACGGGTTCATCCGCAGGAATCACCGGGTCATACAGAAACGAAGCGAAAGAGGCTTGGCTGCTAGACTGTGGCCGCACTGGGGATCGCCCTCCGCAAGAGCTATTGCTGAAGGGAATTGGCTGTCCCCTGGACAGACTCCTGCCAGGCTATCGATAAGCGCTGTTATTTAAGCACTCTCTAAAGGGCCGCACCGTCTGAACGCTGGGTCCCACGGTGCGCCGGGCCTTCTTCCATTGCCGTGCCAACATATGCCGGCGCTTCCATAAAGTTATCACCGTTTGTTTAAGCGCCTAAGAAGGAATAAAGAGAATGATGGCGAATTGATTCACAAAATGAAAACGGGTCGGAAAGGAAAGGCGGGTCAAAGAAGGGGAGCGTGGAGGATGGAACCTCAAATCGCTCACCATCAGGAAACGGATCAACCGGCCGAAGATCATCTAGAGTGGT
>JADBKO010000106.1 GCA_014896355.1 Bacillota bacterium
AACATTCACGTTCTAGATATATGCTACTGCAAACCATCCTGGTTGTCAAGCAAGCGTTAGCAAGTTTTTTGGGTTAGCACGGATTTTTCCGATCTGGCGCTGGATCGGGCAAAGGGAGAGCCCCCCGAGCGCAGGGAGCCGGAGGGTCAGGGTCGCGGGCTGAACGCATGAAAAGAGGCCGCCTGCGCAGCGACCCTTGCCGGAGCTCTGCCCGGCCCGCAGCCAGAGCCTCGGCTGGACAGTCTCCCCGATCTGGCGTTCGTCATTTCCCCGGGGGCCGGCAGGGAGATCGACGGCAGGTGGGTGTACCTGCTGCCGGGGACAGCCCGGCCGGCGGGCACGCAGTGCAGGCTGACCGACAAGGCTTTCGACCGCGGCGGGCTGCCCGCTTCACCCACGCGAGCAGCTTGGCAGACGCTGTGCACGCTCCTTCTGGCCTCGCGGCCGGGGTTGCCAGGGCATTTCCACCTCCTTCAGATTCCTCCTCGCGATGGACTCCCCTGCCCTTGGTTACGGTTGGCGTTCGTCCGCCTCCGCCGAGATCTTCACTCCGTCGGCCGCAGCCCATGCCGCAGGTACGACCATGCGGGTGGTAGGCCCGCGCCTGCCGCCCGCATGGCAACTCTTCCTGCCTCTGCGCTTCTGCGACCGGGCCTCTGCCTCAACCTCCGGTGCGAAATCTCTCTTTTCACAACTATTTTACAAATAGTTCGCCATACTTTTACACGGCGTTTACGAGAGCGCAACAGAATGCGTCTACTCATTATTTAGGTGGATGCTGGACTCTGATGCGATCATCTCCGGGGTCCGTGGTCTTTGATATCGGAATGATATAGGCATTTCCTTGTTTGTGTAAGAAAGCACGATCCTTGATCAGCCTGAAGCGGGCAGTTCGTAGCACACCCATCCCGTTGGCCATGCCCCATCTTCTTGCCGCCCTTGTCGCCCCAATTCCGGCCGCCGGCGAAGTCTCCGTCCATGGTGCGGGCGCCAGCTTTCCAGCCCGCGCCTACTCAATAACAAAGGAGGTACACCCCATGTTGCGAAGGATTTCCGCAGTGCTGGCGATGGCTTTTCTGCTGGTTTTCGCCTTCACCCTCGTATCCTATGCCGCCTTTCCCGAGCCGGAACAAGCCGGCGAGCCCCTGCGCACGGGCCTCGGCCTGGAGGCCAGGTACAGCACTATTGGCTCCCTCACGGTCCCCGCGGCGGGCGCTGCCTACGGTCTCAGCGACCAGATCGAATTGGCCGCTTACGGCGAACTCCTCAGCAGCGGCTTTGGTGTCTCCGGCACCTTCCGCTATCACCTGCTGGAGGTCCCGATGGACCCCTTCGTCCTGCGCGCGTACGCGGGGGCCCGGCTGGGGTACCTCACGGCCAACACTGCGCTGGGGAGTGTCGACATCTTCCGGGGCGGGGCTCTGGGCGGCGCGGCGCTTCATCTTGGCTCCCAGTTCGCCATTTATAGCGAAGCTGGCCCCACCTATCTGCAGCTGACGGGCAACGGGGACTTAACGGGTGTACGCGGAAGCGGCACCTTCCTAGAATGGGCTGGCGGTCTCAAATATCACTTCTGATCGTAGTGGGCCATCCGGGCGGGGCACCGGCGGGTGCACCCGCCTCTCCTAACGTCGTCGTCCGGTCCGCCAATGCCGAGGCCGCAGGGGGACACCCCTCTCCCTGCGGCCTCGGCCGGCACTGGTTGCTCATCATGACGAAGAGGACAAAGACTGAGTGACCAACTGGCAGGAAGCACCTGCGAACACAGAAAGGGGGGTAAGCCTGCGCTGGGATGGCTCTCCCTGACCGCTGTGCTGCGGGCAGCAGCCGCAAGCTTGACGGGGTGCTGCGGCGGCGGGCAACCTGCTCCCGCCGTGGTTGCGGCCAGATCACTTTGGCGTGCGAAAGCAAGAGCCGCTGGAGGGCGTCAGCCTGTGCTCTAACGGCGGGCTGGAAGCAATCGTGGTCGAGCCGCGGCGGACTGGCGGGCAGTGTCCCAATCGTCCCGGCGAAGGAAGAATCCCCGACCGGGGAGGGATCTCTCGTCGCAGACACTCGTAGCAGACATGGGATTACGACTTTCCAGGCTACCCCTTTGTGCCTAAACTGGCGTCCCTGCTGCACGAATGAAAAAGGGGAGCCCTGGGAGCTCCCTCCGGATGCCCGGCGGTCCCTGATGAGGCTGCCGGGATTTTTCGTGTCCTGCTGTCGGTTGGCCATTCGTTCGCTGCAGGCCGTTTCCCGCGCCAGGGGGTCGCAGTTCGTATCGACGATGGCGACGATCGGGATGCGAGCTTCCGGGCTTCCTGGACGGCGATCCGCTCTTTGCGCGGATCGACGATGGGCTGCGTCCGGAAGCCGCTTCATCTCCGGATGCCGCCGAGGTATTTCTCAGGCGCTCTTTTTCTTCTGTGTTATACTACGTCCGGTGTGTCTACAACGCACGCCGGGGGAGGATTCTCCGGGTGCCGGCCAGGGATGCAGGCCGGTGGGAGGATGTGAAGAACCCGGCGGAGGTTGAACCAAAGGAGGTTTTTGTATGTCTGTCATTTCCATGAAGCAGCTTTTGGAAGCAGGCGTTCACTTCGGGCACCAAACCCGGCGCTGGAATCCGAAGATGAAGGAGTATATCTTCACCCAGCGCAACGGCATTTACATCATTGATCTGCAGCGCACAGTGCGAAAGATGGATGAGGCATACGCCTTTGCCCGGGATGTGGCGGCCAACGGCGGACACATTCTCTTCGTGGGCACGAAAAAGCAGGCGCAGGAATCCATCCGCGAGGAAGCCACGCGCTGCGGTCAGTATTACGTCAGCGAACGCTGGCTGGGCGGAACCCTCACGAACTTCACCACCATCAAGAGCCGAATTGCGCGCCTGAAAGAGATCGAGCGCATGGAGGAAAACGGTGATCTGAATGTGCTTCCGAAGAAGGAAGTCCTTCAACTGATGAAGGAGAAGGAGAGGCTCCAGCGCTACCTGGGCGGCATCCGCGAGATGCGCACGCTGCCCAACGCGCTGTACGTGGTGGATCCCCGTAAGGAGCATATTGCCGTCACAGAAGCACGCAGGTTGCAGATCCCCATCATCGGCTTGGTGGACACCAACTGTGATCCCGACGAAGTGGATTATGTGATCCCCGGTAACGATGATGCCATCCGTGCCGTCAAGCTGATCACCGCCCGGATCGCCGACGCTGTGCTGGAGGGCTTGGAGGGCCGCCAGGAAGCGGAGGCAGCAGGCGCTGCCGAGGGTATTGAGGCCGGGGAGGGCCAGGAAATGGGGGCCGGCGCGGAAGCAGAGGCTGTTTCCGGTGTCCCTGCCTATACCGGCGATGAGCCTGAGGCGGATTTGGCCGACGACGAGGAAGCCGGGGTTTCCGCGGAATACGCCAGCCTGGAGGACGAGCGCTGAGCCAGCCGTACGTCGGAATATTGGTCGCGGGAGCGTTTCCGGGGCCCTGGCGCTAACTGTACACTCCAGGCCGGACGGTGGAACGACGGTCAGTGAATACTGCGCAGAACTCACAGCAGGGAGGTTCATGGGATGGCAATTACCGCGGAGCAAGTGAAGGCGTTGCGGGAAAGGACCGGGGCCGGCATGATGGACTGCAAAAAGGCCCTGGAGGAGACCGGCGGCGATGCCGAGAAAGCCGTCGCCTATTTGCGTGAAAAGGGCCTGGCCGCTGCCGCGAAAAAGGCAGGCCGGGAAGCCACGGAAGGGCTGGTGGAGGCTTACATCCATCCGGGCGGGCGCATCGGGGTCCTGGTGGAAGTCAACTGCGAGACGGATTTCGTGGCCAACACGGCGGATTTCCACCAGTTGTGCAAGGATATCGCCATGCAGATTGCGGCTTCCCGGCCGGAATATGTGCGGCGCGAGGATGTCCCTCAGGACGTCATTGCCCGCGAACGCGAGATCTATCGGGCCCAAGCCCTCAACGAGGGAAAGCCGGCAGCTGTGGCCGACAAAATCGTGGAGGGCCGGCTGGAGAAGTATTACAAAGAAGTGTGCCTTCTGGACCAGCCGTTCATCCGGGAGCCGGAGCACACAGTCCAGCAGTATATCGCCACATACGTGGCGAAATTGGGGGAAAACATAACCGTCCGGCGCTTCGTCCGATTCGAACGGGGAGAAGGGGCTACCGGCAAGCCGGACGAACAGCAGGGCTAGGCCAGATTGGCGCCGGGGGGCTGTGAAGTCCCCCTTTTTTCGTATGCGGAAGGAAAAGCGTGCCTTGGCAAGAATTGTATGGAGAGTGTGTTCGGAGGGATGCTCATGGCCGAGCCCAAATACCGTCGTGTTCTGCTGAAACTCAGCGGCGAGGCCTTAGGGGGGAGTCGCGGCGGCGTCGATCCGGACGTGGTGGCTTCCATCGCCCGGGAGATCGCCCGTCTACGCCAGTATGGGGTCCAGGTGGCGGTGGTCGTGGGCGGCGGCAACATCTGGAGGGGAGCGCCGGCTGAACAGCGGGGGATGGACCGGGCCACCGCAGATTACATGGGAATGCTGGCGACCGTCATCAATTCTCTGGCCCTACAGGACGCCTTGGAGAAAATCGACGTGCCCACGCGCGTCCAGAGTGCCATCGAGATGCGCCAGGTTGCGGAGCCCTATATCCGGCGCCGCGCCATCCGCCATCTGGAGAAAGGCCGGGTGGTGATCTTTGCCGCCGGCACGGGCAACCCCTATTTCTCTACCGACACCACGGCGGCGTTGCGGGCGGCGGAGATCAACGCAGAAGTGATTCTGATGGCCAAACGCGGTGTGGACGGGGTGTACGAGACAGATCCACGCTCTTCACCCACGGCCCGGAAGTTCGATACCTTGGGTTACATGGAGATGCTGCAGCGGGGCTTGGCCGTGATGGATGCCACCGCCACTTCCCTTTGCATGGATAATCATATTCCCATGATCGTGTTCAATTTTGACGAACCAGGAAATATTGAGCGGGCAGTCATGGGTGAAAAAGTTGGCACCCTCGTGGCGGACTGAGGCAGGTTCGGCGCGGCCCGAACGCCGCACCGTTGTTTGGCCCATCGTTGTTTCGGCCTGCCAAACTCAAGGAAAGGGAGGGAGCTCCGCCGACCGCCGGCGTCCGCAGCCGGTGGCGGAGGCGGCGCGCAAAGCGTGGCCACTACCAAGGAAGTCATCCAAGCCGTGGAAACGAAGATGAAAGGCGTCATCGAAGCAACTCGGCGCGAGTTTGCTTCCGTCCGTACCGGCAGGGCGAATCCGGCTTTGCTGGACCGCGTGACCGTGGATTATTACGGGACCCCCACCCCGATCCATCAACTGGCCTCCATCACCACGCCGGAAAGCAGGCTTTTGGTTATCCAGCCATACGACAAGCACGTGATCAAGGACATGGAGAAGGCCATTCTCAAGGCGGATCTGGGGTTGGTGCCGAACAGCGATGCCACCGTGATCCGCATCAGCATTCCTCCCCTTACGGAAGAGCGGCGGCGGGAGCTGGTCAAGGTGGTGCGCAAACAGGCGGAGGATATGCGCATCGCCATTCGCAACCTGCGGCGGGAGGCCAACGAGGCCATCAAGTCCCTGGAAAAGGACGGCGGGTGCACGGAGGACGAGCGAAAGCGCGCCCAGGAAGACATCCAGAAGCTGACGGACCGCTACGTTGGCGAAGTCGACCGCCTTCTAGCCCAGAAAGAGAAGGAGATCCTGGAGGTCTGAGGCACGGATATGGCGGATTGTTCGGACGTTCTGGCATATCCGGAGGCTGACGCCAGGGCGCTCTTGGAGGCAGCGGACTGCAAGGTGTGGTCACGGCGCGTGTCGTCGTGCATCCCCTCCCCCCGGGACAGGAGGCAGGAGGGCGGAGGCCGTGCTCGCCCGCTGTTGGATGCCCGGGAGTGGCGGGTTGTCCGCTGCCGCCCCTCGGAAGGCCGCGGTGTGGAGCTGATGCTCATGGCTTTTCCCCGCTATGCGCCGCCTGCATCCGGCGGTGCCCCGGGTCCGGGCAGCGGAACCACGGGGGGCCGGCCGGGTCCGGCTGCGGGCCCGGGAGAGGCAGGACGGGGTCATGAGTGAACAGACGGGCGGACGTCCCGCGGGCGTGCCGTCTTCGGGTCGGGTTTCGGCAGGAGCACAGTGGCCTGCGCATGTGGCCATCATCATGGATGGAAACGGCCGGTGGGCACAGCAGCGGGGCCTGCCGCGCTCCAAGGGCCACGAGGCCGGGTTCCAGCGGGCCCGGGACATCATCCGGGCCTGTGGCGAGTGGGGAATCCCTTATCTTACCCTGTACGCGTTCTCGACGGAGAACTGGCGGCGCCCTGCCGGGGAAGTTTCCTTTCTTATGGGCCTGCTGCAGCGGGCCATAAGGGAGGAGCTCCAGGAACTGCTGGAAAACAATGTCCGCTTGCGCATCCTGGGCAGGCTCCAGGACCTTCCCGCTGCGCTGGCCCGCGGGCTGAAAGAGGCGGAGCAAGCTACGGCCGGCAATACCGGCCTGCACCTGAACATGGCCATCAACTACGGCGGCCGGGCGGAGATCGTGGATGCAGCTCGGGCCATCGCTGCGGAGGTACGAGAGGGGAGACTGTCGCCGGAAGAGATCGACGAGACCTGCCTGGCCCGGCACCTGTACACCGCCGGCCAGCCCGATCCAGAGCTGATCATCCGCCCCAGCGGCGAGATGCGGCTCAGCAATTTCCTTCTCTGGCAGGCGGCCTACGCGGAGTTTTACGTCACCGACGTTCTTTGGCCCGATTTTACCCGGGAGCACCTCCTACAGGCTCTGGAACAGTTCACCCACCGCCAACGGCGTTTCGGAGGAATCTAAGCCTGCCGCGGCAAGCCGGTTTTCCAGAACAGCGAGGCATGACAGAGTGGGGACGATGATATGTTTTGGCAGCGGGTTGTGACCATTTTGGTGGGGATGCCCATCGTCCTGGCTGCCGGGTACGCCGGCGGCCCAGCATTGCTGGCCCTCGTTCTGCTGCTTGCGGCCCTGGTGGGCTGGGAGGTGGCGGACATGGTGCGGCATCGGGGCGGTCTGGGCTTTCGGTGGGTATACATGGTCGGTGGTGTGCTGCTTCCCCTGGCCCTTTGGGTGGGCGGGAGGCATTGGACAGAGGCGGCGTTGGTGGCCCTGGTGGCTTTGAGCGTTTACCTCTTGGTGCTGGAATCCTCCCGGCGTGGAGTGGATCTGGTCCCGCTCTTCGGCACCGTGCTGGGGCTTTGGGTGACCATCTATATGGGCTGGGCCCTCGGTATCCTTCTGGAGCTGCGCCGCCTCTCATTCGCGGCGCTGCTGGCCGGGCTGTTGATTCCCTGGGCCCACGACATCTTCGCGTATGTGGTGGGAAAGACCCTGGGCCACAGACCTTTGGTGCCACTCATCAGTCCGGGAAAAACCGTGGAGGGCACGGTGGCGGGCGTTGCGGCCAGTACTGCGGTCATGGTCATTCTGGCGCCGAAACTGGGGGTCCCTGTGGCGTGGGCGGTGCCCATCGGCTTGGTGGCCGGAGGCGCGGCGGCTTTGGGGGACCTGGGAGAATCTGTTCTCAAGCGCGCCTTTCAGGTGAAGGATGCGGGGTCGCTGTTGCCCGGGCACGGGGGAATCTTTGACCGCTTCGACAGTTTTTTGGTGGCTGTCCCCTTTATCTACCTGGTCCTGCGGATTTGGGCATAGAGAAACCGCCCCAGGCAAGAAAGGAGAAGCTCTGTGCAGCGATGGTACCAGTGGGCCTTGCTGGGGCTCGGGATTCTGGCTGCCACCATCGTGGCTCTGAAGTACATCCTGCCTTACGTTTTGCCTTTTGTGCTGGGAGCTCTGTTCGCCATCGTCATCGATCCGGCCGTGGGGTTTCTTTCCCGCAGGCACCGCTGGCGCCGCGACGTGGCGGTGTTTTTCGTGCTGACCATGATCCTCTTGCTCCTGTTCGGGTTCGCTGTGGTGGGAACCGCCGGCCTCATCTATGAGCTCAACCAGCTGGTGGATTGGCTGGCCTCCCTGAGCCGGCACGCGGGGCAGCTATACGCCTATTGGCAGCAGAGACTGGGGGCTTGGCACCAGTACATCCCCGACTATGTGTGGCGCGCGCTGCAGAGCAACGAAAGCCGCCTCTATGCGGCGGCCGCCGACATGGCCAACACCCTGGTGAAGGCGGTTCAGCAGCTACCGGCCACGTTCGTCACGGTTTTCATCAGCCTCATGGCCACGTATTTCATCAGCCGCGACCGTGACCTGCTGGGCCAGACGCTGGTGCGGCTGGGACCCAAGGCTTACCGCAGCCGCATCCAGGAAATCCAGCGGGACGTGGGCAGGGCGGTGTTCGGGTTCATCCGGGCCCAGCTGATCCTGATCGCCGTTTCCACTGTGATTTCCATCTCGGGGCTGCTTCTTTTGCGAGTCAAGTATGCCTGGCTCCTGGGGCTTCTGGCCGGGGCCTTCGACCTGGTGCCCATGATCGGACCCAGCGGGGTCTTCATTCCCCTCATCCTCTATCATCTGCTGATCCGGGAGTTTCCGCTGGCGCTGGGGATCGGAGCGGTTCTGGCGGTGGTCCTGCTGGTACGGCAGGTCACCGAGCCCCAAATTGTGGGGCGTAACATCGGGCTGCACCCCCTCACCTCCTTGGTGGCCGTATATGTAGGATTCAAGCTTTTCTCCGTCAACGGGTTCATCATCGGCCCGCTGACCGCCGTGGTTCTGAAAGCCGTGGTTGCAGGCCTGATTTTGCCGCGCCTGGAGGGGCGCGAAGGATGGCCGCCGCGATGAAGATCTGCGGCGGGAACCGCGGGCGAAGGGAACAAACGGCGGATTACAGGCCTCGAAAGGAAGCGCGGTTCGTTGACGTTGCGCAATCTGGTCATCTTAGGCTCCACGGGCTCCATCGGCAGACAAACGCTGGAGGTGGTGGAGCGTTTTCCGGACCGTTACCGGGTTCTGGGGTTGGCAGCATACCGGCAGGCAGACGTTTTGCTGGACCAGATCCGGAGGTTTCATCCCCAGGCGGTGGCCTTGGCGGATTCCCAATCTGCTGCGCGCCTGCGCCAGCAGCTGCAGGGCGCGGGCGGGCCCGTCCCCCGCATCCTGGGCGGGGAAGAGGCTCTCACGGAGCTGGCTGCCTGGCCTGGGGCGGACATGGTCCTGGTGGCGGTGGTGGGGGCTGCGGGCGTCCGCCCTACCCTGGCGGCCATCGAGGCCGGGCGCACCGTGGCCCTGGCCAATAAGGAGACCCTGGTTACCGCCGGCCACCTGGTCACCGCTGCGGCGGCGCGCCGGGGCGTGGCCGTTCTTCCGGTGGACAGCGAGCATTCCGCCGTGTTCCAGTGCCTACAGGGAAGCAGCCGGGCGAGCCTGCGCCGCATCGTGCTTACAGCATCCGGAGGGCCTTTCCTGCGCACACCGGCCGGGCAGCTGGAAAGAGTCACAGCCGAAGCGGCGCTGCGCCACCCCAACTGGAAGATGGGAAGCAAGATCACGGTGGATTCCGCCACCCTGATGAACAAAGGCCTGGAGGTCATCGAAGCCCATTGGCTCTTCGGCGCCGCTTTCGAACAGGTGGACGTGGTGGTGCATCCGGAGAGTATCGTCCACTCCCTGGTGGAGTTTCAGGACGGGGCTGTGTTGGCCCAGTTGGGATGGCCAGACATGCACCTGCCGATCCAGTATGCCCTTTCCTATCCGGAACGCTGGCCCGGCGGCGTCCGTCCCCTGGACCTGGCCGCCGTAGGGAGCCTGCATTTCGAAGCCCCGGATACGGCCCGTTTCCCTTGCTTGCCTCTAGCTATCCAGGCTGGTAAAATAGGAGGGACGATGCCGGCCGTGATGAACGCAGCCAACGAAATTGCCGTGCAAGCGTTCCTGGCCGGCCGTATTCGTTTTCCGCACATTGCCCGGATCGTGGCCCAGATCATGGAAAAACATGTGGTGACCGCCTCCCCCTCCTTGGACGAAGTGGTGGATGCTGACGCGTGGGCCCGCCGGGAAGCACAAAGGATGGCAACAGAATGCTCACAACCATAGTGGCTTTCGTGGTGACGTTGGGGGTGTTGGTCTTTGTCCACGAATTCGGCCACTTCATCGTGGCCAAAGCCGTGGGCATCAAAGTGGAGGAGTTCGCCCTGGGCATGGGCCCCAAAGTCGTAGGCCGGCAACACGGCGAGACGCTTTACAGCCTGCGAGCCCTGCCGCTGGGGGGATTTTGCCGCATGGCCGGCGAGAATCCCTACGAGGATCAGCGCAACCAGGGGCCGGGCAGCGGCGGAGCGAAAAGGGAAGCCCCGTCCGGCGTAGGTTCCTGGGATGGGCAATCCCCGGCATCCGCTTCCGCCGTGGAACGAGAGCGCATGTTCTATGCCAAGAGCCCTTGGCAGCGGGCGGCGGTGCTGGCGGCAGGACCGCTGATGAATTTCGTGCTGGCCATGGTGTTGTCCACTCTGATCTTCGCCCTCTTCGGCGTTTCCACCAGCCTTTCCCAGGGCACCACCCTGGGGCAGGTCATCTGGGGCGGTGCCGCCGCGGAGGCGGGCCTGATGCCCGGAGACCGCATCGAGGCCATCAATGGCCGGCCGGTGAAGACCTGGGACGAGCTGGCGGGCTTCATCCGCAGCCATCCCGGGCAACTCCTGACCTTTACGGTGCGGCGGCAGAACACGGTGTTCAGCGTGGACATCCGCCCGCGCCAGGAGCAAAAGGGCGGGCCGGGGTTGATCGGGATCTATCCCGAGCCGGTCAAGACCCAGAAGGTCGGGCTGCTCCAGGCGGCCTGGCTGGGCGTCACCAGCACCGTCAACGTGACCTGGGGAACGTTGACGGCTTTTTACCAGATGATCACCGGGCAGCTGCGCAGCCAGCTGGCCGGTCCTGTGGCGATCGCCCAGCTGACCGGGCAGGCGGCCCGCTTCGGATGGGACAGCCTGCTGAACTTCGTGGCCATCCTCAGCATCAACCTGGGGTTGATCAATCTGCTTCCCCTGCCGGCCTTGGATGGCGGCCGGCTGGTCTTCGTAGGAGTGGAGTTGGTACGCCGCCGTCCGGTGAACCCCGAAAAGGAAGGGTTCGTGCACTTTCTGGGCTTCGCGTTTTTGATGGCACTGCTCTTGGTCATTACCTTCAGCGACGTGGCCCGGATCATTGGAGGCCAATAGACCCGTGTTTACCCGCCGGCAGACCCGTACAGTCTTTGTGGGTGGCCTTCCCATCGGGGGGGGCCACCCTATCGTCGTCCAGTCCATGGCCAGCACCGACACCCGCGATGTGGACAAGACCGTGGCCCAGATCCACCGGCTGGAAGAGGCCGGGTGCGAGCTGGTGCGGGTGGCGGTGCCGGACCTGAAGGCAGCTTTGGCTCTGGAAGCCATCCGTTCGCGTATCCACATCCCCCTGGTGGCAGATATCCATTTTGACTACCGCCTGGCCCTGGCGGCGCTGGAGAGCGGGGTGGACAAATTGCGCATCAATCCCGGCAACATCGGCGGCCGCCAGCGCGTGGAGCAGGTGGTGGAAAAAGCCCGCGCCCGCCGGGTGCCCATCCGCATCGGCGTCAACGCCGGCTCTCTGGATCGCAATCTTCTGGCCAAATATGGGGGCGTGACGCCGGAGGCCTTGGTGGAGAGCGCGCTGCAGCACATCGCCATCCTGGAGGAGATGGATTACCACGAGATCGTGGTGTCTCTCAAGGCGTCCGACGTTCCCACCGCCCTGGCCGCGTACCGCCAGATGGCGCAGGCGGCTCCTTACCCTCTGCATGTGGGCATCACCGAGGCCGGAACCGTGCATAGCGGCACCATCCGCTCGGCGGTGGGCATCGGGGCCATTCTGGCCCAGGGCATCGGGGATACCGTGCGCGTTTCGCTGACAGGGGACCCGGTGGAGGAGGTCCGTGTGGCCTGGGAGATCCTGAAATCTCTGGACTTGCGCCAACGGGGTCCGGTTCTGATCAGCTGTCCCACCTGCGGCCGTTGTGGCCTGGATCTGGAGAAGGTCGCCCGGGAGGTGGAGCAACGGCTGCAGGGGTTTCCGCTGCCCGTGCGGGTGGCGGTTATGGGCTGCGCCGTCAACGGACCCGGTGAAGCCCGCGACGCCGATGTGGGCATCGCCGGCGGGAGGGGCGAGGGGCTGGTGTTCCGCCAGGGCAGAATTGTGCGCAAGGTACGGGAAGATCAACTGGTGGACGCCCTCATGGAGGAGCTGGCCGCTTGGCAGCGGGAGCACCCGGAGCCTGTTGCGGGCGCCGGGCCGTCCGGGGGGCGGGAGTAGTGCTGGCGCAGGAGGGTTTGGAAACATCCCGGGCAGCCCGAAGGACCGATACCGCCTGGGACAGGCTCTGTGCCCTGCTGGGGGAGGAAGGGGAGGCCGCAAATCTGCCGCCCGCCCGGGTGGAGCGGGTGCGGGTGCGGCTGGAACAGCGGCTTTGGGTGGTGGAGATCTCTGCCCCTCAGTGGCCCGCGGAACTGCGTTCCCGTTGGTGTCGGCGCGCCCAGGAAGTGGCCCTGCCCGTCCAAGGGTACCGGCTACAGCTGTCGTTTCTGCCGGATACTCCTGTCTCCGCCGCCGGGGAGGAGGATCCCGGCCGCACCGGCGGCGAGCCGGACTCCAGCGGTTCCGCTTTCGACGCCGGCAGCACGAAGGCAGATGGCGACCGCAGGAGCCCGGACGGCGGCACCAGGGATCCAGGCCGCGACGAGAGTGTCGATTATTTCGCAGCCATCCTGTCCCAGGCGGCCTTGCCCCAGGCTGCTGCCCCCGGAGAGGAGGGCGGGTCTGCGAAGGGGCTTTCGGCGCGCGGTGGAGCGGTCCGGCAGGGCCGGGCGGATGCGGTGGCCCGCGGCAGCGGCTCCGGCCGCCGCAGGCGCGCCGGCAGGCCGGAGGACGGGATCCGGGAGCCGGACGTAGAAAAAGAGGAGAGAGAGGGCAAGCACCTGCTCTTGGGCCGGAGATTTCAGGGGGAACCCGTACCTCTGGCAAAACTGGAGTCCGATGGGCAGCGCGTGGTGGTGGCCGGGGAAATCCTCACCCGGGAAGTGCGGAACCTGCGCAGCGGGCGCAAACTTCTGATTTTCGACCTTTATGACGGTACCGATTCCCTGACCGTAAAAGCGTTTCTTCCGGAAGAGGGAGACATCTCCTGGGCTACGGAGTTGCCGCCCGGCCAATGGGTCAGGGTCCGCGGCAGCACCCAGATGGATCCGTACTCCCACGAGCTGAACTTGCTGGCGCAGGACATCGTGACCTGGCCGGCACCGCCGGGGCGCCAGGACCAAGCGCCGGAGAAGCGGGTGGAGCTGCACTTACATACCAAGATGAGCGCCATGGACGCCACCACCGACGCTGAGGCAGCGATAAAGCTGGCGGCCCGTTTCGGACATCCCGCTGTGGCCGTTACCGACCATGGCGTGGTCCAGGCTTTCCCGGAAGCCTACGCGGCGGCCAAGAAAGCCGGGATAAAGCTAATCTACGGCCTGGAAGGATATCTCATCGAAAAGGACGAGGCGCCCAAGCCGCAGGCTTTGCCTGCGCCTGCAGCCACCGCAGGGCCCGAAGCCGGCTGGGAAGCGGTGGGCAACGCGGCCCCGCGGGACCTGGATAGCCTGGACCGCCTGGAGGAGGACGACGATGCGCCCGCTGGCTATGACGCCGCCGGAGCCGACCTGCCGGATTCCGCCCTGCGGGCTCCCGGGACGGCCGCGGAAGGCGGAGAGAAGCAGGGGGAGGTCTGGCACATCATCCTGCTGGCCCGCAACCAGACCGGTCTGCGGAATCTGTACAAGCTGGTCTCGGAAGCGCATCTGCACCACTTCTACCGGCATCCGCGCCTGCCGCGGGCTGTGATCCAAGAGCACCGGGAGGGCTTGCTGGTAGGCACGGCCTGTGAGGCAGGTGAGCTCTTCCAGGCGGTGTTGGCCGGTGCCAGCGAAGGCGAGTTGGCCCGCATCGCCTCGTTCTATGACTATCTGGAGATCCAGCCCGTGGCCAACAACGAGTTTCTGCTGCGCTCGGGGCGGGTCCGTTCCCGGGAGGAACTTCAGGCGCTGAACCGCCGCATCTACCAGCTGGGCCGCAGACTGGGCAAACCGGTGGTGGCCACCGGCGATGTGCATTTCCTCCATCCCGAGGACGCCATTTTGCGGGAAATTCTTCTGGCAGGCCAGGGGTATTCGGATGCCGGCCATCAGCCGCCGGTTTACTTCCACACGACCCAGGAGATGCTGGAGGAATTCGCCTATCTGGGTCCGGAAGCCGCCTATGAGGTGGTGGTCAAGAACCCCCAGGCCATCGCCGCCCAGGTAGAAGAGTTTCCGCCCTTACCCCAGGAGCTGTTCGCGCCTGAGATCCCCGGCGCCGAGGAGGAAGTCCGGCGCCTCACGGAAGAACGGGCGCGCCAGCTGTATGGGGATCCCCTGCCTGATCTGGTACGCAAGCGCCTGGACAGGGAGCTGCAGGCCATCATCGGCCATGGCTTCGCGGTATTGTATTTGATTGCCCAGAAACTGGTGAAGAAGTCCTTGGACGACGGCTATCTGGTGGGCGCCCGGGGGTCCGTGGGCTCTTCTTTGGTGGCCACCATGTGTGGGATCACGGATGTGAACCCGCTGCCGCCTCACTACCGCTGCCCCCACTGCCACTACGTAGAGTTCGTTCCGGAAGGAACGGCCGGGTGCGGACCGGACCTGCCGTCCAAAGACTGTCCGCGGTGCGGTAAGCCTCTGGTGAAGGACGGCTTCAACATCCCCTTCGAGACGTTCCTGGGCTTCGAGGGCGACAAAGTCCCCGACATCGACCTGAACTTCTCGGGCGAATACCAGGCGCAGGTCCACCGCTACACGGAGGAACTCTTCGGGCACGACCATGTATTCCGGGCCGGCACAATCTCCACCCTGGCTGAGCGCACAGCCTACGGGTTCGTGCGCAAGTATCTGGACTCGCAGGGACGCCAGGCGCGCACGGCTGAGATCAACCGGCTGGCGCGGGGCCTTACGGGGGTCAAGCGGACCACGGGTCAGCATCCCGGCGGCATGATGGTGGTTCCCCGCAGCCTGGATATTCACCAATTCACACCGGTGCAGCATCCGGCCAATGATGCCAGTACCGGCATCATCACCACCCATTTCGACTACAAAGCCATATCCAGCCGCCTGGTGAAGCTGGATATCCTCGGGCATGATGACCCCACAGTGGTGCGGATGCTGTCAGATCTCACCGGCATCGACGCCCGTCAGGTGCCGCTGGACGATCCGGCCACGCTGTCCCTGTTTTCCTCCACGGAAGCGCTGGGCGTCACGCCAGAGGAGATCGGCACCTCGGTGGGAGTCATCGGCATCCCGGAGTTCGGTACGCCGTTTGTGCGCAAAATGCTGGAACAAACCCGTCCTCACACGTTCAGCGAGCTTCTGCGGATCAGCGGCTTCTCGCACGGAACCGACGTCTGGCTAAACAATGCCCAGGATCTCATCGCTTCCGGGGTGGCCACGCTGAACGAGGCCATCGCGACCCGGGATGACATCATGCTGTACCTGTTGCAGCGCAATCTGCCGCCCAAAGCGGCGTTCAAGATCATGGAGCAGGTGCGCAAGGCCAAGGGCCTGAAGCCGGAAGACGAGGCCCTCATGAAAGAGCATGGCGTGCCAGATTGGTACATTCAATCGTGCCGGAAAATCAGCTACCTGTTCCCCAAGGCCCACGCCGTGGCCTACGTGACCATGGCGTTCCGCATTGCATACTTTAAGGTGCACTATCCCCTGGCCTTCTACGCCTCGTACTTTTCCGTGCGGGCGGAGGAGTTCGACGCGGACCTGGTGTGCCGGGGCAGGGATGCCATCCGCCAGGCCATGGCCGCCTGTGAGGCCAAGGGCAACGATGCCACCCAGAAAGAAAAAAACCTGGCCACTATTCTGGAGGTGGCTCTGGAGGCCATGGCGCGCGGCATCCGCTTCCTGCCGGTCAGTGTGTACAAGTCCGCGGACCGTAAATTCGCTATTGAAGGGAAGGCTTTGCGCCCGCCGCTGGCGGCGCTTCAGGGCTTGGGCGAGGCGGCGGCGCGGCAGATCGTGGCTGCCCGCCAGGAACGCCCCTTCAGCTCCGTGGAAGATTTCCGGCAGCGGACCCACGTGAATCGCACGGTGCTGGAGCTGCTCAGGCAGCACGGGGCTCTGGGGGATCTGCCGGAGACGGACCAGATGGCGCTCTTTTGAGGCCGGAATTCCTACATTCTCCCTTGCCATGGGGAGGCATCGGTGATACAATGAGCTGGAAAGCTTGAAGTTCTCGGCGCAAAAGAGTGGGCCCTCCCACTCTTTTGTCGTGTTGTGGACTTCCCCGGAAAGGGAGAGCGGGCATGCTCAAAGGCACACCCGGGCAGGGCCGTCCGGCGCCCGGCCCTTCCTTGACCTCCCGCCAGATCAGCGAAGCGGTGGACCGCTTGGCAGGGCCCATTGTGGCCGGGCTGGAGCTGGATTTGGTGGATGTGGAATTCGTGAAGGAAAACGGGCGCTGGCATCTACGAATCACCATAGACAGGCCCGGGGGTGTCACGCTGGACCACTGCGAAGCCGTCGCCCAGGCCATCGGGCGGGAGCTGGACCGGCTGGATCTGATCCCCCAGCGCTATTACCTGGAAGTTTCCTCTCCGGGGCTGGAGCGTCCGCTCAAGAAAAACCGGGACTTCCAGCATTTCGCCGGGCGCACAGTACAGGTGACCACCTATGCTCCGGTGGAAGGGCGGAAAACGTGGCAAGGGACGCTCCTAGGTCTGCAAGGGGACGATGTACGGCTGCAGACCGAAGGCAGGGAAATCGCCATCCCTCGTTCCGCAGTGGCCAAGGCCCGCTTGCTTGCTGATTTGCCGCCTTTGGCAGGAGGTTCGGACAAGCGATGAATGTGGAACTTTTACAAGCCCTGAATGAGCTGGTCCATGACCGGGGAATTGACAGGCAGGTGGTCCTGGATGCCATAGATGCCGCCATTCAGCAGGCATACAAGCGAAACTACGAATCCGATGGCGGAGCCCCCAACATCCGGGTGGAGCTGGATGACCATTCCGGACAGCTGCGGGTGTTCGTCCGCAAGAGCGTGGTGGAACAGCCGAGCAAGGGGAAAGCGGAGATCTCCCTGGAGGACGCCCGCCGTATCAATCCCAATTACCAGCTGGGGGACACGGTGGAAGTGGAGATCGCCCCCCAGGAGTTGGGCCGGATTGCCGCCCAAAGCGCCAAGCAGGTGGTGGTTCAGCGCATCCGGGAGGCGGAACGCCAGCAGATCTACGAGGAGTTCGCCACCAAAGTGGACGACATTGTCAACGGCGCCGTGCAGCGCCGCGATCAGCGCAACGTCTACGTGGATCTGGGGCGCATCGAAGGTGTTTTGCCGGCGAAGGAACAGATGCCGGGGGATCACTACCGGCAGGGAGACCGCATCAAGGCCTATGTCACCGAAGTCAAGAAGACCCCGCGTGGGCCCATGGTGATGCTGTCCAGGACCCATCCCGGACTGCTGCGCCGGCTTTTTGAGCTGGAGGTTCCGGAAGTTTACGAGGGCACCGTGGAGATCAAGGCCGTGGCTCGTGAACCGGGGCACCGCTCGAAGATCGCGGTCAGCAGCCGTGTGGAAGACGTGGACCCGGTGGGGGCCTGTGTCGGGCAGCGGGGCCGCCGGGTGCAGAGCGTGGTGGCGGAGCTGCGCGGCGAAAAAATCGATGTCGTGCAGTGGGAAGAAGACCCCGCCAAGTTTGTGGCCAATGCCTTGAGCCCCGCCCGCGTATCCGAGGTCTACCCCGACCCCACTCAGGGCGTGGCCCGGGTGCTGGTATCCGACACCCAGCTCTCCCTGGCCATCGGCAAGGAAGGGCAAAACGCCCGCCTGGCGGCCAAGCTCACGGGGTGGCGCATCGATATCAAGTCCGAGTCGCAGCGGGCTGAGCTGGAAGCCGCCTTGGAGGAGCAGAGGAAACGCGAGGCCGAGCTGGCCGAGGCCAGGAAGAAGGCTGCGGCGGCCCGGGCCGCCGCGCATGCTGAGGCGGCGGAGCCTGCGGTCAAGCCCGCAGAGGAGCCTGCCGCGGAAGGCGCGGCCCTGCCCACTCCGGGCCGGGAGGCTCCGGCCGCCGAAGTGCCGCAGCCGGCGCACACCGGCGTGCCGGCCGCCTCAGGCCAGGAGCCTGGGGCCCGGCCTGAACCGGCGGAGGCCGAGGCCGCTGGCCAGAAAGAAACGCTGCCAGTGGACGCCGATCTTCTGGACAGCCTCCTGGAGGAATTGCTTTCCCACGAGAAGCCGCAGGGCCCCGCCGGCCAACCCCAAGCGGAGGCGGGCAAGGGCCGGGAGCCCAAGGCTCCTGCGGCCAAGGGCAAGGCAAAGAAGGAAAAAACGGTGCTCAAAGGCTTGGATGCCCTGGAGCACTTAAAGGAAATCCTGCAGCCGGAGGAGAAAGAAGGCAAGCCTTCCGACGGCGGCGGCCCCGCAGAGAATCCGTGAGGCTGCGAGAGAGCGGGAAGATTCTGCGGCGCGCAGTGGGATCCGGCGGGACAGACAGCCATAGGGCTGACCAGGGGGCGAGGTGGTGGGGATGCCGAAGGGGCCAGCGCCAAAACGGGTGCCGCAGCGGACGTGCACCGGGTGCCGGACCGTCCGGCCCAAGAAAGAGTTGCTGCGGGTGGTCCGGACCCCTTCCGGACAGCTGGAAGTGGATGTGACGGGGAAGAAGGCGGGGCGGGGCGCTTATCTTTGCCCGCGCCTGGAATGCCTGGAAAAGGCCTTCAAGAGCAAAAGCCTGGATCGGGCTTTGGAAGCGCCCCTGCCAGACGAAGTCAAAGAAAGGTTGCGGCAGTTAGTTCGTGAAGTGCAAGAGCGCCAATCCATCATCGCACAGCCATAAGCCGCTGCAGCGGGACCCACAGCGGGATTACCAGCGCCTCGGACTCGCTCAGCGGGCTGGTGCACTGGCGGCAGGAAGCGAAGCAGTACGCCAGGCCATCCGGCGCCGGCAAGCTTGTCTGGTGATTTTGGCACAGGATCTCTCGCCGACGACCGCGCAAGCTTTCAGCCGACTGGCGGCGGCACAAGGCGTGCCTGTGCGGTCCATGGGCACCGCGCAGGAGTTGGGCCGGGCCATCGGCAAGCCGGCCAGGGGAGTGTTGGCGATTACGGATCCGCGTTTCGCTGTTTTTGTCGCAAGGGACCAGCGGACGGGCCGCGAGGGCGAGGATTTAACCGGGGGTGGTTCAATACATGGGTAAAACGAGAGTTTACGAGCTCGCACAGGAGCTGCAGTTGAATAACAAGGATCTGGTGCTCCTGCTGCAAAAAGTGGGGGCAGACGTGAAAAATCACATGAGTACTGTGGATGACGCGCTGGCAGAGAGGCTGCGGGCCAGCGTTCAACAGCTGCGCCGCCGGCGGCAGATGGATCAAAATGGCCCGGCCTCGACTGCTGTTACGGCGCCTCCTGCGCCGGCGGAAGCCAGGCAGGCTCCTGCCCCGGCTCCTGCGGCCCGCAGCCAGGCGACGGTGTCCAAGGCCGAGGCGCCCGCTGCTCAAGGCCAAACTGCGGTCCAGGCCGGACCGGTGGCCACTGGCCGGCCGGCCGGCACCTCCACCTCCGGGCCGCCAGCGGCACCCGCAGCACCGGCGGCGCGGCCGTCTGCCTTCGGCCCCGTTTTGGCCCGCCCCGCCGCCACAGGGCACACAGCAGCGCCGGCGGCCAGGCCGGACCGGCGCCCGGGTGCCGCACCGACGGCCGAGCGCGGTGGCCGCGGCAGCGGACCGGCCGGCCGGGAGCCACAGCCCGGCCGGCGCCTGCCGGAACACGGGTATGAGGGGCGTAACGGAGAGCATTATGGGTCCCGGCCTGAACAGCGCTCCGGCGAGCGTTTCGGCCGCCAGGAGGGCCGGCCGGACGGGCAATTCCCGGGCCGTTCGGAGGGGCGCTCCGGCCGGTCGGAGGCTGCAGGGGCGCCGGCGACCAGCCACGCATATGGTTCCCGCGATATGCGGGCTCCGCGCCCGGAAGGCGGGGCAGGGTCCGGACGCGTCCGCGGCATGGAACGCCCCCGGCCGGAACGGGGTGGAAGCTGGGCCGACCGACCCCCACGCCCGCCCAGGACGCGAGAGGGCGACGGGCCGTCCCGCAGTGCCCGCCCGGGAGGTGGGCCTGGTTTCGCCCGGCGGGGGCCCATGGCAGGCCCTGCCACGGCGGCCAAGCCTGAAGAGCGCCGCCGCCAACCGGAGCGCCGGCGGACCACGCCCCGGGAATATGTGGACCGCAGCGAGCAGGAAGCTGAAGAACGGCTGCAGCGGCAGCAGCACCGGCGCCGCGGTCAGGTGGCTTACCTGGACCGCCGGCGTGCTGCGGCCAAAAAGGCTGCCAATCAGGCTGCCAGCCGCGAGGCTTTGATGAGGCGCGGTCCCATCACTCTGCCGCAGCAGCTCACTGTGAAGGATCTGGCCTCGGCGTTGGGCATCGATGCACCGACGTTGATCAAGAAGCTCATGGAACTGGACGTGATGGCCACCATCAACCAGACTATCGACGGCGCCACCGCCCAGGTGGTCGCCGCCGATCTTGGCTTCGAGACCCAACTGGCGGAGGCTCACGATCCAGAAACCGTCTACATGCAGGACGTGGAGGATCCGCCAGAGTCTCTGAAGCCGCGCCCGCCCGTCGTGACCATCATGGGCCACGTGGACCACGGCAAAACCACGCTCCTGGACGCCATCCGCGAATCCCGCGTGGCGGCCAGCGAGGCCGGCGGCATCACTCAGCACATCGGAGCCTATCAGGTGGACCTGAAGGGCAGGACCATCACTTTCCTGGATACACCGGGCCACGAGGCCTTTACGGCCATGCGGGCGCGGGGGGCTCAGGTCACGGATATCGCCGTTTTGGTGGTGGCTGCGGACGACGGCGTCATGCCGCAGACTGTGGAAGCCATCAACCACGCCAAGGCGGCCAATGTCCCCATCATCGTGGCCATAAACAAGATGGACCGGCCCGACGCCAACCCGGACCGGGTTAAGCAGGAACTGGCGGACCATGGCCTGATCCCGGAGGACTGGGGAGGGGACACCATTTGTGTGCCGGTATCGGCCCTCCGCAAGGAGGGGCTGGATGAGCTCCTGGAGATGATCCTGCTGGTGGCGGATATGCGGGAGCTCAAGGCCAATCCGGACCGCCCGGCGCGGGGTGTGGTCATCGAGGCCAAGCTGGACAAAGGCCGGGGTCCGGTGGCTACGGTCTTGGTACAAAAAGGCACGCTGCACCTGGGCGATGCGGTGGTCATCGGCACGGTGGCCGGTCGCGTGCGGGCCATGCTGGACTACCGGGGGCAGCCGGTAGAAGAGGCTTTTCCTTCCATGCCTGTGGAATTGGTGGGCCTGGCCGACGTGCCGCAGGCGGGGGATACTATGGCCGTCACCGATGATGAGAAGATCGCCCGGATGGTGGCGAACGCCCGGCACCAGAAGCAGCGGGAAGAAATCATCAAGAAGACGGCCCGGGTGCGCCTGGAGGACGTGCTCAGCAAGATCAAGGAGGGGGAGGTGAAGTCCCTCAACGTGGTCCTCAAGGCCGATGTGCAAGGCTCGCTGGAAGCCCTGGGCCCCAGTCTGGAGCGGCTCAGCAACGACGAGGTGCGGGTCCGGGTGATTCACAGCGGTGTAGGGGCGGTTACCGAAAGTGATGTCATGCTGGCGGCAGCCTCCAACGCCATCATCATCGGATTCAACGTGCGGCCGGACGCTGCGGCCAAGCGGGTGGCGGAGCGCGAGAACGTGGACATCCGGTCCTACCGGATCATCTACGAGGCCATCGACGATGTAAAAGCGGCCATCAGCGGCATGCTGGCCCCCGAGCTGAAGGAGAGCACCATCGGCAAGGCCGAGGTGCGGGCGCTGTTCCGCATCCCGAAAGTGGGGGTCATCGCGGGTTGCTATGTCAACAGCGGAAAGATCACGCGCAACGCCTCTGTGCGGGTCCTGCGCGACAACGTGGTGGTGCACGAGGGCAAGGTGGCCTCGCTGCGTCACCTCAAGGACGACGTGCGCGAGGTCAGCGAAGGCTTCGAATGCGGCATCGGGCTGCAGAACTTCCAAGACCTCAAAGAGGGCGACGTCTTGGAGGCCTTCGTAGTGGAGGAAGTGCAGCGCGAGGCCGAGTGACGGGCTGAACGGCCGGGCCTGGCCAGCAGCTCGAGCGCCGGCAGGCCGGGAACAGAGGCCCTCGTGCCAGGTGGGGAGGAGCGGAGATGGCGTCACCGGCTCGTATCCAGAGGCTGCAGGAGCAGCTGAAGGTGGAGATCAGCGACATCCTGCGCAAGGAGGTCAAGGACCCCCGGATCGGCTTTGTGAGTATTACGGGGGTGGAGATCTCCGGCGATCTGCGCCACGTGAAGGTTTTCGTCAGCGTCATGGGAGGCCCGGAGGAGCAGGCCCAGAGCATGGCCGGCCTGGAAGCAGCCACCGGTTTCATCCGCAGCGAAGTGGGCCAGCGCATCCGTCTGCGATACACCCCCGAGATCGTCTTCAAGCTGGACCAATCCATCGAACGGGGGGCCAGGGTCATGGAGCTCCTGGATCATTTGAAGGAGGAGCATCGGGGAGGCTGAACAGGTGGACGTCATGGCGGACGCCAGCGGACTATCTCAGGTTGTGGCAGCCATCGACACACGGGACAATTTTCTCATCACCGCCCACATTCACCCGGATGGGGACAGTGTAGGTTCCATGCTGGCGCTGGCTTGGGCTTTGGAGCGGTTGGGAAAAAGGGTCCAGAGGGTCTTGGCAGAGCGGGTCCCCCTGTCCTGCCAAACCCTGCCCGGGGTGGAGAAGATCGCCAACCCCTCCATGTTTCCACCGGGCACGGTGTTTCCCAACGCCATCGTGCTGGATTGCGGAGACCTGGACCGCATCGGCAGCACCCAGCGGCTGTTTGGACCCAGCACATTCATCATCCTGGTAGACCACCATCTGAATCCCCGCTCCCTGGGACATGTGAGTTGGTTCCGGCCGGAGGCGGCCGCCACCGGCGAGATGGTGTACGATCTGATCCAGGCTCTGGGCGTCCCTCTGAACCACACGGCCGCCACGTGCCTCTACACATCCATCCTGACGGACACCGGTGGCTTTCGTTACAGCAACACCACGCCGCGCGTGGTGGAGATGGCGGCAGCGCTTCTCCGGCTAGGGGTGGACGGGCCGGAGGCTGCCCGGCAGGCTTTCGAAACCCGCTCGCTGGAGGCCACGCGGTTACTGGCGGAGGTCCTGCGTACATTGCAGGTCAGCGCCGACGGCCGGTTGGCCTACCTGATCCTGACCCGGGAGATGCTGCGCAAGTACCACACCGACGCCAGCGAGACCGAGGGGTTCGTGAACTATGCCCGGGCCCTCGTGGGGGTGGAGATCGCGGCGCTGTTCCGTGAGGAGGAAGAGGACGGACGGCTGCAGGTGCGGGTGAGCCTGCGCTCGCGCGGTCACTTCAACGTGCATACGCTGGCTGCGGCGTTCGGCGGCGGCGGCCATGCCAAGGCTGCTGGTTGTACCCTGCCGGGCCCCCTGTCCGAGGCGGTGCCTCAGGTCCTGTCCAAAGCCGAGTCTTTGCTGAACGGTGGCGGGGTCTTTGACTAAGTCCGGGGACGACCTTGGTCCGTTGGCAGCCGGCGGATGGCTTGGCATCCTCAAACCTCCCGGCATGACTTCCCACGACGTGGTGGCAGCGGTACGGCGCTGGCTGCCCCGGGGAGTGCGGGTGGGACACACGGGCACCCTGGATCCCGATGCCGCCGGAGTCCTCACTCTCCTGCTGGGAAAGGCCACGCGGCTGGCAGCTTACCTCGAGAATGAGGAGAAGGTTTACAGGGCGGAAATCACCTTCGGCTGGAGCACAGACAGCCAGGATTCGTCCGGTGAGCCCGTGGAGGTACGGCCTGAATGCTCAGTGGCTCTGCCGGAGGTTCTTCGGGCCATGCAGCGCTTCGTAGGAACCATCCAGCAGGTTCCCCCCATGGTATCGGCCCGCAGGTATGAGGGGCAGCACCTGTACGAGCTGGCCCGCCAGGGCCGGACCGTGCAACGCCAGGCCCGGGCTGTGCAAATCTATGCCTGGCGGCTGCTGGAGCCGCAAAACGCACCCCCATACCTGGGCTTTGGACAGCGGCTTCTGACGGAAGTGCGCTGCTCCCGGGGAACCTACGTACGCACCCTGTGTCACGACTTAGGCTCCCTGCTGGGCTGTCCGGCTCACTTGTCGCTTTTGTTGCGTGTACGCAGCGGGGCGGTATCGGTAGGAGACTGCTTCGCGCTAGCGGAAGTCCAGGCCGCCTGGAGAAGTGCCGCGCCCCTGCTTCAGGACGGGCCTCAGTCCGGTATGTGGCCCCTGATCCGCCCGCCTCAGGAGCTGTTCCCAGGCCTTCCCCGCCGGCGCTGTACTTCTCAGGAGACAGCGCGCATCGTGCATGGACAACCCCTGCCGATCCTCCGGCAAGACGCCTGTGGGCACGGGGACGAAAAGGCGAAGTACTGGGTGCTGCTGGGGCCGGACGGGCGGATGGTGGCGCTGGCGCAGCGCCGCGATACAGGCCTAATCTGGCCTGTGTGTGTCCTGGCCTAGGCTTACGGGCTGGGGATTTCACTGGCAAAGACGGGTGGGAGGCATCGCATGGAAATTTGGTCCGGCCCGCTGGAAAATCTGCCTGCCAGCGGCGTCCTTCGCGGCCCATCTGCGGTGGCCCTTGGGACCTTCGACGGGGTCCACCTGGGGCACCAGAAACTGATCCGCGCCATGGTCGATTCCGCCCGCAGGGCCAACCTGCAGGCCGTGGTGTTCACCTTCGACCGGCACCCGTTGCAGGTTCTACGCCCGCAGTCTGCACCGCCCTCCCTGACGGACAACGAAGGTCGGGCCCGCCAGATCGCTCAGACGGGTGCCGATCTCCTGCTGGTATGCCCGTTCACGCCCGAGTTTGCGGCTTTGCCACCGGAGGCGTTTGTGCAAAAGATCCTGGGAGAGATGCTGCAGGCGCGGCAGGTGTGGGTGGGGTTCAACTTCACTTTTGGGCGCGGAGGCGCGGGAACCGCCGCCCAGCTGTTGCACCTGGCGGCGCCGCTGGGAATGGAAGTCCACGTGCTGCCTGCGGTGCGGGTGGGAGGGCAGGTGGTCTCTTCCTCCCTGATCCGTAAACTGCTCCTGGCGGGCCGGGTGGCCGAAGCCGCCCGCCTGTTGGGCCGCCCGTACTGTTTGTCCGGGAAGGTGGTGCGAGGCGAGGGGCGCGGCCGGCAGCTGGGGTTTCCTACGGCCAACCTGCAAATCGACCCCGGCCTTCTCTGGCCTGCAGATGGCGTGTATGCGGCCCGGGCAGGCCTGGCCGGTGCGGCGGAGGAGTACGGAGCCCTGGTTTCTATCGGAGACAAGCCCACGTTTGGCGGCCGCCAGAGGGTTCTGGAGGCGTATCTGATCGACTGGCAGGGCTCCTTGTACGGCAGCGAGCTGCGGGTGGAATTCCTGGAGTGGCTGCGTCCGCAAATCCGTTTTCCGGGAGCCGCGGCCCTGCGGGCCCAGATGGAGGAAGATCTGGCCAAAGTCCGCGGCCTTTTTCAGGAGGTCCGGTTTACACAGGCGGTGACATATGATACCATCAAGCAGGACCGCGATTCCATTTCGTCACCCTGACGGGGAGATCCGTTCCTCCGGCGTTCCCCCCGGTCAGCGGCAGGTACTGATTCGATGTGTAAGGAGGTTTTCATGCATGTCCCTTTCCAGCGAAGCCAAGCAGGAGATCATCGAATCCTACAAACGGCACGACGGCGATACGGGTTCTCCTGAGGTGCAGATCGCGCTGCTCACCACCCGCATCAACCAGTTGACGGAGCATTTGCGGATCCACAAGAAGGACCACCATTCCCGGCGGGGCCTCTACAAGATGATCGGGCAGCGGCGCGGCCTCTTGAACTATCTGGAACGCAAGGATATCGAGCGCTACCGGGAGCTCATCAACCGGCTGGGATTGCGCAAGTAGCCCCGATTCCCACAAAGAAGCGGCCACCCGCTTCTTTTCTTTTGCCGCCGGAGCTTTCAGCTGGGCTGCGCCAGGCAGCGGCCGGTGGGGTATGTTCCGGGACGGAGGAGGAAACACTGTTGTACGTGTGGAATTGTAAGGATTTGACAGATTTACAAGTACAGGCCTTGGGAACGGGGGAATCGAACATCAATGGCTCACTATGAAATGACCGTCGGTGGCCGGACCTTGGCCATGGACATCGGCCAGGTGGCTACCCAAGCCAACGGTGCCGTCATGGCCCGCTACGGCGACACTGTGGTTCTGGTCACTGCCACGGCCTCTGCTACGCCGCGGGAAGGGATCGACTTTTTCCCCTTGTTGGTGGATTACGAAGAGAAACTCTACGCCGTGGGGAAGATTCCGGGCGGGTTCATCAAACGGGAGGGAAAGCCCAGCGAATCAGCGATCCTGGCGGCCCGGCTCATTGACCGGCCTTTGCGCCCGCTTTTCCCGGAAGGATTCCGCAACGATGTGCAAGTAGTGGCCATGGTGGTTTCTGTGGACCAAGACTGCCAGCCGGACATCACCGGCTTGGTGGGGGCTTCTTGCGCCCTGACCATCTCCGACATCCCCTTTGCCGGCCCGGTGGGAGCAGTCCGCGTAGGGCGGGTGGATGGCCAGCTGGTCATCAACCCCACGGCCAAGCAACTAGAGACCAGCGACATCAACCTAACGGTGGCTGGCACCAAAGACGCCGTCATGATGGTGGAGGCCGGTGCCAACGAGGTCCCCGAGGAACAGATGCTGGAGGCCATCCTCTTCGGCCATGAGACCATCAAGGAGATCGTGGCTTTCCAGGAGCGGATCCGCGCGGAAGTCGGCAAGCCCAAGATGGAAGTGCAGCTGCATACGCCGGACCCGGAGCTGTCCAAGGCGGTACGGGAGTATGCCACGCAGGACCTCATCCAGGCCATCAAGACTCCCACCAAGCAGGAGCGCAACGCCGCCCTGGACGAGGTGAAGGCCCGGGTGGTGGAGCACTTCGCCACGGAGGTCCTCAAGCCGGAAGAGGCCGACAAGGTCAGGGACGTCGGGGAAGTGGTGGATGAGATCATCAAGGAAGAGGTCCGGCGTATGATCGCCGCAGACCACATCCGCCCCGACGGACGGGCGCTGAACGAAATACGCCCCATCTCCTGCCGGGTCGGGGTCCTGCCGCGCACCCACGGCTCCGGCATATTCCAGCGGGGCCTCACCCAAGTCATGACGGTGGCCACCCTGGGTGTTCCCTCGGATGTCCAGGTCCTGGACGGCCTGGGGCTGGAGGAATCCAAACGTTACATGCACCACTACAACTTCCCGGGCTTCAGCACCGGCGAGGTGCGCCCCATGCGCGGCCCGGGCCGGCGCGAAATCGGGCATGGCGCCCTGGCTGAGCGGGCGCTTTTGCCCGTGATCCCACCCAAGGAGGAGTTCCCCTACACGATCCGGGTGGTCTCGGAGGTTCTTTCATCCAATGGTTCCACCTCCCAGGCCAGCGTCTGCGGCAGCACTCTGGCCCTCATGGATGCCGGCGTGCCCATCCGCAAGCCCGTGGCCGGCGTAGCCATGGGATTGGTGAAGTATGGCGACAGCTTCACCGTGCTGACGGACATCCAGGGCATCGAAGACCATCTGGGCGACATGGATTTCAAGGTGGCAGGCACCCGCGACGGCGTCACCGCTCTGCAGATGGACATCAAAGTGAAGGGCGTCACCCGCGAAATCCTGCAGCAGGCCCTGCGCCAGGCGCGTGAAGCACGCCTGTTCATCCTGGACAAAATGGCAGAAGCCATTCCTGCGCCGCGACCGGAGCTTTCGCCGTACGCCCCGCGGCTGGTTACCATCCATATTCCGCCGGACAAAATCCGCGATGTCATCGGACCCGGCGGCAAGATCATCCGCAAAATCATTGAAGATACCGGGGTCAGCATCGACATCGAGGACGACGGCACAGTTTACATTGCCTCCACCGACAGCAAAGCTGCCGAAGCCGCCATCGCCACCATCCACCGTCTCACCCGCGACGTGGAAGTGGGCGCCACCTACAGCGGCAAGGTGACCCGCATCATGCCTTTTGGGGCCTTTGTGGAGATCGCTCCCGGCAAAGAGGGCCTGGTTCATATCTCCCAGCTGTCCAACCGCCGGGTGGAACGCGTGGAGGACGTGGTCCACGTAGGCGATGAACTGGAGGTCAAGGTCACGGAAATCGACCGCCAGGGGCGGATCAACCTTTCCCACCGGGAGCTTCTGCCGCACGAAGAGGCGGGAGTCCCGGGAGTAGCGGCTGCCGCCGGGCGGCCGGGACGCGGGCCGGCGCGGCCCGGCCGCTACCCGGAGCGGGACCGCGGCCGGGGGCCGTCGCGCATCCATGAGCGCGAGCGGGGCCCCAGGCGTTGAGCCGGGGCCTGGTCTCGCCGGTGGCCGCACCGTAACTGCAAGCCGCCGGAATTCGTACACAAGAGGCCGGATCGGTTCCGGCCTTTTTCTTATGGCCCGGCCCCCCTTTCATTCCCCGGTGGAGGCAGGCATGCAGGGTTTTGCACCCGGCTGGAGAAGTGAACAATGGGAGGTCGAGGATATGGCCCGTGCCGGTTCTGCTGGCGATACCCGCCCGGAGCCCAAGCCGGAGGCTCTGGCCCGGGAGCTCACGGATCTGCGCCAGATGCGCATCCTTCTGGAGGCTATCTTGAGGTCGACCCAGGACGCCATCTCCGTGGTAGATGAGAACGGCCTGGGCCTTTTCATCAATCCCGCCTACACACGGCTCACGGGGCTGACGGAGGCGGATGTCATCGGGAAGCCGGCCACCATCGACATCGCCGAAGGCGAAAGCATGCATCTGCGCGTGCTGCGCACTCGGCAGCCGGTGCGGGGAGCCCGGCTGAAGGTCGGTCCCCAGCGTAAGGACGTACTGGTCCACGTGGCGCCGATCCTGGTGGAAGGGAAGTTACGGGGCAGCGTGGCAGTGATCCATGATGTTTCGGAAATCCGTCGGCTCACCGAAGAACTGGACATGGTGAAGGACCGTTTGCGCCGCCCTGGCTCCAAGTACACGTTCGACGACATCGTGGGGGAAAGCCCGGCCATGCAGATCGCCATCGAGCAGGCTCGCCGGGTGGCGGATACGCCGGCCACTGTGCTCCTGCGGGGCGCCAGCGGTACAGGCAAGGAGCTTTTTGCCCATGCCATTCACAATGCCAGCCGCCGCCGCCACCATCCCCTGATCCGCGTGAACTGCCTGGCCCTCTCCGAATCGCTCTTGGAGAGTGAGCTCTTCGGCTATGCGGAAGGCGCGTTCACCGGCGCCAGCAAGGGAGGCAAGCGCGGCCTGTTCCAGGAGGCCCACGGCGGCACCCTCTTCCTGGACGAAATCGGAGAGATGAACCTGACCGCCCAGGCAAAGCTGCTGCGGGCGCTGCAGGAGAAGGAGATCCTTCCGGTGGGCGCCAGCACACCCGTAAGCGTGGACGTGCGGGTCATCGCTGCGACCAACCGCGATTTGGAGCAGGCGGTGCGCACCGGGCTCTTCCGGGAAGATCTCTATTACCGCCTCAATGTAGTGCCCATCTACATCCCGCCTCTGCGCCAGCGGCTGGAGGACATTCCCCTGCTGGTCCAGGCCATGATCCGCAAATTCAACCAGGAGTTCGGCCGCAACGTGGAGGCATGTAGTCCGGAGGCTCTGGCGGCGCTGCAGCAGTATTCCTGGCCCGGCAACGTGCGGGAACTGGAAAACGTCATCGGCAGGGCCATGCTCAACGCCCGGGAGGGGCAGAAAACCTTGGAGAGAGAGCACCTGCCGGCCTTCATCCTGGCGGCGGTGGGACGGAGCGGCAAACCGGCACTGGTGCAGGGCCCCCGAGCCCAGGCAGCCAAGCAGCCCCAGGCGGACAGCGGCGCGGCGACGGCGCCGGTGCTCTCTTTGCGGGAGGTCCGCTGGCGCGCGGAACGGGGGGCGTTGCAGGAGGCCCTGGCCGCCAGCGGCGGCAACCGGGAGCTGGCTGCGCAGATGTTGGGGATCTCCCTGCGCAGCCTATACTATAAGCTCGACCGCTACCGTTTGGACCGCCTGCAGGATGTCTGAATCCGTGCGGATGGCATTCGCCGCTGAGGGAGCTGGGCAGACAATTGCAGGGCCCGGGGAGGGAACCGCAACTTTTTGCAGGCCGGTGCGCGCCGCACGACCTCACGAACTCGCGCGTTCTCCATTCTTACAGTTTGGCATCACTTTTGCACTTCCTAAAGGACTGTAGGTAGGAAAGACAGGGGAGGGGTTTCGTTGTCCTTGCAGGAAGATCTGCTGGCCCGCGCAGACGTCCTGCCCAGGCGCACGCTGGCAGTGGTGGCTCCGGAAGATCCCGAGGTCATGATGGCGGTTTTGGAGGCCACCCAGCGGGGCTGGATCCGGCCGCATCTTTTCGGCAACCCGGAGCGCATACAGGCGGCCGCGCAGGAGGCCCGGGCTGCCTTACCGGAAGATGCCGTCGTCCATGCCAGCAACTCCCCCCAGGAGGCCGCACGTGCCGCTGTGCTTTTCGTCCATTCCGGCCAGGCCCACCTGCTCATGAAAGGGCTCATCCCCACAGCCACGTTGCTGCGGGAGGTCCTGGATGAGCAGATCGGCCTCCGTGGCGGAGAATTACTGAGCCACGTGGCGGTTTTTCCCTGGGAAAGCCGGGGGCGGTTCCTTCTTTTGACAGATGCAGCCATGAATGTTGCGCCGGGGTTAGCGGAGAAAGCTCAGATCATCCTGAACGCCGTACAGCTGGCCCATGCCCTGGGCATAGAAAAGCCGAAAGTGGCGGCCTTGGCAGCCCTGGAAACGGTGAATCCGAAGATGCCGGCCACGCTGGATGCCGCTGCCCTGGCCAAGATGGGGGACCGTGGGCAGTTGGGCGATGCCGTGGTAGACGGGCCCTTGGCTTTGGACAACGCCCTTTCGCCCCAGGCGGCGGAGACCAAGGGGATTCGGTCACCCGTGGCGGGGCAGGCCGACATTCTCCTCGCCCCGGACTTGGAGGCCGGCAATATTCTCTACAAGGGGCTCACCTGCGTGGCAGGTCTGGAGCCTGCCGCCATTCTTCTGGGCGCCCGGGCGCCTGTGGTCCTGACCTCCCGTTCCGACTCGCACCGCTCCAAGCTGGTGTCCTTGGCTCTGGGCCTGCTCTTGCTGGCCCGGGGGTCCTGGCCGCAGGAAAGCCCTGGGCGCACCGGCACAAAATAGCCCATGCGGGCAAAAGGGGGAGATTTCGATGGAACTCTTTGAGTACCTGGACCGCTATCAGTATGAACAGGTGGTCTTCATCCACGACCGTCCCAGCGGATTGCGCGGCATCATCGTCATCCACGACACCACGTTGGGCCCGGCCCTGGGCGGCTGCCGCATGTGGAACTATGCCAATGAAGAAGAAGCTCTCATCGATGCGTTGCGCCTGGCCCGAGGCATGACCTACAAATCCGCCGCTGCCGGCCTGAACCTGGGCGGAGGCAAAGCGGTGATCATGGGCGACCCCAAGACCGGTAAAAGCGAAGCTCTGCTGCGGGCTTTCGGGCGTTTCGTGCAAGGCCTGGGCGGGCGCTATATCACGGCCGAGGACGTAGGCGTCAGTGTGGCAGACATGGATATCGTCCATATGGAAACGGACTTCATCACCGGTGTCAGCGGCGGCAATTCCAGCGGAGATCCGTCCCCCGTGACGGCCTACGGCGTCTGGCACGGCATCAAGGCCTGCGCCCATAAGGCGTGGGGCTCCGACTCCCTGGCAGGCAAAACCGTTGCCCTGCAGGGTTTGGGGCATGTGGGATACGAGCTGGCAAAGCTGCTGAAGAAAGACGGCGTGCGCCTGGTGGTCACAGACATCGATCCGGAGCGGGTTCATGCGGTAAGGGCGGAGCTGGGGGCGGAGGCCGTGGCCCCGGAGGACATCTGGGATGTGCCCTGTGACATCTTCTCGCCCTGCGCCCTGGGCGCCGTGCTCAACGACGACACCATTCCGCGCCTGCGTTGCCAGATTGTCGCGGGGGCCGCGAACAACCAGTTGCGGGAGGAAAAACATGGCCAGATGTTGAAGGACCGGGGGATCCTCTACGCGCCGGACTTCATCATCAACGCCGGCGGCGTCATTAACGTAGCCGACGAGTTGGAAGGCTATGACCGCCAGCGGGCCTTGCGCAAGGCGGCGGGGATTTATGACCGGATTCTGCAGGTCTTCGCCATCGCGGAGCGGGACGGGATCTCCACTGCGGTGGCCGCCGATCGCCTGGCGGAAGAGCGGATCCGGATGATGAAGGAAGTGCGCAGCATCTATGTCCACAAAGAACGCAAACCAGGGCTCTGATCGCCCCTGGCACATGGCTGTGGGCCGGAATGCAGGCGGTGCCGGGAGTCCGGCCTTGGCGCCGCAGCCCGCTGATGCAACCCCTGACCGGGGAAAGCCCTGCACCATTTTGGCCATCAATCCGGGCTCCACATCCACCAAAATCGCCGCCTACGAGGGAGAACGGCCGCAGTGGGTCAAAACCCTGCGGCACACGGCGCAGGAGCTGGCACCGTTCCGCAACGTGCTGGAACAGCGGGATTACCGGCTGCAGGTGCTGCGGCGGTGCCTGGACGAGGCGGGTCTCTCTGTACAACAGCTGGACGCAGTGGTCGGGCGGGGCGGATTGGTCCGCCCGATCCCCAGCGGCGTGTACCTGATCAACGAGACCATGATCCGGGACCTGCACCAGGGAGCTCCCCTGAACCACGCCTCCAGCTTGGGAGCGCTCATGGCCCGGATCCTGGCCGATGAGGCCAAATGCCCCGCCTTTGTGGTGGACCCGCCGGTGGTGGATGAGCTGGGACCTTTGGCCCGCTATACTGGCTGGAAGGACGTGCACCGGCGCAGCATCTTTCACGCCCTCAACCAGAAGGCGGTGGCGCGCAAGGCGGCAGCCGCTCTGGGACGGGAATATCCCGATCTGCGGCTGGTGGTGGCTCATCTGGGCGGGGGCATCACGGTGGGAGCCCACGTGCACGGCCAGGTGGTGGATGTCAACAACGGCCTGGACGGTGAGGGGCCCTTCACGCCGGAGCGCAGCGGCGCGCTGCCGGTGGCGGAAGTCATCCGGCTGTGCTTCAGCGGGCAGTATAGCCAAGAGGAGATGTTGCGGCGGTTGGCTGGCCAAGGCGGCCTCATAAGCCATCTGGGAACCAGCGACGCACAAGAGGTGGAAAAGAGGATTGACGCCGGGGACGCCTATGCTGCCGAAATCTATGAGGCCATGGCGTACTGGACGGCCAAGCAGATCGGCGCTGCGGCAGTCGTCTTGGAAGGCCAGGTGGACGCCGTCGTGCTCACTGGCGGCTTGGCCTACTCCCGGCGTTTCGTGGAGTGGATCCGCCGGCGGGTCCGTTTCATTGCCCCGGTTCTGGTTTTCCCAGGCGAGAATGAAATGGAGGCTCTGGCCCTGGGCGCCCTGCGTGTGCTGCGCGGCCAGGAAGCCCCGCTGGATTATCCGTCCGGGAAGCCACTTTATGGGGCGGTGGCAGCCATCTGTCCGCCGCCACAAGGAGATGAAGACCTTGGCGAGGGTCACGTTCAACGAGCAACGCTGTAAGAGCTGTGAGCTGTGTGTCTCCGTCTGCCCGCAGGGGATCATTTTCCTGGCAGACGAGATTAATCTGAAAGGATTTCACCCGGCGCGGGTGACAGAGATGGACAAGTGCACCGGGTGTGCGTTTTGCGCCCGCATGTGCCCGGATCAGGTGATCGAAGTCTTCGCGGAGGGAGGGAAGCCGGTCCATGCCTGAGCGCGTTTTGATGAAAGGGAACGAGGCGGTGGGTGAGGCGGCCATCCAAGCCGGGTGCCGTTACTTCTTCGGCTACCCCATCACGCCCCAGAATGAGGTGCCTGAATACATGGCCCGCCGGCTGCCCGAAGTGGGAGGCGTGTACCTGCAGGCCGAGTCGGAGGTGGCGGCCATCAATATGGTCTATGGCGCCGCCGGCGCCGGAGTGCGGGTCATGACCTCGTCGTCCAGCCCCGGCATCAGCCTGATGCAGGAGGGTATCTCCTACATCTGCGGCGCAGAGCTGCCGTGCGTGATCGTGAACATGGTGCGGGGCGGACCGGGACTGGGGTCCATCCAGCCGGCGCAGAGCGATTACTTCCAGGCCACCAAGGGCGGTGGCCACGGGGACTACCGGCTCATCGTGCTGGCGCCTTCGTCGCTGCAGGAGATCTTCGACCTCATGGGGCTGGCGTTCCCGCTGGCGGAGAAATACCGCAACCCGGTCATGATTCTGGGGGACGGCGTGCTGGGGCAAATGATGGAGCCGGTGGTCCTTCCGGACGAGCCGGCGCAGGCGCCGCCGCCGCCGCCGTGGGCCACCACGGGCTGCCAAGGGCGTCGGCCCAACGTCATCAACTCGCTCTACATCGAGGCCGATGCCTGCGAGGCGCACAACCGGCGGCTGCAGGCGAAATACGACGAAATCGCCCGCAAGGAAGTGCGCTACGAGGCGCTCAACACGAGCGACGCCGAGGTGGTGCTGGTGGCGTACGGTTCCGTGGCGCGGGTTTGCCATTCCGCCATGGAGCTGGCGCGGGCCGAAGGGATCAAGGTGGGGCTTTTCCGGCCCATCACCCTGTGGCCGTTTCCCTCGCAGGCGTTGGCGCAGATTGCGGCCGGCACAGGCGAAACCGGCGTGGCGGGCGCCAGTGGCACAGCCGGAGCTCCGGGCCGCGGAGACTCGCCAGGCCCAGCGTTTCTCACGGTGGAGATGAGCGCTGGCGGCCAAATGGTGGAGGACGTCCGGCTGGCAGTGAACGGGCTGCGGCCTGTCCATTTCTATGGCCGCAGCGGCGGCGTAGTGCCTACGCCCCACGAGGTCTTGGAACAAATCCGCGCCCTGAGAAAGGCGGTGGCCGCATGAGGCAGATCTTTGGCCGGCCTGCCAGCCTGACGGATGTACCCATGCACTATTGCCCCGGCTGTACCCATGGGATCATCCACCGTTTGGTGGCCGAGGTCATGGACGAGCTGGGCATCCGCGAAAAGACCATCGGCATTGCCTCGGTGGGGTGCTCGGTCTTCGCCTATGAGTATTTCAACTGTGACATGCAGCAGGCCTCGCATGGGCGGGCGCCGGCGGTGGCCACAGGCATCAAGCGGGTCTGGCCCGATCGGGTGGTCTTCACTTACCAGGGGGATGGCGACCTGGCCTCCATCGGCGCCGGGGAAATCGTCCATGCGGCAGCCCGCGGCGAAAACATCACCGTCATCTTTGTGAACAACGCCGTGTACGGCATGACCGGCGGGCAGATGGCACCCACCACGCTTTTGGGGCAGAAAACCACCACCACGCCTTTGGGGCGTGAGGCCCGGCGCAACGGGATGCCCGTCCGCGTCGTGGAGCTTCTTTCCCAGTTGGACGGGCCCGCCTATCTGGCGCGGGTCAGCGTGCACAACCCCAAAATGGTCAACACCGCAAAGCGGGCCATTCGTGCGGCCTTTCAGGCCCAGCTGGACGGACGGGGCTTCAGCCTGGTGGAGGTCCTCTCCACCTGCCCCACCAACTGGGGCCTGACACCGGTGGAAGCCCTGAAATGGCTGGAGGACAACATGATTCCCTACTATCCTCTGGGCGAGGTGCGAACGCCTTCCAGCGCTTCCCGGCAGGCTGGTGTCCCTGCGGCGGCGTCCACAGCCACTGCCCCGACCCCGGCGGCCTTCGGGGCCACCGGCACAGCTCCGGCCACCCGGGGAAAGGAGGGAGAGTGACCATGCAGGCGGAGATTGTGATCGCCGGTTTCGGCGGACAGGGCGTCATGGTCCTGGGTGAGCTGCTAGCCTACGCCGGAATGCTGGAGAATCGCAATGTCTCCTGGTTTCCCTCCTATGGGCCGGAAATGCGCGGCGGCACCGCCAATTGCACCGTGGTCATCTCAGACAGGCGCATCGGCTCTCCGGTGGTGAGCCGTCCCGGCATCCTGGTGGCCATGAATCTGCCGTCTTCGCTCAAATTCGCCCCCTTGGTGCTGGAGAATGGCTTGATTTTGTACAACAGCTCCCTCATCGAACAGCCGCCGGACCGCCAAGACGTGCGGGTCATCTCGGTGCCGGCGAACAAGATCGCGGACGATCTGGGAGAAAGCCGCATCGCCAACATGGTGGTCCTGGGCGCCCTGATCGGCGCCAGCGGCGTCGTGAGCCTGGACGCAGTCACAGAGTCCTTGAAGAAGGTGCTGCCGGCCCGGCGACACAATCTGATCCCCTTGAACCGCAAGGCTTTGGAGGCGGGCATGGCGCTGGCCAGCGCGGTCAGCGCCTGAGAAAGGAAGGGCGCCTAAGGAAGCCCGAAGCCCGCGCCCCAGGGCGGAAAGCCGTTTCCAAGTGCGGTGGCTTTCCGCCCCGGGGCCCTGCCCACAAAGGGGCGGGGGATAAGGAGGCAAGGATTACGGGCATCTCTGTTCATACCCAGGATGTGGATATGGAGCGCATTTGGGCCACCCTCCATGACCTGCTGACATTGAACAGCCCGTCCCAACGCGAACGGCCGGTGGCCGATTATGTGGCACGGCGCCTGCGGCAGCTGGGCCTGGAGGTCCACGAAGACGAGGCGGGCCAGCGCTGGCAGGGGAATGCGGGGAATGTCATCGGAGTCACGGATGGGTGGAGCCTTCCGCCCGGCAAGGAGGAACGGGATTCTCCCCGGCTTCTCCTCTGCGCCCATATGGACACGGTGCAGCCCACCGAGGGAATCCAGGTTCTCCGGCAGGGAGACCGGGTACGGGCCCAGAACAGCCCCATTCTGGGGGCGGATGACAAGGCCGGCATCACCGCCATCCTGGAGGCGTTGGCATGGCTACGGGCCTCCCAGCGGCCGTGTCCACCTCTGGCCGTGGCCTTCACCATCGCCGAAGAGGTGGGCCTGTGGGGAGCACAGGCTCTGGATACGGCGGCGCTGCGCTGCCAGATGGGTTTCGTGTTGGACAGCGGCAGCCCGCCCGGCACCTTCGTGGTGCAGGCGCCTGCGGAAGATGACCTGCGTATCCGGGTGCAGGGCCGCTCCGCCCATGCCGGCGTGGAGCCGGAAAAAGGCATTAACGCCATCGCAGCGGCGGCCAAGGCCATCGGCGCCTTGCCCTGGGGGCGGCTTGACTCGGAGACCACCGCCAATGTGGGGATCATCCACGGGGGCACGGCGGTGAATATCGTGCCGGACCGGGTGGAGATCCGGGCCGAGGCCCGCAGCTTGGACGAAGGGAAGCTGCAGACCCACGTGAAGAAGATGCAGCAGGTCTTTCAAGAAGAGGTCCAGCGCAACGGGGCCAGGGTGGAAATCCAGGTGTCGCGGCTGTATCCGGCTTTTCGGCTCACGGAGCAGGACCGCCCGGTGCAGCTGGCCAAAAAGGCGGCAGCAGCCGTGGGGCTGGAGGCGCAGCTCCAGTCCAGAGGCGGCGGAAGCGACGCCAACATCTTCAACGGCCGGGGCGTCCCCACGGTCAATGTGGGGTTGGGCGTCCAGGGCGAACATACGCAGGAGGAGACGCTCTCCCTGCAAGACCTGCAGGCCAGCACCGCCCTGGTGGTGGCGATCCTCCAGGCAGCCCTGGAATAGCCGGAGGCGGAAGATGCCCATACGCATCAAGCTGCAGTGGGGACGGGTCCTGGAGGCAGGTGCAGACCAGGGTGGAAGAATGGATCTGGTCGTGGAGACCCCCGGTGGAGAGCGGCGCAAAGCTGTGGCCTACCCAGTGTTGCTGGGGACGGCACCGGCGCCCGGGCAGAGGGTCCTCTTGAACCAGACGGCTGCCGCCCTGAAGCTGGGCAGTGGCAGCGGTGACCTGGTGCTGGCCGTGGCCCCGGAAGAACCGGAGGAAGCGGGAGGGCCCAGCGAGCCCGGCGCTGCCGGCAGCCCTGGGTTGGCCTCGCCAGGCTCGGCCTGGGACCACAGCCAGGGCCACATCATGAAGCTGCGCTACACCGGTCTGCAGTTCAGCTGCCTCAGCGTGGAGGAGGAGGCCAGCCCGTACAGGCAGGCTTTGCAGGAGGCCGAACAGCGCGGCCTGGAGGGGATGCCGGTGGTGCTGGGCACCCTGCACAGCCATCTCCTGCCGGCGGTGCTGGGCCTGGAGGCCGCCGGAGCGCCGCGGGTGGCCTACATCATGACGGACGGGGCTGCCCTGCCGCTGGTGTTCAGCCAGGTGGTGCGGCACCTTCGCAGCCAGGGGCACCTGGCCGGTACCATCACCTATGGCCAGGCCTTCGGCGGCGACCTGGAGGCGGTGAACAAGTTCAGCGCCCTCCTGGCCTCCCGCGCTGCGTTGCGGGCCCAGGTGGCGGTGGTGACCATGGGCCCGGGGATCGTGGGTACAGGCACCCTGTGGGGCCACACGGCGGTGGAACAGGGGGAACTGGTGGACGCCGTGAACACCCTGGGTGGCCGCCCCGTGGTCATTCCTCGCCTGAGCTTCGCCGACCCCCGGCAACGCCACCGGGGCCTCAGCCACCATTTCCTCACTGCCCTGGGGAAGGTGGCCCACAGCCCGGCAGACATCGTCCTGCCGGCCGAACTGACGACGGAACAAAGGGCCTGCGTGGAAGAGCAGATCCGCTCTGCGGGGCTGCTGCAGCCTGCGCGCTGGCGGTCCCAGCCGCACCGGCTCTGGTGGCAGCCGGTGCCGTTTTTGCCAGCGGCCCTGGAGGCTTGGCCCTGGCCGGACGGGAAACGAACCATGGGCCGCAGCTGGAGCGAAGATCCGGCCCTGTTTGCGGCGGCGGCCGCCGCCGGATACTGGGCTGGACAGCTGCTCCGCGAGGGTCATGATCCCCTTCCCGGAAACCCGACCGACACTGAAAAGACGGAAAAGGATGCGGAATAGCCATGCCAAACACCCCCTCCAAGGCCGCGCCTCCGGCAGCAGCGGCGCCCGGCCTGCCCCGCCCGGAGGATCTGCAGCGCGTGCTGGCCGAGACCCTGGTTTCCAGCCAGCCAATCTTCCGTGGCCGCATTCTGGAAGTGCGCCGGGACCAGGTACGCCTCCCCAACGGCGGCCTGGCCGGGCGCGAGGTGGTGCATCACGGCGGCGCCGTGGCCATCACGCCTCTGACCGAGGCCGGGGAAGTGGTGCTGGTGTACCAGTATCGCTATCCCATCGGGCGGGTGACCCTGGAGATCCCGGCCGGCAAGCTGGATCCCGGCGAAGCCCCGGAGGCTTGCGCCCGGCGGGAGCTTTCGGAAGAAACCGGGTACAGCGCCGCCCGGCTGACGCTGCTTTTCAGCCTGTATACATCGCCGGGGTTCTCCGATGAGGTCATTCACATCTATGTGGCCCGGGGCCTTCGGCCCGGCCCCAGCCACCCCGATGCCGACGAGGATCTGCGAGTGGTCCGCCTGCCTTTGCCTGCCGCTCTGGAACAAGTACGCTCCGGAGAGATCAACGACGCCAAGACGGTGGCCGCTTTGCTGGCCCTGGCCAGAACAGAACTGTCCGGCGGCGCCTTGTCATAAATGAACCCCGTAGTGCCATAGAGTTATCCCGGAGCGTATTTGCGCTCGGGAGGACTTATGCTGCGCCGGTTTTGGCCGCCGCTGGGCGATTACCTGAGGTCGCACCCCTTCAGCTACGTCTTGATGGTCACCTTGTTCGCCCTGGGCATGCTTTTCGGTGCCGTGGCTGTGAACGTGTTGGCTCCGGACCAGGAGGCGCGCCTGCAGCAATACATCGGCGGATATCTACATACCTACAGCCGCCCGGAAGGACCGGTCCGGTCGCTGGTGGTCCAGGAGGCGGCCGGTGCGAACGCCTTGCGCACGGCAGGACTCATGTGGCTGCTGGGCCTCACCGTGGTGGGAGCCCCGGTGGTGGCTGTGCTGCTGTTTGCCCGGGGGTTCGCGCTGGGCTTTACGGTGGGATTCCTGGTCCAGCAGTGGCAATGGAAGGGGCTGGGATACGCCTTCGCGGCCCTTCTGCCGCACAATCTGCTGGCTGTTCCCGCCCTGATCGTGGTGGCCGTGAGCGCGTTGGGGTTTGCGGGGCACGTGGTCCGCTCCCGCCTCATCCTGCAGACCGGGGATGCGGTCTGGCCCGAGATGGGGCGCTTTACGCTAGCCGCCGCCACCGGAGCCGGGCTTTTGGTGCTGGCCGCTTTGGTGCAGGGATACATCACTCCCGAGATGCTCAACCTGGCTGTGCGCTGGACGGGCAGCCCCGGATAAGAGCGGTTCCGCCCTTGCGTCGGGATGCCCGGGGGGCCAGGTGGGCGGCCTGGGTTCAGAGAGCGGGAAGGGGGTCGGGCCATGATCTGGATCGCGACGGTGAATCTGCGCCCTTTACGCCGTTTCCGGTTCGTGGGCTGGCTGCTGGTGGCAGGATTGGCGGCTTGGCTCTTGTGGAGGTTCCTGCCCTGATCCTTCTGCCCGGCTTCCCCGCCTTCCAGCAGTGCCCCTCCTGGATATGGTAGAATAAGGCCGTATCCCAATTCGGCCCTGCCTGTCCTCCGGGCCACGGGCCGGGCCGCTGGGAACGGGCTTTGAGCCTACAGGAGGGGTTTTCCTTGCAGCAAGCAACATCACCGGACCGCCGCCGGCGGGCGGTCTGGATTGTCCTGGACAGCGTAGGCATCGGGGAGCTGCCGGACGCGGACAAATACGGCGATACGGGCAGCAACACGCTGTCCCACGTGGCGTCCGCCCACGGCGGACTGCATCTGCCGAACCTGCAGAAGCTTGGGATCGGTAATCTGACGGAAGTAGAAGGCGTGCCGCCGGAACCCCGCCCGGCCGGGGCGTTCGGCCGCATGGCGGAGCGGTCCCCCGGCAAAGACACCACCACGGGCCACTGGGAGATGACCGGCGTCCCTCTGGACCGGCCTTTCCCCACCTATCCACAGGGCTTCCCGCCGGAGGTGATCAAGGCGTTCACCTCCGCCATCGGCCGCGGCATTCTGGGCAACCGGCCGGCCTCCGGCACGGTCATCATCCAGGAGCTGGGTGAGGAGCATCTACGCACGGGCAAACCCATCGTATACACGTCCGCTGACAGCGTCTTTCAAATTGCTTGCCACGAGGACGTGATCCCCGTGGAAGAGCTTTACCGCTACTGCCAGATCGCCCGGGAGATCCTCACGGGTCCGCACGCGGTGGGGCGGGTGATCGCCCGGCCATTCGAGGGGAAACCCGGGGCTTTCCGCCGCACGGAACGGCGCCGCGACTTTTCTCTTCCGCCGCCAAAGCCCACCCTGCTGGACCGTCTGGACGATGCAGGCTGGCCCGTATTCGCCGTGGGGAAGATCAAGGACATTTTCGCCGGTCGCGGCATCCGCGCAGACGAACACACGGGCAACAACGGGGAAACCATGGCTGTGACGCTGAAGGCCATGGCCTCGTGGGAACGCGGCCTGATCATGGCCAACTGCGTGGATTTCGACATGCTCTATGGCCATCGTAACGACTCCGAAGGTTACGCAGCGGCGCTGGAAGCGGTGGACCTCCAAATCGGCCAGGTCATGGCCGCCATGGGACCCCAGGATCTCCTGATCATCACGGCGGATCACGGCTGCGATCCTACCACGCCCAGCACGGACCATTCCCGGGAATACGTACCCGCGCTGCTTTATGGCACGGGTATACGCCCAGGCAGTTCTTTCGGCACCCGGCCGACGTTTGCCGATCTCGGGGCCACTGTGGCGGAATGGTTCGGCTTGCCGCCGGGAGAGGCGGGCGAAAGCTTCCTGGCCGACATCCAGAGCTAAATGAAGGGATAATTCCCGCATACATGTGCCAAGCTAAGCGACGCAAGCCAAACGAAGGGGGAACGAACGGTGATTTGGCGGCGTCGCTTGTTTTTGGCTTTGGTCCTCCTGGTAGCAGGCGGAGGGATCCCGCTCAGCCGCGCGGTCCAACACGTCCGGGCTGCCCAGGCCACCCCCGCAGCCACCCTGCCAGCTGCAGCCGCCATGGCCTCCCGGCCTGCGCCCGGGCAGCCGGCAGCTGCGCTGGCAGCCACCCGGGGCAGCCGTCCGGAGAGCGGCACGACACCGGGCCCGGCGGCGCCGGCGCCCAATCTGCAGATCGAAGCCAAGGCCGCGGCGGTGATGGAGTACGCCACCGGCGAGCTGCTTTTCGAGAAAGACGCCTCGGAACGCCTGCCCCTGGCCAGCGTGACCAAGGTCATGACCTTTGGCCTGTTCCTGGAGGCGCTGCACGAGGGGCGCATGAAGCTCACGGACATGGTGGAAGCCAGCGCCCACGCCTGTTCCATGGGGGGCACCCAGATTTGGCTGGAGCCCGGGGAGCGGATGTCCGTCAAGGACCTTCTCTACGCCGTGGCGGTGGGGTCCGCCAATGATGCCGCCGTCGCCCTGGCGGAGCATCTGGAGGGCAGCGAAGACGCCTTCGTGGCCAAGATGAACGAGAAGGCCAAGGAACTCGGCCTCAGCAACACGCACTTCGTCAACGTCACAGGCCTGCCTGCGCCGGACCATTATTCCTCGGCCCGGGATATCGCCGTCATGTCCCGTTGGGCCCTGGGCATCCCGGATTTCACCCACTATACGTCCACCTGGGACTATTACGTGCGCAAAGGCAGCGAAGACGAGGTCTGGCTGACCACCTTCAACAAGCTGCTGAAAGCCTATCCGGGCTATGACGGGATCAAAACCGGGTTCACCAATGAGGCTGGTTACTGCCTGGCTTCTACGGCCAAGCGCGGCGGTCTGCGCATCATTGCCGTGGTCCTGGGCGAGCCTACGCCAAAGGCCCGTAACAAAGACGTCATCGCGCTGTTGAACTACGGATTCGGCCAATTTCGGGCCGAGAAGGTGGCGCACAGCGGTGAGCAGGTGGCTTTGGTGAACGTGCAGAAAGGCCGGGCCCAAAGGGTTCCCGGGGTGCTGGCGGAGGAGCTCTATGGGACGTTCCGGCGGGGAGCCCAACCCAATTGGCGCAAAGAGGCCATCATCCCGCAGCGAGTCGTGGCGCCTGTACAGAAGGGACAGGTGCTGGGAAAGTATGTGATCTGGGACGGCCAGCGCAAAGTGGCGGAAACGAAGATCATCGCTGCCGCGGCCGTAGAGCGCGGCAGTCTGCTGGATCTGATCAAACAGGTGACCCGGCAGATCTTTGCGTCCTTGTTCAAGCTCCCGTGGTAGGTGCCCGGCCTGCATAAACCCGCTTGGCGTCGCGGAGATCCGCTCGGGACCGCCACTGAAACAACAACGGCAAAACGTATACCGGCCCTTCTTGGTGCGAGGCAGGCTCCTCGGCCGGGATGCTGGCTCTCCTGGCTGGCAGGAGGCCCACGGGCCCCCTGGCTGCCTTTTTCTTTGCGTGTCCTTATATACGTGCTCTTCGCATCTGCCCTTACCTCCGCGTGGCGTCTCCCTCTTTCCGTTTTTTGGTCACTTTGTCTCGCCTTTTGCAGAAGGAATTTCCATTATTGTCACGAATTTCTATAGCCAGTTTGCGGATGGAAAGGGGGAACGCCGGTGCGCCTTGAACTGCGGCGTCAGGGAACCATCCTATTGGCCCGCTGCGCCGGGGACCTGGACGTGGCTTCGGCGCCGGCCTTCCGGGAGCGCATTGACCGCCAGCTCCACCGCTATCCCCAGATCATTCGTCTGGTGATCAACCTGGAAAAAGTGGATTTCATCGATAGTTCCGGACTGGCCAGCCTGTTGGGCCGTTACAAAGAGATGCAACGGCGCCGGGGCCAGGTTTTCCTGGTGGGCCTGAGACCCCAGGCCTACAGGCTCTGCCAGCTTTCGGGCCTGTGCAAGTTGGTCCATGTGGCGGACAGCGAATCCAGCGCTCTGGCCCGGGTGGAACCAAGGCCATAGAGGGCCGCCGCCCCAGGTCTTTGCAGGCTGTTTCCGGGCGGCCGAGGGGGCGGCCGTTGTTCGGGGAGGAAAACCACTTGACAAGTGCCATCAAGAATCAGCTGGTCCTGGAATTTCCCAGTATGGCCGAGAACGTGGGTGTGGCCAGGGTGGCAGTGGCCGCCTTTGCCGCTCAGCTGGACTTCTCCTTGGACGAAATCGAAGACATCAAGATCGCCGTATCCGAGGCCGTCACCAATGCCGTGGTGCACGGATACAGGGACCGGCCCGGGCTGGTGCGGGTGGCGGCGATGCTCACCTCCGACGAGCTGGTGGTGGAGGTGGCGGATCGCGGCAAGGGCATCGCTGACGTGAAAAAAGCACAGGAACCCACGTTCAGCACGGATCCGGAACGGCTGGGCCTGGGCCTTTCCTTCATCAACAGCCTCATGGACAAGATGGAGCTTCGCTCCACGCCGGGCCAGGGCACCCTGGTGCGGATGAGCAAGAAGCCCCAGCAGACTGCCAGCGCCGCCGGCAAGGTGTAACCCATGGGAAGCGCGGCAGACGCGGTGGACAAGGAGAGCGCCCGGCAAGGTTTTGACAACGCCCGGCGCTTGTTGGCACAGGCCCAGGCTGGGGACCCCGCGGCAGAGGGGCGGCTCGTCGAGATGCATTTGGGGCTGGCGCGTAAACTGGCGTCCCGCTTTGTCCGACCAGGCTACGACGCCGAGGACCTTTTCCAGATTGCCTGCGTGGGACTGGTGAAGGCCATCCGGAACTTCGACCTGGGGCAGCCGGTGCAGTTTTCCACCTATGCGGTGCCTGTGATCCTCGGGGAGCTCCGGGCTTTTTTGCGCTCCGACGGACCCGTGAAAGTCAGCCGTTCCGTGCGGGAATTGGCGCGGCAGGTCCACCAGCAGGAAGCGGCATTGGAGCAGGCGCTGGGCCGGCGCCCCACGGCGGCCGAGGTGGCGCAGGCGCTGGGCGTGGACGCGGCGGCAGTGGTGGAAGCGCTGGAGGCCGTGCAGACTCCGGCCTCCTTGGAAGCCCCGTTGGCCGGGGAGAGGCGGGCGGCGGGCTCAACGGAGGAACCCACCCTCGGCGAGGTGTTGGCTGCCGGGGAAGGGTCCTTGCAGGCGGCCGGCGAGCGGGTGGCCCTGCGGCAGGCGCTGGCTGCCTTGCCTGAGCGACACCGGCGCATTCTGTGGCGACGCTACGTTCAAGAGCGTTCCCAGATGGAGGTGGCGGCCAGCGAAGGTATTTCCCAGGCCCAGATTTCCCGCCTGGAACGGCAGGCCCTGCGGGCCTTGCGGGCGCTGCTGGGGGAGGAGTAGCGGCCGGGGGTTCCACGGGGCTCGTCGTTTTTCTTGACCTGTCGCCCTGCCTAGCCTATACTGGTACCGGTTTGTGTTTGTCATCACAAGGCGTATCTGCCAGACAACGGAGGGATCCCCATGAAAGTGGTCATCGTGGGCGGCGTGGCTGGAGGGGCCAGCACCGCGGCACGCCTGCGGCGACTGGACGAAAGGGCGGAGATTGTTCTCTTGGAGCGCGGCCCTTACATCTCGTTTGCCAACTGCGGCCTGCCTTATTACATTGGCGGCATTATCTCCGACCGCCAAAAGCTCCTGGTCACCACAGCCCAGAGCATGAGCACCCTGTTCAACGTGGATGTTCGCCCAGACAGCGAGGTGGTGGCCATTGACCGCGCCGGCCACAAGGTGCGGGTGCGGGAGAGGAGCCTCAACGGCACCTGCCACGAATATGAGGAATCCTACGACAAGCTCGTCCTGGCGCCCGGAGCGGTGCCACTGCGGCCGCGGTTGCCCGGCATCGACCATCCCCGCGTGTTTACCGTCCGTAACATCCCCGACACCGATGCCATCCAGAAGTTCATCACCGAGAACCATCCGAAGACCGCCGTGGTGGTAGGGGGAGGCTTCATCGGCCTGGAGATGGCGGAGAACCTCTATCGGCGAGGCCTGCAGGTCTCGCTGGTGGAGATGGCGCCACAGGTCCTGGCGACCCTCCTGGACCCGGAGATGGCGGCCTTTGTGCACCATCATCTGCGCGCCAAGGGGATCTCTCTCTACCTGAAAAACGCCGTCACGGGCTTTTTCAGCCAGCCGGACGGCTCCCTGCAGATTGCGCTGCAGCACGGGTCGCCCCTGTCCACGGACCTGGCCATTCTGGCCGTCGGCGTGCGGCCTGAGACCGCTCTGGCCCGGCAGGCGGGCTTGGAGATCGGCGCCGCCGGCGGCATCGCCGTCGATGCCCAACTGCAGACATCTGATCCTGACATCTATGCCGTAGGCGACGCCATTGAGACCCCCGACTGGGTCAGCGGGCGGCGGGCCCCGGTACCCCTGGCCGGCCCCGCCAACCGGCAAGGGCGTACGGCCGCCGATGCCTTGGCCGGCCGGCCGGCGCAATATGCGGGGGCGTTGGGGACGGCCATCGTCCAGGTGTTTGATTGGGCGGTGGCAGCCACAGGAAGCACCGAACGGTCCCTGCAGGAGGCCGGCATTCCGTTTGAGAGCGTGATCCTGCACCCGCTCTCCCACGCTGGGTATTATCCCGGTGGGACGCCTTTGACCATCAAGCTGCTGTTCGCTCCCAAGGACGGAAAGATTCTGGGCGCCCAGATTGTGGGAAGCCAAGGCGTGGACAAGCGGATCGACGTCCTGGCTGCGGCCATGCATTTCGGCGCCAGCGTTTTCGACCTCCAGAATCTGGAGCTGGCCTATGCTCCGCCGTTCTCCTCCGCCAAGGACCCGGTAAACATGGCGGGATATGTGGCAGGAAACGTGGTGCGCGGCGATCTGGCCGTGGCCCATTGGCACCAGGTGGAGGCCTTGCGGGCTGCGGGATGGTGGATCCTGGACGTGCGCACACCACAGGAATGCAAGGATGGCCAGATTGACGGAGCCGTGAACATCCCCGTACAGCAGTTGCGCCAGCGCCTGGACGAGGTACCGAAAGGCCGCCCCATCTTGGTGTATTGCGCCGTAGGGCTGCGGGCTTACTTGGCCGCCCGCATCCTGCAGCAGCGCGGTTTTGGGCCCGTGGCGGATTTGAGCGGCGGCTACCGGCTCTATGATGCAGTCACGCGGGACAAAAGCCTCATCGAAGAGGACTTGGCCCGCCTGGAGGAGACTGCCTGAGAACAGGGTTCGGCCCGGACTCCGGCCGACCCGGAGTCAATAGAGCAACCGGGCCAGAGTGAACCCTGCGGCCAGGCCCACCATCTCGCCGATGAGGCCGACCCAGGGTGCATGGCGGAAGTCCCGGATGCCTACGGAACCGAAGTAGACCGTGAGCACGTAGAACGTGGTCTCCGTACTGCCCAAGAGGATGCTGGCCAGCCAGCCCGGGAACGAATCGGGTCCCCGGGCATGGATGATCTCCGTCGCGATCCCCAGGGCGGCGCTGCCAGAAAACGGCCGCACCAAAGCCAGGGGCAGTACTTCTGCGGGAAAACCCACGCCTTTCAGCAGCGGATCCAACAGGCGGGCCAACAGGTCAAAGGCCCCCGACGCCCGCAAGGCGCTGACGGCGGCCAGCATTCCCACCAAGGGAGGAACCAGGCGGAAGACCAGGGGCAGGGCGCGCCGGGCCCCTTGGCTGAATTCCTCGAAGACCGGCACCCGCCGGGCGGCGGCCAGCAACACAATGGCCAGCACCAGCAGGGGGAGGAAGTAGCGGGCTGCCAAGGAAAGAGCGGCGATCAAACCCGCGCTGTGGGCAGGCGCGCTCATGGGTGTACCTCTCCGCGACCGCCGGGTGCCGCGGGCCCCGGGGGAATCTGAGGCGGCGGCGCCGGCGGTTTCGGCGGACGCGAGCCGGCCGGATGGCCCGCCGGGCGCCCCCCGGCGAGCTTCTGCCACAACCGGTCGGCGGCCAGGGCCGCAGCGGCAGCGGAGACGGTGGCCAACAGGCATGGGACGAGGATGCCCCCCGGATCGGCGGCGCCGGCCTGGGCCCGCACGGCCATGATGAGGGCTGGCACCAGGGTGATTCCTGCGGTGTTGATGGCCAAAAATGTGATCATAGCAGGCGACGCCCGGCTTGGTTCCGGATTCAGATCCTGCAGGTGTCGCATGGCCAATAATCCAAAGGGGGTGGCGGCGTTCCCCAGCCCTAGCAGATTGGCGGTGAAATTCAGCAGAATGGCGCCTTCCGCCGGGTGCCCCGCGGGTACCTGGGGGAACAGCCACCGGACCAGCGGCCTCAGCCCCCGAGTCAAGATCCGCAGAACCCCTGCCTTTTCTGCCACCTGCGTCAAACCCAGCCAGAAGGCCATGACCCCTAGGAGGTCCAGGGCAATCTTAGCGCCAAGGGAGGCTCCCGAAAAAAGGGCATTGACCACTTGTTGCTCCCGGCCGGTGGCGGCGCCCGTCACCAGGGCCAGAATCAGCATGGCTGCCCAAAGCGCGTTGATCACGCCCATCGCCTCCCGATCGCCTCCCGTGGCCTTTGGCCGCACCTCCGGCACCTGGTCTGAGGCGGCCTTGCCCTCCACCAACCGTATGAGAGACGGGCGGGGAATATGAGGCATGCCCCGGTTGGTGAGCCTGCCGGGATTTGCCGGCAGGGATCGATCCCGGGGGGCCGAATATTGGTCTAGTATCTCTAGTACCCTGGTTCCGCGACCATCACCGAAATGCAGCTTTCATCGCAGCACTTGGAATCGAGGCCGGGGAGATCTCCCCATCGCAGCAGTAGACGTTGAAGGAGTGGAAGCCGGTGAGCATCCAGGGGGAGTTGGTGACGTTGCGGCCGGTGGTGGCCGCAGATTTGCCCGCCATCGTCCGTTGGGGTAAAGATCCGGAGATCCGGCGGCTCATGGACGGCAGCCTGCCGGACAGCGCGGCAGCCGCCGCGGCTTGGCTCAATGAAGCCCGCAGCAGCCACCAGCGGCAGGTGTTCGCCATTGAGACCCGCGAAGAGAACCGCCAATTCATCGGAATCATCGAACTGGACCACATTGCCTGGCGCAGCGGCCAGGCGGAACTGCGCGTCTGTATCGGTGAGCCCTCCTATTGGAACCGTGGTTACGGGCGGGACGCAGTGCGCGCCTTCCTGGCCGACCGTTTTTCCCATACCCGCCTGAGTCTGATCTATCTACGGGTGTATACGTTCAATCAGCGGGCGGTTCGCTGCTACCGCCATTGTGGCTTTCAGAGCGTGGGTTACCTGCGCCGCAGCAGCCGTTCCGGCCCTCGCAGCGTCCTTCTGATGGAGGCCGCCCGTTCCCTGGGCAGGGCGACTGAGCCGTCCGCCGTCACGGCGTCACGGGTCCCTGGGGCGGCGGCGCCCGACGCAGAAGCCCAAGGCGCCTGACAGGATCCAGCCTGCGGCCTGCGGATGCACCGGGCCCCGCCTTGGCGAGGCCCGGCCCGCTCTGGCGTCGTTTTTGCTGCCCGCCGTTGTTTTTGGCGTTACGCCGGCGGCCACATCATGGCCGCTGCCCTCCAGGGCAGGAAATCTCTGGCCCGCGTAGAAAAGCTTAGCGAGCATTTGTGGCCCTGGAGGTTTTGCATGCTGCACATATTCCTGGCCGGCGGCCCGGTCATGTATCCGCTGCTGATCTGTTCCATCCTGGCCCTGGCCGTTATCATCGAGCGGTTCTTCTTCTATGCCCGTTACCGGGGGGATTCGGAAAGCCTCATGCGGGAGATCCGCGCCGCCCTGGCCGCAGGCCGCCCTCTGGAGGCAGTCCAGGTGGCACGCCGCTATCAAGGCCCGGTGGCGGGCTTGGCCACAGTGGCGTTGGCTCAGTACGGCAAGCCCCGCTGGTTCGTTTCCGACCAGCTGGAAAAGGCAGGGCAGGAGGAGATCGCCATTCTGGAGCGGGGTATCCCGCTTCTGGATACCATGGTGACGATCTCTCCTTTGCTGGGCCTTTTGGGCACCGTCACGGGCATCATCCGTACTTTCAATGTCCTCGGAGCCTTGCACGGGATCAGCGAACCCACGGCCATGAGCGTAGGCATCGCGGAAGCGCTGGTCACCACAGCCTTCGGCCTGATCATCGCCATCCCATCCATGGCAGCCAGTGCCTATTTCTCTTACGTGGTGGACCGGCATGTGCTGGAGATGAACCGGCGCAGCGGTGAGCTTTTGGCCTTGGTGGCGTCGGAAGCTGCCGGCCTGGAGGCGGGTGGGCGGGATGCGCATTGAGCGGATCCGTTACCGCAAGCCGTTGGTCCAAATCATCCCGTTGATCGATGTCATGTTTTTTCTGCTGATCTTTTTCATGGTCTTCACCACGTTTCGCACGTCCACCACCGGCCTCAATGTGGACCTTCCCCGGGCCGCCACCGGCATGGTTCAGTCCGGGCAGGAGTACGCCGTGACCATCGACCGGGATGGGAACATGTTCTGGCGGGGACGCAGGGTGGATGCCGCCGGCTTGGCGCAGCTGGCCCAGGCGGACCTCAAGGGGCATCCAGAAGCCGTGGTGATCATCCGGGCGGATCAGCGGGTCCAATACCGGTATCTCGTCCAAGCCATTGATGCCGTGCGCGGTGCCGGCGGGTACCGCTTGGCCCTGGCGGTGGAGCAGATGAACAGATGACGAGAAAAGCGCTCATCCGGCCGCCAACCCGCATTCCCCCTCTCCCAGAAGGAGGGCCGGCCGGCGCAGTCCTGGAAGAAAAGCCGGCCAGAGGCCGGTTCCCGTTTGGGTTCTGGCACAGCCTGAGTCTCTCCGCTGTCCTCCACTTGGCCGTTCTGCTTCTGGTGGCGCCGTTGTTCCCTGGTTTGCCGGGGCCGGGAAACGGCTGGATGGCACAGGGGGCGGCAGTGCCCGTCGGCATCGTGGAAGTGCCCGTGACTACCAGCTCACCGGCCGGCGGACCGGAGGGGTCTTCCAACCTCCAAATCCGCAACGCGCAGCCAGGCTCCGCTGCATCAGCCGCTGCGGTGCCACCGGCCCTGCGAAGAGCGGCGACGCATGGGCAGAAGCAACCTGCGACGATTCCCGCCCCGCCGGGTGTGAAGCCGGCGCCGCAGCCCGCGCCCGCAATATCCGTTCCCCAGCCGACTGCCAAGACCCTTCCTTCCACGGCCGTCTCGGCGGCTCCGGAAAAGGGACTGCAGGGTGCGGGTGTCGCGGTGGGCGCGACTTCTACGCCGAAATCCGCCGCTTCCGGCCCGGTCCTGGGTAGCACTTCGCCCCGGGCGCCGATCCTGCCTGTGAAGGCAGGCGAGGCTGCCCAATCCTCTGCCGCCGGCGGGGCCGGCCTGCCGGGAAGTGCAGGAACGGAAGCTGCGGGAACGGCACCTGCAGCAACGGGGCCTGCAGGAGCGGGAGCCTCGGGAAGCGAGGCCGGCGGAGCCGGAAACGGTGGGGCAGGGGGATTCACCCATCCGGGCGAAGGTACCGGCATGATTGCCGCCGGCGGCGGGCTGGCGCCGGTGGTTCCCAAGGGAGCCCAAAACCAGGGGGTCTCCGGCGCTGCCAGCTTTTTGGTTTACGTCCTGCCCAGCGGGCAGGTGGAACGGATTGAGCTCGTCTCCAGCTCCGGGCGAGACGCCTGGGATAGAACGTTTCTTCAGTTTATACAACAGCAGATCCGCTGGCGTGCAAACGATGTTCCGTACCGGGTTCCGGTGGAGATCCGCTTTGACGCGAACCACACCCACGCGGAGATCCAGTTCGGAAAGGTGCAATACGGCGCGATGAACACCGGCGGGAGGTGATGCTCGTGATGCGCATTCCAGGATCGGATGAGGGGCAGAGGAGCCGCAGGCCCGCTGGAGTGGTGGGACCTGTCCTGTCTCTGGCCGTAGGCTTTTGGCTGGCAGCGGCCGCCGCCGGGGCCTTGGACGCCGGTGCCACGAGCAGTGGGACCCCCGAGCCGTTGGCCCGGGTGGCCAACGATTTCATCGCCATTACCGTGAATGCCGGCGCCTACGATACCGGGCGGTTCGCCGTGGACACCACCGGTGGGGATCCCGGCCGCAGCGGCGATGAGAACCAGCCGCTCATATACGGACGCCCTGAACCCTGGACGTCCTACACCACCCTTCGCATCGACGGGCGCAATTATGCCTTCGGCGGCCGTACCCAGCGGAGGGCGGGGGCCGCCTGCAGTTTCGGCCAGTTGCTCCAGGCACCCACGGTCAGCGGCAATACCATCCAGTGTGCCTGGCAGGAGGGGCCCGTGCGGGTGACCCAGATCCTGAGTCTGGTCAAAGGCCCCACCACATCCTGGCCTGACACGGCGCTCATCAGCTATGTTCTGGAGAACACCGATTCCTCCCCGCATCAGGTGGGCGTGCGGGTCATGCTGGACACCATGCTGGGCTCCAACGACGGAGCTCCTTTCCGTTTCGGCTCCCAGGCCATCACCACCGATCAGACCTTCTCCGGCGGTGCCATACCGGATTTCTGGCAAGCGTTCGATTCGCTGAAGGCGGGTTCCGAGAAGGTCATCGCGCAGGGAACCCTGCGGGATCCCGCGGTGACCGTGCCGGACCGGGTGGTGGTCTCCAACTGGGGCAGCCTGGCCGATGAACCCTGGAACCTGACGGACCTCACTCCGGGGCGGGACTTTACCCGGAAAGGCGAATACGAGTTGGACTCCGCAATCGCCCTCTATTGGGACGAACGGCCGCTGGGGCCCGGCCAGCGCCGTGTGGTCTCCACAGAGTACGGCCTGGGCGGCATCACCATGGCGCCGGGACAGCTTTCCGTGGGCGTCAGCGCCCCTTCCCAGGTGGTGGCCAACCCGGCGAACCCGCCTCAGATCACCATCGTGGCTTATGTCCAAAACGTGGGCCCAGGGGACGCTCTCAACACCCTGGTGCAACTGAAGCTGCCGGATGGAATGCGCCTGCAGGATGGCGAGGCCGACGCCCGGGTCCTGGGCAGGCTGAATGTCGGCCAGACTGGACAGGCCGTCTGGCATGCTGTGGTTTTGGCCAGCCAGGCTCAGACCCTGGAGATCCAGGTCGTGGCCCAGTCGGTCACCGCCGGGAAGAACCAGGTGGTTCGACATCTGCAGGTGTTGGCTCCAGGAAGGCTGCAGGTGCAGGTGTTTGCCCCGGCTTCTGCCGACCTCTCCGGCGCAGACCTGCCGTATATCCCTGTGCGCGCCGTGATCACCAACGTGGGGGCCGGACCCATTTATCAGGCGCAGGCCAAGCTGGGCTTGCCGGTGAATCTGGAGCCGGCCCGCATGGAGTCGCCGGTGCGCTTTCTGGGCACCCTGGAGCCCCGGGACCAGGTCACGGTGATCTGGAAGGTGCAGCCGGTATTTGGCGCCAGCGGCAATGTGCCGTACTCGGTTCAGGCGGAAGGCCGCGGGACACAGCCCGTCAACCGGAACCAGTTTTTGCGGCTGCCGCCGCTGCAGCCCCGTCTGGTCCTGGTAAAGGCGCCGAACAGCTCCTGGCAGCAAGGGTATGTGACGGTCTTTGTCCAGTTGCAGAACGTGAAGGATTTTGCCAAGGCCAGGGTGGAGGTGCATTTTGATCCCAAGCGCCTACAAGTGTTGGACGTTTCCCGAGGTGTCCTGCTTGCCGAGCCCGGTGCAGAAGGGGTCTGGAGTCCGCCTGCGGTGGATAACGCCCGCGGCGTCGTGGTGCTGCAGGTGGCACGGCGCCCGGTGGACGTCAAAGAGGGCCAGCTGGCTGCTATCCACTTCTACCCCGTGGGCGACGGAAATGCTGCGGTGCGGGTGACAACGGCGGAGATCCGGCGGGCGGCCCCGGCGGCACAAAAGGCGGACCTGTTGCCGGTACCCGTGGCCTTGGACCAAGCCGGGCTCGTGCTGACGCCGTCGTTGAAGATGCTTCCCAGCGTTCTGTCCTTTTGAGGAGGGATTCTCATGCGTTCGGCGGGGAAAGTCCATCGATGGATGAGCGTGCTCCTGCTGGCCGGCATGGTTCTGTTGGGCGTATCCGGCGCCACCCCTGCTGCGGAGATTAAAGACGTGCCGCCCAGCCATCCCGCATATCAGGCGGTGAAAACCTTGGTGGATCGCGGTTATCTGGAATTGTACCAGGACGGCACCTTCCAGGGCGACAAGCCCGTGGACCGCTACACTCTGGCGCTGGTGGTGGCCCGGCTGCTGCAGGACCAGAGCAGCAATCCTTCGGCATGGACTCCAGAAGATGTCAAGGTTTTGCAATCGCTGGCCACCAGCGTGCGCCAGGATCTGGTGGACCTGGCACAGCACCAGGATCAGCTGGAAGCCACCCTGCGCACGCTTCAGGGCCAGCAGAGCGTGACCAGCGAGGATGTACAGAAGGCCAATGCCACGCTGCAGACGGCCTTGCGCCAGGTGAACCAGAGCTTGTCCCAGCAGGCGCAGCAGATTGCGGCGAACTCGCAAGCTCTCCAGGCCCAGGGCCGGGATCTGGCGGGGCTGAAAGCCGATGCCAGCGCCTTGCGGCAAAGCCTGAGCGACACCCAGCAAAGCCTGGGCCAGCTTTCCCAGCGCGTCGCCGCCCTGGAGACCAGCCTCAACGTCCTGGCGCCGCAGGTGGCGGACAACGCCACCCAGTGGCAAGCGGGCCTGGCAGACCTGAAAAAATCCCTTGCGGATGCGCAAACCCGCACCAAGGCTCTGCTGGACCAGTTGGACCAAAAGATCGCAGCCACCGAGACCAGGCTGTCCGGGGAAAACGCCAAGCTCCAGCAAAGCCTGGCCGGCGAGGTGGCCCAGACCGAGGCCGGCTGGCAAAAGGCTGTGCAGGAGCAGGGCGGGCAGATTTCCGCCCTGCAACAGCAGGCTGCGGATCTGCAGCGGCAAAACGCGGATCTGCAGAAGCAAAATGCCGCCCTGCAGGAACAGGTACGCACGTTGAGCAGCCAGGTGGCCACGTTGCAAAAGCAAATGGCCGCCGTGCAAGGACAGTTCTCCAGCCAACTCAACACCTCCGAGGCCGGCCTGTTGGTTCGACAGCGGCAGCTGGAGGATCAGTTGACCTCGTTACAGGCGGATTTCGCCAACTACCAGCAGAAGGCCCAACAGGAAACGGCGGACTTGAAGCAAAAGAACATCTGGCTGACTCTGGGCATTGTAGCAGCAGCCCTGATCGGTGTTCTGGTGAAATGAGGGCAGGCTCGGGTGCGACGTAAGGCGCCAGCACAGGGCTGGCTTCCGCACGGGCCGAACGCCGAGACTCCGGCGGAGGCCAGGGTCCGGCAGGCCCTGACCGAAGCCGGGCTGCCGTTCCGGCAGTCGGTGCTATTGGGCGGGGGCGAAGTGGACTTCCTGGTGGATGAGGCAGTGGTGGTGGAGGTGGACGGCTGGACCCACATGGGAACCAGCGCCCGAGAGCGGGACCGCCGCAAGGAGGAGCACCTGGCCGCCGCCGGTTACGATGTGCTGCGTATCCGCAACAGCGAAGCCCGGGACAGCCGGCTTTTGGCGCGTTTCATCCGGCAGGTGCAGGAAGCGGTGCTGGCGCGCCGGACCCGCATCGCGCGGGCAGGGGGAGAGCCTTTGGCCACCCGGCTGGACAGCCCCGGGCTGCGGGCTTTGCGAGCCTCACTGGCCTGTCGCGAGAAAGGCGCCCAGGCGGAACCCAGGCCGCCGTCTTCTGCGCCCGGTGGCTCGCCGCCATCCGGCGCCCAGTCCCGGCTGCACCCGCAGGTCCCGGCAGCCCTTGCCGCAGGAGGAACGAGGCATGGTGGAACAAAACGAGCCAGCCGCCCCGGCCCCGCAAAGCCCGGAAAGCGGCCGTGAAGCCCTTCCGTGGGTGGAGTGCGTCCCCAATTTCTCCGAGGGGCGCGACCCCCGGGTGGTGGAAGAAATCGTGGCGTCCATCGCCGGTGTGGCGGGCGTCCGTGTGTTGGATTATTCCCTCAACGCCGATCACAACCGGGCGGTGGTGACCTTCGCCGGGCCGCCCGAGGCTGTGGCGGAGGCTGCGTTCCTGGGCGTCCGGGCCGCAGTGGAGCGCATCGACCTACGCCGGCACCAGGGTGCTCATCCTCGCATCGGGGCCGCCGATGTGGTGCCTTTTGTGCCGCTGCAGGATGCCCCGCAGGCCATGGAGCTCTGCGTTCAGCTGGCCCGGAACCTGGGACAGCGCCTGGCCCGGGAACTGGACCTGCCCGTGTATCTGTACGAGGAAGCCGCTTTGCTGCCGGAGCGCCGCAGGCTGGAGACCATCCGCCGGGGCGGCTTCGAGGGATTGATCACAGCCATTGCTGAGCCAGGCCGCCGGCCAGATTACGGGCCGGCCCGGGTCCACCCCACCGCCGGAGCCACGGTGGTCGGAGCCCGCTGGCCCCTGGTGGCGTTCAACGTCAACCTGCGCACGGACGATCTTTCCGTGGCTCAGGCCGTGGCCCGTGCCGTGCGGGAGAGCTCCGGGGGGCTGATGAATGTGAAGGCCATGGGCGTCCGCCTGGCCGAAGGCGGCTTGGTGCAGGTCTCCATGAACCTGACCCGTCCTGCCCGGACACCGATTCATCGGGCCCTGGAGTTGGTGCGGCTGGAGGCTGCCCGCTACGGGGTGGACGTGGCCGGCAGCGAGATCATCGGCCTCACGCCCCTGGACGCCCTGGTGGACGCGGCCTGCTACTACCTGGGGCTGCGCGGTTTTTCCCGCCGGCAGATCCTGGAAACCCGCCTGTGGGAGAAGGAATGATGGCCACCCTTCTCGTTGAAAATGCCGGCCAGCTCATCACCGGCCAAGGCGTTCCCGGCAACCCCTTGGGCATTCTGCACGGCGCATCCGTGGCCATCCGGGATGGCCTGATCGCCGCCGTGGGGCCTGCGAGGGAGATACGCCGCCGATTCGGCCGGGCGCCGGAGGCGGGCGCGGCGTTGGAGGCCATCGATGCCGGGGGCCGGGTGGTCATGCCGGGACTGGTGGATTGCCACACCCATCTGATCTTCGCCGGCTGGCGGCGCGAGGAGAGCGACGAACGCCTGGCCGGCCGGTCGTATCTGGAGATCCTGCAGTCCGGTGGCGGCATTCTGTCCAGTGTCCGCGCCACCCGGGCAGCCAGCGGAGAGGACCT
>JADBKO010000107.1 GCA_014896355.1 Bacillota bacterium
GCCGCACCGAACCCGCCGGTACCATATCACACGGCTGTGCCGGCGTCAAGAGGCGCGTTCGCGGCTGTTGCACGCCGTCCTAGAAAGTCAGCTCCAAAAGGGGTTCTCCATCCAGAGAAACCACGCGCGCCCGGCGCGCCTCCGTGTCGAGCCAGGCCACGGTGGGGACGGCCGGATCTCCCTTGGGCAACGCCGGGCTGCCGGGGTTGAGCAACACCACCCCCTGCTGCTCGCAGAGCGCAGGCACGTGCGTGTGCCCGGTGATCCAGATGTGCACCCGGTAGCGCTTCGCCAGAGCCAGCCGCTCCTCCTCGCTCTTTTCATGGCCGTGGGAGAGCATCAGACGGATCCCATCCACCTGAGCCAAGGCGTACGGGGCCTGCAAAGGCCAGTCGATCAAAACCTGATCAATGTCGGCATCGCAATTGCCCCGGGCAGCCAGAATCGGCGCGGAGCTGGAGTTGATCAGGCCGGCCAGAGCCTTCGGGTCGTAGCCCTGCGGCAAGGGATTGCGCGGCCCATGATAAAGGAAATCCCCTGCATGCAGCAAGAGATCTGCGTCCCGCAGAGGCCCCCGGAACGCGGCCTGCCAAGCCGCCACAGAACCGTGGGTGTCGCTGAGAATCCCGACCCTCGTGTCACATCGTCCTCCCTGCATCTTCTCCACCAGCGGAGGCAAAGTACCGCTCCATGCGGTCCAAGCCCTCTGCCAGTTCCTCTATCCGGGTGGCATAGGAAATCCGCAAGTAACCTTCTGCATTACGGCCGAAGTCTACGCCCGGGGTTACGGCCACGTGGGCTTTCTCCAGGAGATCGAAAGCCAGCCTGTAGGAATCGTGGCTGAAGCGGCGTACGTTGGCCAGCACATAAAATGCCCCTAGAGGCTCTCTGCCCACAGGAAGGCCCATTTCGGCCAAGCGGCGCAACACGAAGCGCCGCCGTTCATCGTAGGTCCGGCGCATGCGGGCCACGTCCTCCTGGCACTCCGTCAGGGCGGCGATCCCCGCCCATTGGGCAATGGACGGGGCGCAGATGAGAACATTCTGCTGCAGCTTCTGCAGCGGGCGCATAAATTCCGGCGGCGCGATGATGTACCCCAGCCGCCAGCCCGTCATGGCGTAAAGCTTGGAAAACCCGTTCAGAACGAATGCCCGCCGGGTGAATTCCAGCATAGAGTGGTCCTTCTGCCCCGGCCCGCCGTAGTTCAGCCCGTGGTAGATCTCATCCGAAACCACGTAGCAGGCGGCGCCGAACGTCTCCTGCGCCTCCTCGGCCAGGCGCGCCACGGATGCCAGGTCCTCGGCAGGCATGACGCAGCCTGTGGGGTTCGCCGGCGAATTCACCAGGATGGCCCGGGTCCGGGGGCTGAGGCGGGCGCGGATCTCGGCAGGCCGGTAGGCGAATCCATCTTCCTCATATACCGGCACCGCCCGGGGCACGCCGCCAGCCAGCCGGACGAAATTCCAATAGCAGGCATAGCCAGGATCAGAGAGGATCACTTCATCGCCGGGGTTCAAGAGAGCCAGGAACAGGACAGCCAAGGCCGGGGATGTCCCCGGGGTCACCATGATCTGGTCCGGGTTCACGCTGACCCCATACGTGCGGCCGTAGTGATCTGCGATGGCCTGGCGCAGTTCCGGCAGGCCCAAGCTGTGGGTGTAATGCGTCTTGCCTTGGGCCATGGCCCGAGCCGCGGCCTCGCGAATCGGCGCCGGGGTGTCGAAGTCCGGCTCCCCCAGCTCCATGTGCACCACATGGGCGCCGGTGGCCTCCAGAGCGCGGGCGCGCTCGGAAATGACCATGGCGAGGAAAGGTTCGATCGCACCCAGGCGGGCGGCTGCCGCCGCGGACGCCACAACCCCGGCACCGCGCCCACCCGGCGCCTGTCGATCCACTTCGGTCCCTTTTTCCAGTTCTGCCGACATACTCCCGACCTCCCAAAAAGAGAAGGGCCCGGAAAAGAGAAGGGCCCGGAAAAGAAAAAGCTCCGCGTCCGTAAGGGACGGGAGCTTTCACCCGCGGTACCACCCAAATTGGCCACCAGGGCCCTCTCATTTACGGGCATGAACAGCTTCATCAGGCTATCTCATCCCAGACGAAGCCGGATGCCGCCTTCGCAGTAACGGGCGAAGTCCCGGCCGGCCTTACCTGCCGCGCTGGCCCCGGGCGCCGGGCATGCGAGGAAGGCTGGCTCCCCGGCTCCAAAGATCCATGCAGCACTGCCCTTCAGGCCAGCGGCTCCAAAGGGGCTTTCCCTTCGGTCCCATACCGCCCTCCCACCGCCGGCGGCTCTCTGGAAT
>JADBKO010000108.1 GCA_014896355.1 Bacillota bacterium
GGGCTGTGTCGCCGGCCTGGAAAAGTACCCCAGCCCCCTGTCCCACGTCCAGGAACGTGACCGTGGCCGGAGGCAGCCCCGCGGCTGCTGCGGGAGCTGTGGAGCCCGGCTTTTCTGGCAGCCCGGAAAGGCCGCCGCAGGCTGCCCATGCCCACAACAGCACGAGGCCCAGCGGCAGGAGAGCTGCGGCCAACCTTTGGGCTGGCTGCAGAGGGTGGCGGCCCCGTCTCCCGCCGCCCTGGCGATCTTCTGCCCCCCGGCTTTTCCTCCCATCTTTGGGCGGGAATGGCCGGAACAAAACCGTGCCCCCTCACTTCCGGGGTCCTGTCTGGGCCTGTCCTCCGTTGGCCGCCCGGAAGCTACTCCGAGGCCTGGCGCAGCTTGGCCAGCTTTGCTGCCACGCGCTCCCGGGCAGCGGCAGTGGCCGCTGGATCCAGCCGGATTGGCCCGATGGCTCCGCCGTCCAGACGGACTTGCAGCCAGCTGCCCTCCCGGGCCCCCTTGGGGAGCCGGGCCCGGGGAAGTACAAACTCCTGCTCTTTTTCTCCCACCAGGACCACCGCCAGCCACCTGCCGCCGGCATCTCTTTCCAGGCGGTCCACCACCGCTGAAACCCAGCCCACCCGGGCACCCTCCTTTCCCCCCGCGGCGTTGGCCATGCATGCCACCGGTGGCCCTCCTACCGCGGCCAGGTCCCACGTCGGCGCCAGAACCAAGAGTGCAGCCAGGAGCCAGGCGGTGCCGTCTGGGGACCGGGGCGCAGGCGCAGTCCTGGCGTGCATGGCCCGGCAGGATCCCGGAACCTTTTGTATAGCCATTCCCAGCTTGGCGCGGCGAAATGCGACAAAAGCCCAGCCCGGCACCGAAAACTCATCCTTTCCGGGGCCTGGCTGGGCCTTCCTCTTCGTCCATGTTTCGCCGGTGGCACAACGGTTCCTTCTTGTCCAGGGATTTGACTTTTCAGCCTTGTCGACGGGCTGGACCGTTCAGTGCCTCGGGCTTCCCCGGCGCTGGGAGCCCTACGCATAAACCCGGTGGATCTCCGCCACGCTTTCGATGCGCCTTTCGGCCCAGCGGTCGGCAGCGACGTACGTGGGCAGGCCTTCCTGCTCGGCCAGCCGGAAGATCTCCTGGAGCGTTCCGTAAATCCCCTGCACGCGGTGCTCCACCCGCTGCGGGTTGAGCCCCTGGAGCTCATCTGCCACCTGGATGACCCCGCCGGCATTGATGACGTAGTCCGGCGCATACAGGATGCCACGCCGGTGCAGCTCGTCGCCATGGCGCGCCTCGGCCAGCTGGTTGTTGGCCGATCCCGCCACGATGCTGCAACGCAGACGGGGGATGGTCTGGTCATTCAGCACGGCGCCCAGGGCATTGGGTGAGAAAACCTCGCAATCGATGTCGTAAATTTCCTCCGGACCCGTCATTTGCACTTCCGGATGACGGGCCTGCACTCTGCGCACCTTTTCGTCGTCCACGTCGGTGGCCACCACCTGCGCCCCTTCGGCCAGCAGCATCTCCACCAGGACGGAGCCCACCTTGCCCAGTCCCTGCACCGCCACCCGGACGCCCTGCAGGGACTCCCGGCCATACCGGTGTTGCATGCAGGCGTGCAGCCCGTGCATGACGCCTTTGGCCGTGGGGACGGCGGAATTGCCGGAGCCGCCGTATTCCACCGGCAGGCTGGTCACGTATTTCGTCTCCCGGGCGGCATAGACGAAGTCCTCCGGATACGTGCCCACATCGGTCCCGGTGATGAACCGGCCCTTCAGGGTATCCACAAAGCGCCCCAAGGCCCGGAACAGGGCCTCGGATTTGTCCTTCTTCGGGTCTCCCCAGATCACGGCTTTGCCTCCGCCATAGTCCAGGCCGGCCACGGCGGATTTGTAGGTCATCCCCTTGGCCAGGCGTAGAGCGTCCTGAACGGCTTCCTCCTCCGTGGCATACGGCCACATCCGGCATCCGCCCAGAGCCGGCCCCAGCACCGTGTTATGGATGGCGATGATCAGCCGCAGCCCGCACGACCTGTCCTCACAGAAGATGACCTGCTCGAATCCGTCCTCCTCGCGGTGGGAAAACACGCCCATGTCGAACCCTCCTGCCATGGAAGTTTGAGGCTGGAGCGGCACCGTCGACTGCGGCCGGCACAGGCTCCCACCATACCCCTGTATTACCTTGGCCCCGTGGCCGCGCCGGCCGCAGGTCCCCGCTCCCAAACTGCCCTGCGGCCGCGTGAACTGCATGGCTACGCCCCTGCTCGAGCGCCCACCTGACCTGCGGGAAGTCCAT
>JADBKO010000109.1 GCA_014896355.1 Bacillota bacterium
CCCGGCACTGGCAGCCGCAGAGCAGCGCCTGCAGGCGTCATCCGCGGATCCCGCGCTCCGGCATTGCCGAGTGGCCCTCCGCAACGAGGAATCACGAGGTCCGCATCGTGGGGTCTGCAAATAGCAAATCGAAACTGGAGGATCCATGGTGATGGATGTCCACAAGTCCGCGGCGGAACTGCCTGCCGCCCGTCCCCTGCCTAAACAGATGACCTTTTTCGACCGCTATCTCAGCCTCTGGGTGGCCCTGGCCATGGGCGCAGGAGTGCTTCTGGGCCGAGCCTTTCCCAGCTTGACCGCCCAGCTCAGCCGATGGCAGTTCGGCGGCAACAGCCAGGTCAACATCCCCATCGCGGTGCTGATCTGGCTGATGATCTACCCCATGATGCTCAAGATCGACTTTGCAGCCATCTGGCGCGTAGGAAAGCATCCCACCGGGCTTTTCGTCACGCTGTTCGTGAATTGGCTGGTGAAGCCATTCACCATGGCCTTCTTCGCCTGGCTCTTTTTCCGCCACCTGTTCGCCGCCTGGATTTCGCCGGCCGACGCCCAGCAATTCATGGCCGGCACCATCATTCTGGCGGCGGCCCCCTGCACAGCCATGGTTTTTGTGTGGAGCTACCTGGCAGACGGCGATCCCGCCTACACGCTGGTGCAGGTGGCCGTCAACGACCTGATCATGCTGTTCGCGTTCCTCCCCATCGTGGGGCTGTTGCTGGGAGTTTCGGGCGTGCCCGTCGATTACCGGGTACTGCTTTATTCGGTCGTTGTATATGTGGTGGTTCCGCTGGCGCTCGGGTATTCCTCCCGGGTCTGGCTGATCGGCAGCCGCGGCCTGGAGTGGTTCAACACCCGCTTCCTGCAGGCCTTCCAACCGGTGACCATCACGGCCTTGCTGCTGACTCTGGTCTTCATCTTCGCCTTCCAGGCGGAGAATATCACCCAAAAGCTGGTCTACGTGCTGCTCATCGCGATCCCTCTGCTGGTGCAGGTGTATTTCAATTCGTCCCTGACCTATCTTCTGATGAAGGCGTTCCGCGTGGCCCACAACGTAGCTGCTCCGGGCGCCCTTATCGGGGCCAGCAACTTCTTTGAGCTGGCCGTGGCCACAGCCATCGCCCTGTATGGACCGGGCTCCGGGGCGGCCCTGGCCACGGTAGTGGGCGTCTTGGTGGAGGTGCCGGTGATGCTGTCGGTGGTAAGCATCGTCACGCGCACCCGGGCCTGGTTCAGCGGAGAACGGTAAGCCGCGGCTTCAGAACGAGGAATTCTCGTCAGAACGAGGAATGCTGGAGAGGAGAACTGGACGGATGGAACAAGCTCGCCCGGCGGAGAGGAAAGGTCAGGCGCCTGGCAACGGCCGGCGCGACGAGGCGGTCGTTCAGGCGATTCAGGAGCACTACGCCGGCATCGCACGCCGCGCTGCCCGGTTGGACGATGGGCAGCCACCGACGGGCTGCGGGTGCTCGACGTCCGGCCGGGGGTGCTGTTCAGGCGCCTCCGCTTACAGCCCCGAGGAACACGCAGAGCTTCCCGGCCAAGCCCTGGCAGCGTCCGCCGGCTGCGGCAACCCCGTCGCCCTGGCCAGGCTGCACCCTGGCGAGATGGTGCTCGACCTGGGCTCGGGAGGCGGCATCGACGTGTTGCTGGCGGCCCGGCGAGTCGGACCGGGCGGGTTCGCGTGGGGCATCGATCTGACCGACGAGATGCTCGCTCTCGCCGAGGCCAACCGCCGCCGCGCCGGGCTGGACAACGTAGCGTTCCTCAAGGGGCGCATCGAGGCGGTGCCGCTGCCCGCTTCGTCTGTGGACGTGGTCATTTCCAACTGTGTCATCAACCTGTCCGTGGACAAAGCGGCGGCGTTGCGGGAAGCGGCACGGGTGCTCCGGCCGGGCGGGCGCTTGGCCGTCTACGACGTCATCGCCCTCGAGCCCCTGCCCGCAGCCGTGCGCCTCGATCTGAAGGCCTGGTCCCGCTGCGAAGCCGGTGCGCTGGACGCCGCCACATACGAGCGCTTGTTGCAGGAGGCCGGCCTCACCGACGTGGAAATCCTGCCGGTGTCGGCGCCGCAGTCCACATGCTGCGGCGGTGAATGCCGCGACGATGACGACGCTGGCCAAGGTCTGCCGGTTGCCAGCGCTTTCATCCGGGCCCGCAAGCCCGGTCCTGTTGGGTTCGGCCGGGCCAGCCTCAGCGTGGAGCCGGCCCTCAGGGCTGATCTGCCTGCCATCCTGCACCTGCTGGCGGCGG
>JADBKO010000011.1 GCA_014896355.1 Bacillota bacterium
CCACGGGCCGCAGAGTCCAGCGCAGTTCCGGTTCGCGGGCGTAGGAGGTCCAGGGGACCTCTTCTTCCCCGGGCAGAGGCTGGATCACTTCCTCCCGCAACAGCTCCCAGGTCTGCCCGGGCCATTCCTGCTGTACGGCAACCCGGTAGCTCAGCCGCCACAGGGCGGGCGAGTCGAACCCGTCCCGCTGCTGATACCCGGCATCCAGAAGCAGTTTACCGCCAGCCCACGGCTGCCATTGGGCCTGGAGCTGGCTGGTCACGCTCCGGCCCTGAGCCCAGGCAGGGAGAGAAGTGCCTGTGTCGCCAGCAGCGCTGGCGCCGCCTGTGCCGCTTCCCGTGGCCACCGAAGCGGAGGCCTGGCCGTCCCAGGTCCAGGACAGGCGAAACGGATTGCCTTGCCAGGACAGGTTCAACCGCTGCGAATCCTTCTGGGCTGCGCTGCCGGGGCCCGTCTGCTGCTGGGAACGCCCCAGGGCCAGCTTCAGGGATCCCTGGCTGCCGAGCCCCTGGTCGTAGCTGCCTTCCAGCTGCCAATCCAGCAGAGGGCTCACCCCCGTCTGCCGGGCATAGCCGTAGAGCGTCCCCTGGCCGGACCAGGGCCCGTCGCCGCCCAGGCGGAAATTGTGGCGGGCACCGCCGCCCCAGCCGGCCTTCTGGAAGTAGTCCAGAACCAACGATCCGCTGGCGCCGGAATGGGTATAGTAGTTGTACGTATTCCTGATGTACCACCCGTCGCGCTCGGAATACCCGACCTGAGGCAGCCCCAGACGGTTGTCGCGCCGCAGGGGGATCACCAGGTACGGCCAGTACAACAGGGGGATCTTTCCCTGATAATAGACCACCGACCAGGCTTCCAGGCGGTCGTCCGGGTAAATGATCACCTTGCGGGCCTGCACATGGTAATGCGGATGCTCCAGATCGCAGGTGGTGAAGCTGGCGTCCTGCAGGGTCTCCGCCTTCGGCAGAATCTGTAGCTGCCGGCCACGGATGTAGACCGGCCCTTTGACCCCCTTGGCCGCCACCTGGCCGGCAAAGTTGAAGAAGCGGCCGCTTTCGTCATCCAGCTGGAAGGTGAGGGATTCCGCTTGGATCCGGCGATCCCCCTGCTGCAGCCAGGCGCCGCCGCTCAGGTCCATCCGGTGGGTTCGCAGGTCGTAGCGCATTTCCTGGGCCTTGAGCGTGTAGTCCCGGTAGGTGATGACCACATCCCCCCGGGCCACGACCTGCCCGGCCTGATCATCGTAGACCAAGCCTTCATTGCTGCGCAGCGTCAGAGTATCGGCAGGCCCGGAGGCGGCCAGGGCCAGGAAACCGCCGCCTGCTCCCCCAAAAGCCAGCAACAGCAGCAGAATCCCGCAACAGAATGCCCAAGGCGCCTTCCCGCCGCCCCGAAGGCAGCGTCTTGTCGCCCGCTCTCGACGCATCTAGGTCCGCTCCAGCCGCCAGAAGACCAGCCCGCCCAGAACGGCATAAATGAGGCTGGGCAGCCAGGCGCCGGCGAAAGGGGAGAGTATCCCCTTCACAGCCAAGGAACGGCTGAACGGGACGTTGACGTAATAGCTCAGGGCCAAAGCCACGCCTGCACCCAGGAGCCAGGGGCTGGGGGCGCGGGCGCGAAACAGAGCCACAGGGATCGCGGCCAAAAGAAACAAAAAGCTGGCCAAAGGCTGAGAGACCTTGAGATAGTAGTCCACGCTGAGGGCGGCCACATCGATCCCGGCCTTGCTGAAAAGGCGGATATTCCGGGCGAGTTCGGCCATGCTCATCTCCGCCGTGGTCTTCTGGGAGCCCAGGAGCTCCTGAATGCCGCCGCTTACCCGCAGGGTCATGTGGGAGAAAGCCACTTCCTGCTGGACGAAGCCCCGGGCATCCAGCGTGCGGCGGACGCCGTCCTCCAGGGACCAGCGCTGTCCCGCGAAGGTGCCTCTGCGGGCCGTGATCATCACCGGGTAGGGTCCGGAGCCCTGGCCAATCTGGTAGAGCATCACGTCCTGCAGGCTGTTTCTGGCCCGGTCCAGCTGGCGGATGTATACAAACGTATTGTCCGGTGTGCGGAAAAACACGTCCTGCTGCAAATCCGGCATCGCGTCACTGAAATAAAGCTGGCGCAGGATATTCTGAGCCCGGTGGTTGGCTTCGGGCACCACCCGGTCACTGAGCAAAAACGAAGCCGCGCTGATGGCCAGACCGGCACAGGCCAACGGAAGAAACAGCCGCTGGAGGCTCAGGCCGGCCACCCGCATCATGACCAGTTCGCCGTCCTTCTGCCAACGCCACACCAGAAACAGCCCTGCGAACAGCGTGGCCAGAGGCAGGGCCTGCACCACCGCCAAAGGCGACTCGTACAGCAGCAGCCGGCCCACGGTGGCGGCAGGAGTGCGCTTCACCAGCAGTAGGTCGGCCAGATCGAACAAAGCCCCACTGACCAGAAGGAATAGCGTGGCCCCCTCCAACAACAGAAACGGCCCCGCAAAAGCCCGCAGCAGGTAGGTGTCAAACAGGATGGGGCGCAGCGGCCACCACCACGCGCCGTTGGCCCTGCGCGCTACATCCGCCATGGCTGGCGCCCCCTCGGTTCTGCCGGAAACGCCGGATCACAGGCGCAACCCGGGCTGCCGGGCAGGTTATGGGGCCTTGGCCTTGGGTTGCACAGGCTGCGGCTCTCGCTGCGCCTCTGAAAGCCTGCTCTCCAACTCCGCCAAGCGCCGCTCCAGTTCCCGGACCTTCTGCAACAGCTCCGGTACTTTCCGGGTGGCGGCCTTGACCCTCATCTCCTGGGTGTGGGGGCGGGCGGGGATCCCCGACACGAACGAGCCCGGTGGCAGATCCCCGGCCACCACGCTTTTGCCGCCTACGATGCAATGGTCGCCGATGGTCAGATGGCCCACCACGCCCACCTGCCCCGCCAGGGTCACATGATGGCCCAGGTGTGTGCTGCCTGCCAGCCCCACCTGCGCCACCAGAAGGCAACTTTCGCCCACGTCACAGTTGTGGCCGATCTGCACCAGGTTGTCGGTCTTCGTGCCGCGGCCGATGCGGGTGGGGCCGGTGGTTCCCCGGTCGATGGTGGTGTTGGCTCCGATTTCCACATCGTCCTCGATGATCACCGTGCCGATATGGGGGATCTTCTCGTGCTTGCCGTTCACTGTCACGAAGCCGAATCCATCGCTGCCGATGACCGCACCGGCATGGATGATGGCCCGGGCTCCAATCTGGCAACGCTCCCGCACCACCACATGGGGGTAAAGGATCGAATCATTGCCCACCTGGCTGCCGGTGCCGATATACACCCCGGGGTACAACACCACCCCGTCGCCGATGCGGGCCCCGGCCTCCACCACCACGTAGGCCCCGATGGATACATTCTTCCCCACCAGAGCCCGGCGATGGATCACCGCCGTGGGATGAACGCCGGGCGCCGGCCGCTCCACGGGCTGATACAGGCCCAGTAGCCTGGCAAACGCGAGGCGGGCATTCTCCACCAACAGCACGGGTTTGCCAGGCTCGTCCGGAAGGTGGGCCGACAGGCTGCGAGGCACCACCACGGCCGACGCCGCCGACGCCAGGGCCTGCTGCAGCCGGTCCTTGTCCTCGGCAAACGTGATCTCCCCTGCGCCCACACGCTCCACCCCGGCCACGCCGGTGATCATCCGGTGGGGGTCGCCCCGCAGCTCCCCATCCAGCAGCGTAGCCAGCTCATTCAGGCTGTGAACCTTTTCCCTGCCCGCATCCATGGACCGAAAGGCCTCCCCGCCCAGGCACCCGGGCCGGCTTCACTTCTTGACGTTGGCGGCCTTCAATACATCCTCCGTGAGATCATGACCGCCGTACAGGACCACCTGTTTGTCCAAAACCAGGTTGTAGCCGGTTTTTTTGGCCGTCTGCGCAATAAGGGATTTCAGCTCATCGGTGACGGAAGCCAAAACGGCGGCCTTGCGGGCGTCCAGGCGCTGTTGGTACTCATTGAACAGTTTCATCTTCTCGTCCTGGCTCATTCCGGCGCTTTTCTTGTCGAATTCCGCCTGCAGGGCCTGCAGCTCCTTCTGCAGGTCCGCCTGCGCCTTCTGCGCCGCCGGATGCCGGCTGAGAAGCACGGCCGTATCCACATAGGCCACATTCACCGGCGCCGGCGCTCCGGCGGCCCAACCGGAAAAGGCTGCCACCAGAGCCACAGCCGCCACCGCCAAGCTGGTGACGGTCACAATCTGCCATTTGCGAATCGGGCTCAAGTCATTCACTCCTTACAAGCTCAGAACGTCTGACCCAGGCTGAAGTAGGGTTGTCCGCCTTTCTGGCCTACGCCGTAGTCCAGGCGGAACACGCCGATGGGCGTCTCAATGCGCACCCCCAGGCCGGCACCTACGTGCAGGTCAAGAGGCTGGACGAGCTGGTCTTTCTGCCAGGCGTTGCCTGCATCGACGAAAAGCGCGCCCTGCAGGCCCTTGATGATGTTGAACCGGTACTCCAGGTTGCCCAGGAACATTTTGGTGCCCACGAACTCTCCATAACGGTAGCCGCGGACGCTATCTGCGCCTCCCACGTAGAACTGGTCGGACAGGGGCGCGTTGCCGCTGATCACCCCTCCGGAGAGCCGCAAAGCCCAAACCTGCCCGCCGGGGCCGGCCTTGGCGAAACGGGTCATTTCCCCGCTCAGTTTCTGGAAGTTCGTGTCACCGCCCAGAACAGGCAGCGCCAGCTCCAGGGATACCTTGTTGACCCCGCCTGCCGAAGGTTTCAACACAAAGTCCCGGGTGTCCTTTATGACGGCGAACGTCAGGCTGCGGGTCCGCGAGGAGGTGGGGCCAAAGCTGTCCGGCAGCGTGGTTCCCGGAACCAGCGGAGTGTTCTCGGCGTTCTCCGCCTTGATGGTCACATAACCCCGGGTGTCCGGCGCCAGCGGCTTGCCGAATTGCACGCTGCCGCCCTTGGTGGCCTCGTCGTAATCCACTGAGTCATACGTCCGCTTCTGCCGCTGGTCGTACAGGTTGAGGGAAAGGGAGTTGGGACGCCCGAACAGGTATGGCTCTGTGAAGCCCAGGTTATAGCTGTTCTTCTTGGCCCCGAATTCCCAGCGCAGGCTGGCGGCATCGCCGCGGCCGAAGGCGTTTTGGTCCGACACATCGATGAAGCCCACCAGGCCGTCGGCGGTGCTGTAGGAGACGCCGCCACTGGCAGTCCCGGTAGGCCGCTCCTTGACATCGATATTGATGTTCACCACATCCGGGTTACCCGTATCCCGGAATTCGGAGTGAACCTCGTCAAAAAAGCCCAGGTTCAGGACCTTGCGCAAATCGGACCCCAACACGTTGGTGTTCAGGACATCGCCGGGCTTCAGGGTCATCTCGCGCAGGATCACGTAATCCTTGGTCTTCTTGTTGCCGCTGACCGTGATCTGGCCCACCCGCGTAGGCAGCAGCAAAATCAATAGCTCCTGTTGCTTGTCCATCTGCACGTCGCTGACACGGGCCACCACGCCGTATTTCTCATAGAGGTCCTTCAGGGCCGTTTGCACACCTTCCTTGAGCTGGTTGGTATTCAGAACCGTCCCCTTCTTGACCGGAAAGGACTGCAGCACGCTGTCTGCCCCTGCCGGCAGGGTGAAGCCGATGGGAACGAACCTCTCTCCGCTGACCACCGGGTTTTCCTTCACTTCAAAGACCACATCCGCACCGCCGGACACCGGCTTCACCTGCACTGAGACGTCGCTGAAGAGGCCCAATGCCCCGATGGACTGAAGATCGGCCTGCAGCATCTCTTTGGTCACCGGAGCCCCGACCTTAGTGTGGGTCACCGCCTTCAGAATCGTATCCGCAGGAATGTATTGATTTCCTGTGACGGTGATGTTTACCACTTTGGGCCCCTGGACTGTGTCACCGGTTTGCCCGGCGGCGGCCAGAACCGGCGCAGACAGGAGTGCCAGCCACAGCAGGGCTGAGAGAACCAATCCTCCCAAGCCGAGGCGGTGGCATGCAGCGCGGGAATACATGACGGTTCCTCCTTTTGTGCCAAAAAAGGGCGTGGGCAATGCTTCGTTGAACCAGACCCCGGACGTGGACAAAAATTCGCCCACCTGCTGCGTTATCCTGCCCATGCCTTCCGGGAATTCCTGACGGAAGCGGCTAGAAGCGGTAGCGCCCTTCCAAGCCTACGGATAGGTTGCCACCTTTTTCCGTTGTATAATCAGAAAACAACAGAACATTATGGTCCAGCCTCATCTCCACCCGGAACTGGTCAAAAGGCAGCAGACCCAGTGTTCGGGCGTACGACATGTAGACGCTGTCCGTGAGGTATTTGCCCAGCTCGATGCGGAAGGGCTCTCCGCCGATGCCGGGGCTGATGCGGACCTGATCCAGGTTGAGGGCCTGGGCCACCTGCTGCTCCAACCCACCCATCAAGCGGGTATTGATCTCCTGCTGCAGGAGCCGGCGCGCTTCATCGCCAAAGGCCGACGCATCCCCCTGAGCCACCCGGGTGATGGCCCCCGGCAGGCCCAGCATTCCTGCCAGCTCCTCCTCGCTGCGGGGCGGGTCGGAACGCAGATGATGGGTCAGGTGATCGCCGGGGCCGGCGATCTCCAGGTATACCTTGAGGTCCTGGAGGTGGGTGGAGGCCACCAGCGATACATCCGGGATCATGCCCTTGTAAAGGGCGAATTCAGCGGAAGCCTGTTGGATGGTGAAAGGGGTGCCCATGTAGGTGATGGAACCCCGCAAGGCATCCAGGCGGCCTGAAAAAGCTGGCTGGCGCATGGTACCGCCCAGCACTAGGCTCCCGTACCCCCAGACCTCCAGCGTCCCTGCCGATTGGACCAGAACATAGGTCTTCGGCACCAACTGAATGTTCAGCTGGGCGTTCACAGGCGGAGGCTGCTGTGAGGAGCCGAGGCGGTCCAGGTTCACCACGGGGCGGTCCAGACTGGCCTGCCCCTGGACCCGGGGGTTGCGTATGGAACCCGTGATGGTCAAACGCCCATCCAGGGCGCTGCTGAAGGCGGAGGACTTGTACTGTACGCCTTTGGCTGTAACGTTGAGGTCCAGCTGGTCCGGCGTCAACCCCGCCATCCGCACTGTCCCCTGCACGTCCAGGCTGCCGCCGCCCATTTGAGCCCGCCCCTGCTGGATGGTAAGGGTGTTGCCATGAAAGAGCAGCACGCCGCCGATGCCGTCGAGGGTGCCCAGGGCAGGATCCGAGAAGGCCACGCCCTCTACGCGCGCAGTTCCCTCCACGACGGGTCTGGCCAGGGTGCCGCCGATGCGGATCTCCGCATGCCCCCGGGCACGGCTGCCGTCCAGGCGGGGGTCGGCCAGCCGCAGGAGCGCCAGATCGCCGTCCGGTACCGTCAGATGCAAATCAATGGGCTCCTGGCCTGCCTGGCTTTTGCCGGCTTTGCCGCGCAACCAGTCCGCAGCCAGCCCGGCCCAGGGCAGCGTCCCGGTCAGAGTGGCCTCCCGGCCTGCCATGCGCAGGGCCAGCTTTTCCACGGTAATCTTCCGCCCGTCGGACTTCATCTGCCCCCCGATGCTGTCCAGCGCCATGCCGGCCAGCACTGGGTGGGATACCGTAAAGTCCACCTGGGCCACAGGGGAGGGCAGGGACCCGCTGAGGTGCGACGCCAGGGAGAGGAGCCCGCTGGTACGCTGGGGCAGCGACAGCAGGTTGCGCAGCGGCGCCAGCTCAAAACCGTGGGCAGCCACCTGGAGGTCCACTTGTTTGTTCCAACTTACGCTCCCGCTGGCCGTGAGAGTTCCCGGACCCTGCGTGGCCTCGAGCTGGGCAATCTGCATGCCCACCCGGTCCAGGGTGCCCTGGAAGCGGCCCTGCACCTGACCCCATTGCTGCCCGCTGCCGGTAAACGCCAGCTGAGCGTGGGCCGTAGGAGAAGAAAGGGGGCCTTCCACCTGGATGTTCCCGCCCAGGCTGCCGCGAATACCCTCCAAGGGACCCAGGCTGGCCAGGCGGATCCCCAGGAGGGTCGAAACATCCCGCACGTCCACCTGCTGCAGGTCCAGACGCAAAGCCAGCACAGGCTGGCGGCCCAGGGAACGGATCTCGCCGCTGCACGCCCACCGCTGCGGCCCGCGGCTCAGCACCAGCTCCCGTAGGGAGGCGTTGCCCCGGCCGTCCAGGGTCAGACAGGCTTGCGCCGTGTCAAAGGGGATCTGGGCGATGGACAGGCCGGTGGAAGCCAGGGTCAGGCTGCCCTTGGAGAGCCCCTGCACGCTGCCCTTGACCTGGATCCGGCCTGCCAGCAGTGGCAGGGCACGGGAGGAGGCAGGCGCCACCCAAGGGGCCAACTGCCGCCAAAGATAGGCCACATCCAGGCTGCCGCTGCGGATCTCCAGATCCAGGCCGCCGGGCTGGCCATAGGAAGCAGTGCCTTGCAGGGTGCCACCGGGGGTGTCCACCTGCCAGGCGGTCACGCTCAAGCGCTGGCCGGACCAGGTCCAGGCCGCCCGGGCCTGGTCGGCCTCCAGGGGGATCTCATGGCCGCCACCTTTTGCAGCCGGCAGGGCCACCTGGACCTGTCGCCATGCCAGCTGGCCTGTGGCGGACAACCCCGCGTTGGGCTGCCAATGGGCCTGGGCGCTGCCGCTGGTGGTTCCCCCCAACCTGGCCGCAGCCAGGCTTTTCTGCCAGCCCCGTACTGCGCCGCCCAGCCAGCGGGCCAGCACGGCGCTCTGTAACCGGGACCACTGGACCTGTGCCTGCCCGGAGCCCGTAGCATACTCCACCTGAGCCGCGCCGGTCAGGGTGACGGCCCCCCCTGCGCCCGCTTCCACATTTAGGCTTTGGACGGAGAGGACCCCTGCATCCAGCTGCAGAAGGGCAGTCACACGCCCCAACTTTTCCCCACGCAGGACGGCGCTGTCCCAGCGGCTTTCGAAGCGGCCTCGGGGTGCGCGGGACCCCCCAGCCTGCAGTTCACCTTGCACAGCCAGGGAGCCTGCGGGCTGCCAGCGGGCCAGCTCTGCCAGGGCCCGGGCCACCTGTTGCCGCTGCCTTTGCGGCCACTTCAGCCAGGAGGCCAGGCTGGGCAGGCTCTTCTCACACCAGGCGGATGCAGCCTGCACGTCCCGGATACGGGCCTGCGCCTGCGCCTGCAGCCCTGTGGAGGGACCCCATCCGCCCTGGGCGGTCACGGACAGCAGATCGTTGGCCAGCTCCGCCTGTTGGAACTGCAGGCGCCCGCCGGCCCACGCCCAACGGCCGGACCCGGCTAGAGCCCGGCCCTGCCAGGAGGCTCCGCTCAGCCGTAGCTCTCCGTTGGCCGCCACCTGATCCCAAAGGCCCGCCAAACTGTGGGCCCGGCTGCGGAACTGCGCCTGCGCCTGCACTTTTCCGCCCAAGCCGGCGCCCTCCAGCCCGGGAAGGCTGCCATTGGGCCAATCGGTCAACCTGCCGCTGCCGGTCAGCTGCAGCAGCCCCGCGTCTGGCGCAAACCAGCCAGTCAAGGCCGCAAATCCCTCGGCAGCCGCCTTTTCCTCCGTCTGGGGCCGCTGGCGCAGAATCTGCACTTCCCCTTCCAGCCGGCCTGTGCCCAGCTGCACGGCCAGGGGCTGTATGCGGAACCGGTCCACCTGCCACTGCCAGCTGGCCCGGGCTCCTCGCAAGGCCTGGCTCATCCAGGCGGCCTTTGGAAGCGCCAGGGTGCCGGCCAGCGTCGGCACGTTCGCCGGGCCTTGGACGGTGGCATCCAGATCCACGGGGCCCGGCTCCAGGGGAAAGCCTGCCGGAAACTTCCACCCCAAGGCAAGCAAAGAGAGACCCCGGACATGCGCCTGCACGTCCAGGCTGGCTTGCGGCCAATGGCGCCAGCCGTCCACGCGGCCCCGCAGATCCAGCTGGGCACCTGCCCATTCCGCCGTGAAGGAGGAAAGGGTGAGGCGTTCCTCCGCCGCCAGCAGACTGGCGTTGATGCGGCGCAGGTGGAAAGTGGTGCCCGGGGACTGCCGGAATGCGGGTGATCCCCCTTGTGCCGGCGCCTGGCCGGTCAGGCCAGGCAATCCCAGGCCGGGGAGGGTCACCGAGGCCTCTCCATCCTGGATGGTGATGGTTCCGTCCCACACGAGGCCTGAAAACAACGTCTGACCCTGATCCGCCGGAGAGGCTGCCCGCACCCGGCTGCCCCCGGTCTCCGCCACCGGGCCGGGCGCCTGAAACAGGCGCCCATCCACGGCCAGACGGCCCCGGAGATCCTGGGCGTCCCAGCCCGCCAGTGCGGGCCCCGGCAGGGCCTTTTTCCACAGCGGCAAAGCCCGCCCCAGGGCCCAGAGCCGGCCGGCTTCCCCCTGCCCGCGGACACGCAGTTCCAGCCGGCCCGCGGTCTTGCCACCCCAGGGGAGGGTTCCCTGCACTTGCCAGCGGTCCTTGGGTCCCGGCTCCCAGACCAGCCGGTCGATCTTCATCCCCTGCGGATCCACGGCCACCTGGGCCTGCAGCCCGTGCAGCACCACCGGCCGCAGGGCCAGGGGCCCCCGGCGGATGGTCAAACTGCTATCCTGCAGGGTGATCCCGGCTTCCCATCGCGGTGCAGCGGCGGCGCCGGAAAGCGCCGGGCCGGCCTGGCCGTTGCCGCGCCTGCCGCCCTGCAGAGCCAGACGGATTCCGCCCCGGCCGGCCACGTCCACCCCCAGGTTCCTCAGCCCGGGCCAAAACGAGGCCGCCCGGGCCCAATCCAGGCCGGTCACCTGGAGGCTGGCTGTGGGCCCGAGGGGCTGGCCGCTGCGGCCTTGGGCCTGCCACCCCCACTGCGCCCCCGGCAGCAGGTTCAGCTGCCCGCGTCCCTGTGTGGACCAAGCCCCCTTGGCATCCAGGGCCCAGCGGCCGGAGAAGCTCAACACGGCGCGGCCGGGCCGCCGCGGCACCGAGCCAGACGGCAATGACGGAGCTGGGCTCGGGAGGATCCGGTTCTCCCAGCCCTCCAGCCAGCGGTCCCATTGGGCCCAGGGCAGATCTGCCACCTGAACCCGGGCATTCTCCACGTCGATCTCGATCGGCTGAAAGTTCCCGGTTTTTCCCGGCTGTTTTTGCAGGCGCTTGTCAAGGCGCGAGAGGAGGGACTGCAGGTCCAGATTGGACCCCAGGCACCAGCGGCCCGCGCCGCCATAGGCCAGGACCAGCCGGGGCCCCACCAGGCGTATGGCGCGGATGGCCGGAACAGGCTGCACCTGCCGGGTATGCCACCAATCCGACACGAGCTGCACGAGGGAAAAGGATACAGCCAGCTGGGGAACTTGCAACACCTGCGAGCCGTCTCCATCGGGCCCCGCGCCCACGCGGACATCCTTCAGCACCACCCACCCGGCGCCGCCGTAGTGCAGCCCGCCAATGCTCACAGGCAGTCCGAGGAAGCGTCCGGCTTCCCAGGCAATGCGCTGACGCAAGGCACCGCCGGCGTCTTCCCGTTGCAGGTAGAAGTACGCCGCGGCACTGACTACTACCAAAAAAAAGATGGCTGCTAGGACAACACCTGACAGCACCTTGGCACCGCGAGAAAGAACTGGCATGTCGTCCCCCAAGTTCCCCGTCAGCTCGTAGACACTCACAGATGTGACGCCCCATCCTTCGACGCCAGCTGCTTGCATCCTCCTGACACAATATGTCGCATCCGCCAGGCCCGGCGACGGGCCTGGGCGCAAAGCCTGGGATCCGGCCGGTAGAGAGCGGCCCGTCATGGTGCCGGACCGCGTTGAAAAGCAGCCCGCTTATTTCTGGGCTGTAGGCGCTTCTCCGTCCCCCGGCTGCGGAGGGTTTTTCCCCGCTTCTGGACCGGCGGCCGCAGACTCGCGCCCTCCGGCTTCTTCCACATTAATGGTAATCTCCGTGCTGCCCTCCAGCACATACTCCGTGGAGACCGCGCTCCGAACGGGAGCTTCCTCTGCCGGAGCCACCGAAGGGGCGGTGTTGCGCGGCGCAGTCCCCGCCTTGGGATGTTCCGGTGGCAACGGAGCCGATGGACCATTCCCTCCGCCGCCGGGGCCGGACCCGGCGTCCGCGCCCGGACTGTTCAAGGCCGGGCCTGCACCTCCGCCGCCTGCGTCCTGCCCTGCGCCATCCATCTCCGCGGCGCCGGCGTCGGACCCCGCCGCCCCCGGCGCCTCGTGCTGAGTCTGGCTGGGCCCGGGGTAGAATTCCGCCACCAGGTCATTGCTCCGTTCGCCCTCGGCGAATTCTTTCAACAGCTGCTCCAGGCTCTGCGGCCCCGCCGGGGTTTGCGGCTCCTCCGCCCCGGGCGGCAGAGACACGTTCCCAGGCAGCGTCAGGGAAGATGTCCCCTGGCCGTTGTCCTGCTGAGCAGGCTGGACCCCTCCGGCCCGCACCGTGATGGTCAGGGGCCCGGGCGCCATGTCGCCCGGCAGGGACACCTGGATCGGCTGGGTGAAGACCTGGCCCCGGTAGGGCCGCAGCGTGGCCACCAGGGAAACCTTGTCGCCGGGGTGGAAGCTGGCCGGTGATCCCGGCGCCAGAGACACCTTTTCGATCCGGGCGGTCTGCCTTTTCTGGCTGGCCGTGGCCACCACCTGCACGGACTCCAGCTGGACCGGCACAAACGGATTATACATGATCAACCCTAGCCCGGACACCAGCTCGCTCAGGCTGGCAGCTGAAATATCCACAGGATCGTAGAAGAGGTTCTGCCGGGTGAGCTCCTCCACCGGCAGCCCCTTCGCCTTGATGGAAAACTGCAGCGACATGGTCCCTTTGCCCACCCGCGCCAGGCCCCGGTCCAGGCCTTCCAACGCCGCCACGCCCAACAAGCCCACCACCAGGTCAGGATCGTTGGCCACCTCAGCCCGGAACTGGCTGCGGCGCTGCCGGTCCTGATCCACCACCGTCAGGGCGATGGACACCATGGAAGGCGCCTGCCCCAGCCGGCCCGCCACAGCGGTGGGCCGGTCCTGGACGATGGTACCGATGACGGCGCCGGTGGCTCCGATTTTGAACGGCAAATCCTGACTGGGAACCGTGGTGTACACCGTGACGTCGGTGGCGGCCAGATCCACGGCACCCTTCGTCAGAAACGGATGCCCGAAGCCCAGGAAACGCTGGCCCTCCACCAGGGTCACGGTCCCCAGGGCGCTCACATCCACATCTCCACCGACCAAGCGCACGCCGAAGGCACTTCCCGGCTGCAGCGCCGCCACACCCGACCCGGTCTGGAGCCCGTTCCCGGAGGCTGCCCCAGACTGGCCGGCAGACAAAGGATCGGGGAAGGACCCGCTTCCGCCCGCGTTCTCCCCCGCACCGCCACTTCCCAGTCCTGGGCCAGACACCACCAGCCCCCACGGCTTGAGCCACTGGGCCAGGAGGGCGCCGCTGCGGCGCGCATCCAGGCCGCTGGTCAGGACCGGCGTGGCGATGGGCTGCACCGGCAGGATCCCGCCCTCCGCAGCCACGCTCTCCGGCGGTGTGGGCGCGGCCTTCTCGCTTCCTGCGCCTTCCGTTCCGTCTGCTTCGCTGAGAAGCGGCAGCATGCTCTCAATGGGCGTGGCCAGGCCCAGGCGGTGGTCCGAGCCGCCCACGCTGTAGGCTATAGCCCCCACCAGCTTGCCGTCCACGTAAATGGGGCTGCCGCTCATGCCGGCGGAGATCCCTCCCCCGGCCTGCACAGCCTCGCCGCCCACCCGCACCAGGATCAGGTCTGTGCCGGGGCCGGCGTTCTTCAGTACCCCCAGGATCTCCACCGGAAACGGCTCCGGCTTCCGGCCTGAGAAAACCGTCAGAGCCTGGCCCTTCATGCCTGCATGCACCTGGGAGAGAGGCAGAATAGGCGTGGAGATCGACGGCGGCGCCGGGGTGGCCCCACCCGCGGCCCCTGTTGCATCCGCCCTACATACCCCCGGCCCTGCCAGCCACAACACAGTTACAACCGCGGCCGCGCATATGGAAAGGGCCTGTGTCAGCCGGCTGCCGCAGCGCCGTCCAGGCCTGGGTAGGCACACTTTACGGATTGGCAATGGAAAAGCTCCCTTCCGCTCCCCCGCGGGCCTCCAAACCGTTTACCTTATTTCTCAGCCTGGGCCGGAACTCCTGCCCTGGAAGGGAGAACGCAACGAGTAAAAAAAAGCCTGCGGGCCTGCTTACAGGCCTGCAGTCCGCCCCGGTACGGATAAGCCCCACCCCCCGGCCCCCATATCGCCCTTCTGCCGCCTCTCTCCCGGCTGCAGCCGAACCCGTCTGACAGGGGCCGTGGCGCCAGGCGTTGACTACCTCCCGGCTGTCTCCCTCCCGGCCGCCGGCGGGGCCCCGGAGCCCCGCCGCCCCGAAAGCTCGTCATAGACCAGGCGGGCCAACCCCAGGCCGCCCCGCTCCGCCATAGTGTCGCTGTACGCCGCGTCCAGCATATCGCGCCAAATATCGTCGGCCAGGCCCTTCGGCAGCAGCCCGCCGTCAGGCACCGTGGCGCGCATGGCCTGCCACAGCAGCCGGAAGAAAGCTGCCTCCAGCTGGCGGCTGGCTTCCATGAGCGCCGCGTCGCCTCCGGCCCCGGCGGCGCCTGTTGCGCGCACCCCACCCGGCCGTACCGCATTCTGAAGCCCACCGGCCTGGGGTAGCGTGGGCAGCAGCATCGGCTCCGAGAGGCCGGGGTTCTGGGCTGCGCCGGCTCCGGCCAGGCCTGCCAGATCCAGGGCATCCATGGCGCGGCGGATCTCCTCCGCAAAAGAGGACCCGGAAGCGACGGCTCCTCCCGTTTCGCCAGGCCGCGCCGCGGGCCCGCCGGCCCGGGGAGGCTGCCCGGCGGTCCCCGGCACGGGGAGGGCGCCGCCCGGCTTTGCGGCCCCCGTCACGCCGGAGGCGCTACTGGACCACCAGCTCTCCATAGAGCGCACCTGCCTCCTTGATGGCCTGCAGGATCACCACGATATCCCGGGGGCTGGCGCCCACGGCGTTCAGAGCACCGACCAAGTCCTGGACCGTGGCTGAGCCGGGTAGGGTGAAGATGGAGGCCGGCTGTTCCGTGGCCTGGACGCGGCTCCCTGGAACCACCACGGTCTGCGAGCCCTTCGGCGCCAGGGGCGGCGGCTGCGAAACCTGGTAATTGGGTTCCACTTGCACAGTCAGGCTGCCGTGGGCCACCGCCACCGGGGCGATGCGCACCCGTTCGCCGATGACGACCGTGCCTGTCCTCTCATCCACCACCACCCGGGCGGGCACATCGGGGGTCACGGGCACATCCCCCATGGCGGCGACGAAATCCGCCAGATTGCCCCCTTGTTGGGACTCCGGCACGCTCACCACGATGGAACGGTCGTCCCGCGCCCGGGCCAACCCCTGTCCCAGCCGGGAGTTGATGGCCTCCGCCGCCCGCACGGCAGTGGCGAAATCCGGGTCCTGCAACACCCAGGTCAGGGTGGATCCGTTCCCCAGCTGAATGGGGATCTCCCGCTCCACGGTGGCGCCGCCCGGGATTCTGCCCACCGTAGCCACATTACGCTGCAGGCTCGATCCCCCGGGTCCCCCGGCGGAAATGGCTCCGGTGATGAGAGGCCCCTGAGCCACGGCATAGATCTGGTCGTCGGGCCCCCTCAGGAGGGTGCTGATCAGAACCCCGCCCACCAGCGAACGGGCGTCCCCGGCGGAGGTCACTGTCACATCAATGCGATCCCCTATTCGGCTGAAGCTGGGGAGGTTGGCCGTAACCACGACCACCGCCACGTTGCGGCCCCGCACCGCAGTGGGGGAGACATTGATGTCCTGGTTGCTCAGCAAGTTGGCCAACATCTGGCTGCTGACGCCGGTGCTGTCCCCCGTCCCGCTGAGGCCCGTCACCAGCCCCACGCCCACCAACTGGTTGTCGCGTACCTCCAGCAGCCGCGCCACGTCTCTCAGGCGCACCGTAACGGCCTGCCCGGCCATGGGCTGGCCGGCGGCGCCGGACGCTGCCGCCTGCCCGCTGGAAGCGGCAGGAGCAGTATCCGAAGTCTGTGCCGGCTGGACCGGATTTGCGGCCCAGGCAGCGCTGCCCGCCAGCAGCCCCAGTACCGCCAAGCCTGCGGCCCAGCTTAGGGCGTACTTCACCGCCCCACAACAGCTCCGCGTCCGGCTCATGGCGACCACCCCTTCTTCGTCAAACCGGCTTCTCCTCATGCGGCCCTGTCCGGCCCTCCCGCGGGAATACCGCCTCCTGTGCAGGCAGACTTCCGGCACAGGCGGAAACCGGGGTCAGAACAGCAATCCCAACAGATCCAGCAAGCCCATGTTCTGGCGGTATCCCACCGGCCCCTCACCGCTGAAACGAATCTGGGCGTTGGCCACGTTGGAGGATAGAACGGTGTTGTCAGGCCGGATGTCGCGGGGCCGGACGATGCCTGAGATGACCAGCTCCTGTTTCTCCGCATTGAGGGTGATGATCTGTTTGCCTTCGACCACCAGATTCCCGTTGGGCAGCACCTGCTGCACCACCGCCGTGATCTGGGCCAGGACCTGCCCATCTCGTTGCGTGGTGCCCTTGGCGTCAGATTGGCCCTTGCCGCTGGCCCCGAGCCCTGGCAAAAGCTGCTGCAGGATGCCGGTTCCGGGCCCCAGGGAGAGGCTGCCGCTCTTGTCCGCAGAAGTGCTGGCCGACTGGCTGGCCTGGAATTTCTCCACCACCACAATGGTCAAAAGGTCGCCTACGGCGTGAGCCCGCTGATCGGAGAACAGACCCTGGCGGCCCCCGGCAGGTGCAGCCGAGGGATTGAGCAGTGAATATCCTTCAGCCTGCGCCGGGCCAGCCTGCCACCCTATTGCCGCCACCAGGACCACGCCCGCCAGCAAGACCTTCAGGCTGGGCCACATCCGGTACATTCCCACATCCCCCCGGCGGCGCCCCCTAAGGGGACGCCACAGCCATCACTTGCCCCGCTGCCACCACCCGGGCCAAAACCACGGCGTTGGAGCGCGTGTTTTGTACCTTGACCAATTCTCCCAAAGACGCATTGCCCAGCGCCACCGCCGGCACCTCCACCCGGACCGAGCCGACAGCGGCAATCAATAAAACGTTCTGCCCGTAACGAATCAACGGCTGCGCGGCCTGCGTCCCGCCGGGGCCTGGGGCTGCTCCGGCCTGGGCTGCGTCTCCCGGCCGAAAAACTGCCCCTGCCGCCCCGGAAGATCCTCCCGGTGAGCCGGCCTGGGCCCCTGGCCCTTCCGGAGCGCTTGCTCCCGCTGGACCAGGTTGGGACGCCGCAGCCGGCCGGAAGACGGTGAACTGCTGCGGGCCCCGGATTTCCACCTGGGATAAGTCAATGCCTGCCCGCCGTAACTCCACCTTGACATTCCAACCCTGGGTGAGGGTCCGCTGCCGGCCTGGCAGCGGCGCCATGCCCAGATCCACGGATTTCAACCGTTCGACCAGCTCCGGGGTCCCGGTGATCTCTGCCACATCCCCCAGAAGCACCCGTTCTCCCTGCACCTGGGAAAGGCTGCGGATCACCACCACCGCCTTGACCGAAGCCTTGGCGGGCTGCGCCGCCCCGCCCGCTGCCGGATCCTGGCCTGCCGGAGCCGCCGGGCCTGTATCCGCCCCGGGCGCCGCCGGGCCCGTCGCGGGCTCCTGATTTGCGGTCCCCGCCCGGGATTCTTGGGCTACCTGGGACGGCTGCCCGGCAGGCGGTTCAGTGGCCGCCGCCTCGCCCGCCCAGGCCCCGACCGGCCACAGAGTGCTGCAGAGGAGAATCCCGGCCAGGCAAAGTCCTACAAGCTGCACCAGGCGGCTGGTCTGCACCGGCCGCCCGCTTCCCCGGGGTCCCCTGGACAACTCTGGGCCCTTCCACCCCTGAACCACTGGAGTCACCTGCCCGAACGCAGAACCCGTTTAGGCCGCCGCAACGCCGTCCCCTACCATGTCCGGCGTTTAGCGGCGCAGGTTGTTGGCTGTCTGCAGCATCTCGTCGGCGGCCTGGATGGCCTTGGAGTTGACCTCATAGGCCCGCTGGGCCACGATCATGTTGACCATTTCCTCCACGACCTGCACGTTGGACATCTCCAGGTAGTTTTGGGCCAGGGTGCCCAGGCCCTGCAGACCGGGGGTCCCCGTTTCCGGGTTCCCCGAGGCCGCCGTGGGCCGGAAAAGGTTGCGCCCGATACTGCTGAGGCCTGCCGGGTTCACGAAGCGGGCCAGCTGGATCTGGCCGATCTGCTGTGCCTGGTCGTTGCCGGCAACCATCACCGAGACAGTGCCGTCGGTGCCGATGGAAATGCTGGTGGCATCCGGGGGGATCACCAGCTCCGGCTCCAGGGCGAATCCGTCGGAGGTCACGACCCGGCCGCTCCCGTCCTTCTTGAATGCGCCGTCCCGGGTGTACGCCACCGTGCCGTCGGGCATCAGGACCTGGAAAAAGCCCTCGCCTTCGATGAGCAGGTCCAGGGGATTGTCGGTCTGCTTGATTTCACCTTCGGTGAACACCTTCTGGGTGGCCACGGGCCGGACCCCGTGCCCCAGCTGGATGCCCGTGGGCACCTGGGCTCCCTGAATGACCGGCGTGCCGGCCACCCGGATCGTCTGATAGATCAGATCCTGGAAATCTACCCGCGACTTCTTGAACCCCGTGGTGTTCACGTTGGCCAGGTTGTTGGCGATGTTGTCGATGTTCAGCTGCTGAGCGATCATCCCGGACGCTGCCGTCCATAGCCCGCGAATCATGCGGCCTCCTCCTTTACCAGTGCCAATGGATGCAATGGATGAACGGAAACCGGCGTCAAACCAAGCCCCCCACCGAACGGCGGATCACCGCGGGGCGCCCACCTGATTGATGGCTTGTCCCAGCAGGTCGTCCTCCGTGTGGATCAGCCTCTGGTTGATCTCGTATTGCCGCACGGCGTCGATGAGCTCCACCATCTCGCGCACAGTATTCACATTGCTCTGTTCAACGTACCCCTGATTCACCGTGGTGCCTGCTGCCGGCGCCGCCGGCCCGGCGGCAGGAGTGGGAATGTACCAGTCGTTCCCCTCCTTGACCAAAGCCGCCGGATGGGGCACATCTTCCACCCGCAGCCGGGCGAAGGCCTGCCCATCCACGAAAACCTGCCCGTCTGCGGCCACCGTGATCTCCCGGGCCCCGGCAGGGATCTGCAGGGGGCCCTGCGTGCCCAGAAGGTATTCCCCGTTCGGTCCCACCACGAATCCGGCGGCATCGCGGCTGAACACGCCGTGGCGCGTGTAGCGCACACCCTGCGGTGTCTGGACCACAAAATAGCCGGGTCCGTTCAGGGCCAGATCCAGCGGATTGCCGGTGAACGTCAACCCACCCTGGGCCCGGTCCGCCACCGTGGCCACCACCTCCGCCCCGGGGGTCAGCGGCCCCACCGGCGTCAGAGTGCTGCCCAGCAGGGGCGTGCGCTGGAAATCCGCCAGAGTCAAGGGGCGGCTGAGCTCGGCCACACGCCCAGGCAGGGTCTGCGCCCGGGGCGGAAGAGCGGCCTCCTGCCGGTGCAACAGGGTGCTCTGGAACGACGCCACCACAGCCTCATCACGCTTGAACCCCGGCGTGTCGGCATTAGCCAGATTGTTGGCCAGGATGTCCGTACGACGCTGCTGTGCCAGCATGCCGCTGGCCCCAATGTACAGGCCCCGTACCATCGGGTTTCCCTCCAGAGCCGAAAAAAGAAAAGCTTCCGCGGTCTTCATCCATGGTATCGGCCGGGGAAGCCCAAGTCTTAAGCCGACGATTCTTTCCCTGCTTTAGCCGGAACGGCTGACCCAAACCAGGTTCTCGTGCAGCCCCGTGGCTCCTTCCAGCACTCGTCCGGTGCCCAGGGCCACGCAGCTCATGGGATCGTCTGCCACGAAGGCCGGCACCCCCGTGCGGTCCCGGACCATCCGGTCCATGTTCCGCAACAGCGCGCCACCCCCGGTGAGAACGATGCCCTTGTCCATCACGTCGGCGGCCAGTTCCGGCGGCGTGGTCTCCAATACAGAGCGAATAGCCTCCACGATGGCCTCGAGATGTTCCTCAATGGCCTCGTAGATCTCGTTGGAGGAGATCCGCACCGTGCGGGGCAGCCCGGTGACCATGTCGCGGCCGCGCAGCTCCGCCGTGCGCTCCTCTGTGTCGGGCCAGGCGGTCCCCACCAGGATCTTGACCTCCTCAGCCATCTGTTCCCCCACCAGCAGGCTGTACTTGCGGCGCGCATACCGGACGATGGCCTCATCCAGGCGGTTGCCGCCGACTTTCAGCGACTGGCTGGCCACGATGCCCCCCAGGGACAGCACGGCCACGTCGGTGGTGCCGCCGCCGATGTCCACGACCATGCTGCCGCTGGGCTGGGCGATGGAAATGCCAGCGCCCAGCGCCGCAGCCACCGGCTCTTCCACCAGATAGACTTTCCGGGCACCTGCCGAAAGGCATGCCTCCATGACAGCCCGCTTCTCCACGCTGGTGCTTCCGGCCGGAACGCAGACCACCACCCGGGGCCTGAGCCACGGCCTGCCGCCACAGGCGCGGTTCACGTAGTGTTTCAGCATGCTCTCGGTCACGTCGTAGTTGGCAATGACGCCGTCCTGCAGGGGGCGGACGGCCAGGATGTCACCGGGGGTCCGCCCCAGCATACGGCGGGCCTCGCTGCCGATGGCCAGAATGCGGTTGCTGGCCGCGTCCACCGCCACCACCGACGGCTCACGGATGACAATGCCCTTGCCCCGCACGTAGACCAGCGTGTTGGCAGTCCCCAGATCGATCCCTACATCAATACCGAACTGAAACATGCTTCCCTCCCTTCCCTCCCTCACTCCTGCACGTCTTTCCGCCTGTGGGCGGAACGCACCACTGGCCGGCGGACCCATTTCTTTCCAATATGTATTCCAGAAATTCCCGGAAATTCCTGGCCTATCAGAACCTATCCGGGCATTTTTCGCCCGCCCGTCTGGCTGTCAGGAGGCCGCACGCCGACGGTACTTGCGCCGGGTGGCCTCCCCGCCGCGGATGTGCCGCTCGGCCTTGTTGTTGTCCAAAACCCGCTTGACCCGCCGGGCCAGCTCTTGGTTGATCCGGGGCAGACGGTCGGTCATATCCTTATGAACGGTGCTCTTGCTGACGTTGAACACATCGGCAGCCTGCCGCACCGTGGCGCTGGTGTCCAGGATGTAGGCGGTAACCTCCAGAACCCGCTTCCGGATGTAATCTCGCATACCCCAGGCCCCCTCCGAGCGGTTTGCTAAAGATATATTCCCGTAGGCTGGGGGTATGCCGGTGCGCTCTGTCATCGGCCTCGACTTCCTCTCGTACAGCGGCTTCTTCTGGCACGACGCCGTTTGCCCTAGGGCAGAAAACTCACGGGGTTCACTGCATAGGCACCTTGCAGCAAAGTGAAGCGGAGATCTTCGCGGCAGAAACCGAGGATGTAACCTTGTTCCACGGATTCCCCGGGCCGCACCCGGACCATCTCCAGGGGACCATAGCGGCTGCTCCAACCGTTGCTGTGGCGGAGGATCACGGTGACGCCGCTGGTCACATTGGCAGCCGGCACCGGAGCCTGCAACACCTGCACCACCACGCCGGGCAGGACCGCATATACCGGCCGGTCCGGCTCGCCGCGGATGACCACGGAGCCGTCCAGGCGCCAGTCACCATATTCGGAGCGCTGCCAACCATAGCTCTGTATGATCCGGCCCCGGCTGGGCCAGATGAGGGCCAAAGGCGGCGCCAGAGTGCCGGAGTACTGCTCAGAGGAGGTCCCCTGTGGGGCGGAAACCAGGCCTGGCCCAGAGCCCGGCGTCTGAGGGGCGCTCCGATCCGGCTGTGACGCTCCCTGCGCCGGTCGTGGCTGGGAGATAAGACCCTGGGCAGCGGCCGGCAACGATTCACCCGCGGCCACCGGGGCCTGGGATGGAGCCGGGCTGCGGCCTTGGACCGTCTCCTGGGCTGTGACCTGCGGAGGGGGATTGGTAGCGGAGGAAACCTGGGCCGGGGAGGCGGGCTGCGGCCCGGTGACGCCATGGGCTGCTGCAGGCGGTGTGGCTGAAGCTGTAGAAGCCTGCGGCCGGGAAACGGCGGCCGGGCGGGTCTCGGCCGGAGGCAGCTGTTTGTAGGGGACTCGCGCCTGCTGGCCGGCATTCCGGCCCGGGGCGGCAGAGCCCGTTTCCGCGGGAGAGGACGGTGAAACGGCCCGGGGAATGCCCGGCTGCGCCGCGCCCATCCCAAGCTGGGAGGATGGGGTCCAGCCGGACAGCCTTCCGGGAGCTCCCGCCTGCCAAGCCCACGCCAAACCGGCCACCAAGGCCGCAGAAGCCAGCAATCCGACGGCGGCCCAGCGCACACGGCCCAGAGGCGATGGCCAGGCGCGCACCAGAGTACGCTTCAGATCTGGCCCCAGCCGCCCCAGAAAGGAGGTTTGTATCCGGGCTCTCGCGCCGCGCAGCAGCCTCTGGCCGTGGCGGATTCGGCCGCGAAGCCAAACGGCGTACCCGGCCAGCCTGCGGCGGAATCTGGCCCTGTCGGTTTGCACAGACATCACCTCGGGCCTAGAATTCCCATTTTCTCGCTGCTTATGTACAAGCCGCCGCGGTTTCCGAGGCTTCCCGAAGGGGGACGCCGGCAGGTTGCAGGCAGGCACAGAACAGAGATGAAACCAGGGTAGGCATGAACCGAGCGGGCTCTCAAACCGGGGAGCCGGGGCTGGAAGCGCCCCTGCCGCGGCGGATCAAGGCAGCCAGGGCGGTGGTGGAGTGACCGGACACAAGGGGGATGAAGGCCACAGGAACGTGAAGGGTGGAGGCAACCGCATATTCCGGAAGCGTCTGGGGGGTGTAATCGCCACCCTTCGCGTAGACATCGGGCCGGATCGCCTTCAGCAGGTCCACGGCGGTGGTGCCGGAGAAGAGGGTCACGGCGTCCACGGCTTCCAGGGCCGCCACCAGCAGCGCCCGCTCCGCCTCTGGAACGAACGGGCGCTCCGGCCCTTTGAGGGTGCGCACCGAGGCATCGCTGTTGACCCCCACCACCAGGCGGTCCCCCAGGGCCCGCGCCGCCTCCAGGTAGCGGACGTGCCCGTAGTGCAGCAGGTCGAAGCAACCGTTGGTCAGAACCGTCTTCAGCCCTGCCTGTCGCCATTGCTCCCGCAGGCGCACCAGCTCTGCAAGCTGCAGCCATTTTGTCTCCGCCTGCCGCATGGATGACCCTCCAAAACTTCGTCCCGTCCCGGCGCCGGCGGTCTATCCGGCCTGCACCGCCCCGCAGCCGCCGTCCGGCACGGGCAGAACCTCTGCCGCCAGCGGCGCCCCCCCAGCCAGGGCGGCGGCCACCTCCCCAGCGGTGACCGCGGTGGCGCCGGAACGGCGCACGCTGAGCCCGGCGGCCAGGTTCGCCAGCAGAGCGCAATGCAGCCAGGCGGCACCGGCGGCGCGGCCCAGGCAAAGCGCAGCGATGACCGTGTCACCGGCCCCTGTGACGTCATAAACCGCCGCCGGCTGGTAGGCCGGCAACCGCCAGGCTTGCCGGTCTGCCACCAAAACCATACCTTCTTCGCCGCGGGTGATGATCACCGCTTCACTGGCCAGGCGCCGGCGCAGATCCCACGCGGCCCCGGCCACGGCCTCTACGTCGCCCAGGCGGCGCCCCAAGGCTTCCTCGGCCTCCACCTGGTTCGGCGTCACCACGGTGGCACCCTGAAAGGCGGCCAACTGGTAGCGGGAATCCACAGCCACCGGGATCCCGCGCTGCCGGGCGCCCTGGAGAATCTCCTGCCACAGGGCCGGCGTCACCACGCCCTGCCCGTAATCCGATACCAGCACCGCATCACATTGGGGCAAAAGGCGCCGTACCGCGTCGCACAGGGCCTGCGCCGTAGCCTCCGGCCAGGGCTCGCGGACAGAGCGATCGATCCGTACCAGCTGTTGCTTCACCGCCTGCCGGCCCCCGCCCAGAATACGGGTCTTGAGGCAGGTGCGGCGGCCCCGCGCCGCCACCAGCCCCTGGGTGTCCATCTGCTGCTGCTGCAGTTCCCGCCGCAGGGCCTGCCCTGCGCTGTCATCGCCCACGGCGGCCACCACCAGGGCCCGGCCGCCCAACGACCGCACGTTGGCTGCGGCATTGGCTGCGCCGCCGGGCGTGATGCGCTCGCCTGCGTATTCCAGGATCAGCACCGGAGCTTCCCGGGAAATGCGGGTCGCTTCCCCCCACAGATAATGATCGGCGATGACATCCCCCACCACCAGGACGGCTTTGCCGGAGAAGCCCTGCACCAGCCGGGAGAGTTCGTCCGCCCCCGGCGTGGCGGCAGCCGCCGCCTTCGCCGCCTCGTCTGCCATCCCCCAGCCCCCTTTCTTACCGTTTCCTGCGGGACTCTAGGCGGCCCCTTCAGAAGCACGGTGGAACAGATCCACGAAAAACCATCCGCCCAGCGCCAGGCTCAGGTAAAACGTGATGAAACGCCAACCCAGCACAAAAAGTCCTAGGTCCTCACTGGGCACCATACCCCGGAAAAGATAGGCCATGCCGAGCTCGGCTCCGCCGCTGCCTCCGGGGGTTGGAAAAAAGATCTGGGCGAAATTGAAGACCACCTGGGCCGCGATCACCTGCTCCCAGGGAACGGGCAGGCCCAAGCTCAGGATCAAAAGGGGCGCCACTGCCAGGTAAAGCGCCCAATAAGCCGTAGTCTGCAAAACCACCAGGGCCATGAGCCAGCCCCTGGCCAAAATGACCCGCAGGCCGAGACCCAGAGAAAGCGCCTCCCGGCCCAGGCGCCGGCCGAACTTCAGCCCGCGCGGGCTTTTCCAGATCCCACCCACAGCGCTGCGCAACAGCCGGGCCGTCCACCGTGGCCGCCACATCAGGCAGAGGAAGATCCCCACTGCCAGCAGTAGAAGGGCCAGGGCCGCCACCACGGCCAGCTCCACCCGGTGGCCGGTGGCAGGCAGAAGCACCCGGCGGCTGGCCACGAAGACCGCCAGAGCCGCCAGGCCCACCACCAAATTAAGGGCGGAATCCATGGCCGTCAAGGCCACGGACCGCCCCAGCCGCACGCCTTGTTTGTGCACCAGATAAATATGGGTGGGGACTCCGCCGGAATTCCCTGGCGTGATGTGAGAGGCGAAAGCTGCAGCCAGATAGATCTGCAACAAACGGCGGGTGGGGATGTCATAACCCAGGGCCCAAAGCAGAGAACGGGTACGCCAGGCCTTCACCACCCAGGCCGAGGCGATGGCCGCCACACCTAAGGCCAGAAACCCGGGGTCGAAGGTGCGCAGGGCCCGCAGGCTGAACGTGTGGCGTGTCACAGCCGCCACGGCCGTGAAACCGGCCACGCTGATGAGAAGAGTGATGCCGATGCCATGCCAGAGGCGGGATGGCAACAGCGACCTGTTCATTCTTTCACCCCGCTCTGCCGCTGCAATCCTTGGTACGCCTGGGCCAGCTGTTCAGCCAGACGGCTCATGTCGTATTGTTCCGCGTTGGCGCGGGCCCGATCCCGCATGGCCTGCAGCCGCGGCCGGTCTGCCAGGAGCTGCAGGACGGCCTGGGCGAAAGCAGCCTCGTTCGCGGGCACCAGGACTCCATCACAACCGTCTGCCACCACGTCCCGGGATCCGGAGGCGTTCACAGCCACCACCGGCAGGCCCGCGGCCTTGGCCTCCACCAGGACCAGTCCCTGGGTTTCCGTCACGGAGGCAAACACAAAAAGATCGGCTCCAGCATAATAGGCCGGCACCTGCTCCGGCGGCACCGGGCCCGCAAAGAGCACCGCCCCCTCCAGGCCCAGCTCGCGGGCGAGGCGGCGCAGGTTATGCTCCTCGGGCCCGCCGGCCACCAGCACCAACCGCGTCCCGGGCCTTTGCCGGTGTACCCGGTCGAAGGCCCGCAGAAGGAACTCCAGGTTTTTCTCCTTGCCCAGCCGGCCCACGAACAACAAGATCTCCAGCCCGGTCTCCGCCCAGCCCAGGTGCCGGCGTAGCCAGGCCGGATCCGCCTGCCGGAACGGAGCCAGGGATATGCCGGTGGGCAGAGCCAGCAACGGGCTGGTCACACCGTAGCTGCGCAAAATCTGCTGAATACCGGGTGTCGGCGTGATGACCAGGTCGCACCGGTTACAGAACCTGCGGCTGAACCACCGCGCTGCCCGCCTGGACAGCCCGAACGGCAAAGGAACATAGTGGGCGTATTCCTCGTAGAGCGTGTGGTATGTGAAGGCCACCGGAACCCCCAGCCTCCGCCCTGCCCAGTGCCCCAGTTCACCCATGAGAAACGGAGAGTGTACATGAACCACTTGAATCTGCAGGCGCCGCAGCAGGGGCACCAGGCCCCGGGCCAGGGGAATGGCCAGGGCGAAATCGCGATTCGTGGGGGCGGGCAGGGAGCAGAAGCGGAAAATCCCGGCTTCGTCGCCGGCGGGAGAGCTGCGGCGGTAGCGGGGCACAAAAAGATAAACCCGATGGCCCTGGGCAGCCAGAGCCCGGGTGTACGCTTCGATGGAACGGACCACGCCGCTGACGTACGGCCGGTAGCTGTCGCTGAAAATGGCGATGTTCAATAGCTGCTCTCTCCCGGCACGCGCTCCCCCCGGGCGCGTTCCGCTTCAGGTTTCGCGGCCCGGCCGGAATTCTCCTGCAGCAAGCGCCCGGCAGCCTGCATGACCTCCTCCACCGTGATGGAGCGCATACAGGCAAAGCCGCAGCCGGGATTGCGCCAACCCGGCACATACTGAAGCAGCCCGCCCATCCAGCGGAAGCAGGGGCTGCAGGGCAGTGCATGGCGCACCAACTGGTGCGGCCCCGTCCTGGGGCCGAAGTTGGCCGGGTCGGTGGGGCCGAACAGACCCACTACCGGCGTTCCAACGGCATTGGCCAGGTGGAGCGGTCCCGAATCATTACCGATAAACACATCCGCCTGTTCCAGCAAGGCTGCAGACTGCCGCAGGCCCAGCCGCCCCGCGGTCACCAGGACCTGGCCGCGGGCCTGCTCGGCAATGGCCTGGGCCAGCGGCGCGTCATCTTTGCCACCGATGACCAGGACACGGGCGCCCCACTGTTCCTGCAGCTGGGTGGCCAGCGACGCGAAACGCTCGACGGGCCAGCGCTTGGCCGGATAAAACCTGCCTCCCGGGTGCAGGGCCACCAAGGGCGGCCCGCCCTCTCCGCGCCGGACGCCCATGCCGGCCAGGAATTCCCGGGCGAACCGGCGGTCCCCGGCGCCCAGGGGAAACTCCAGGCGGCGATCCTGGGTGTCTGCGCCCACGGCCCTCACCACGTTGAGACAGTAATCCACGGCGTGGATGTCCCGGTAATCCGCCACGGAGTAGGCGTAGAAGCGGTGCAACCAGCGGCCGTTAAACCCCACTTTCGGCACCCGCGGCCAAAGGAGGCTGAACCAGCTGCCGACATTGGACAGAGCCACGGCCAGATCAAAATCGTCCCATTGCGGCGAACGCAACAGGCGCATGAGATCCACCGTGCTTTCGCAGGCCAGGACCACATCCACGTTGGGATTGCCGCTGAGGATGGCGCGGTTGGACGTCCACACCACGGCCACGATGGTGGCCCGGCGGAAGGTTTGCCGCAGCGCCCGCAACGCAGGGGTGGCGAACAAAGTGTCGCCGATAGGGCTCAGGACGAGCACCGCAATCCTCCGCACATTATCTGGATCCGGACGCTCCGCAGCCCACAAAGGGGCACCCGGCGCCACAGCCCGTTCCTGTCTGGCCAGCTGCATAGCTCTTCGCACCTCCCGGCTGGGGACACCCCGGTATTTTGCTTCCGGAGCACATCTATTTTATCACGGACGGGTATGGGTGTGGAGCAGAAGAAAGGCCAGGTGCTCGGGGGGACGCCGGGGACGGCGCCGGGCTGCCCACGGACACCTCCTGCACGAGGGTACCGGAGTAATAGTATTGCAGAATCTGGCGGTAATTGAACCCTGCCCGGGCCATTCCGGCGGCTCCCCACTGGCTGAGCCCTACACCGTGGCCGTAGCCGCGGGTTTCCACCACCAGGGCGGCGCCGGCGGCTCTGTCTGTCCCTGCTCCGGTTCCGGCGCGGCTGCCCAGGCCCCCACGGGAGGTACCGGCCGCCGCCGGACGAATTTGCAGATGCAACAGCGTGGAACGCAGACCCAGCAGGTTCCGCAGCTCACTCCCTTTCAGACGGCGGGAACCCACAGCGATCTCCATGACCCGGCCCGTGCGGCTGCGGGCCAGGACCGCGATGCCGCCGTTGGCCGCCGCCCAGCGGGCCGCTTCGTCCCGCTGCCAGGCGAACAGCGGCGCCTGGTCCCTCACAAGACGCAGGTTCACCCGGACACCCAGCTTCTGCTCCAGCTCTGACACGGTGAACTCCCGCACCTCCCGGCTGTAAGGGGGCGGCACCCCGGCCTCCCAGGGGGACTGAACGCTGCGAAGGTAGGGCACATATTCGCTCCAGACGTCCTCGGAGTTCTCCGTTTGCCCGCCGGAAGCTGAGTGATACACGGCATCGATGAGTTTTCCGTGGAAGAACAGCGCCTGGCCGGAGGTGGCTTCCACCGCCTGTACCAGCCTGGGCCAGAGCCGGACGTAGGCCAGCAAGCCCACCCGGGCACGAAACTGATCTTCACTGATCCAGGCCTGGTCATGGTTGGGATCGGTACAAACATCGGCGCCGGGGTGTAAGGCACAGCCGGACCCTCCCAGGGCCACCATCTGGTGCAGAGTCCGGGTCCGGGCTGCCACAGCCTGGGCCTTCAAAGCCTCCACGGGAAAGGAGGCGGGCATCTCCGCCGCCACTACGCCCACCAGGTAGCGTTCCAAGTCCATGGAGACAATGCCTGCGCCGGGAATGAAGACCCGTACCTCTAGCCGGGCAGGTTGCGGGGCCCGGTGCTGGAGCCAGCCGGTGGAAATGAGCATCCCCAGGGGAATGCCCAGGAGGATGGCCAAGCCCAGAGCCACCAGGTCGCGGGTGGACAGGCCCAGCGGAACATGAGGGAAACGGGGCGGCACGAAGCGGGGCTGCATATTTTCCCCTCCCGGCGGTGCCAGGCCGCCGGGTAAACTCATATGCCCCGCCTGCAACAGCTAGAACCCAGAACCCTGGCTGCAGCCTGCGGTGGCCGGCCTTTGCGGCGGTTGCGTCTGCCGTGCGGCCCGGAGCATGGACTCAGTACTCCCCGACGATGAGTGGGGATCCCACCACCACGTAGAGCTGGCGCCCGTCTTCAGCGGACCGCAGGGCGATGTTGAGATTGACGGCCTTTCGTCCCAACTGCAGGCGCTGCCGCAAGCGGGGGGTATAGGCTGTGACGCTGAGGACATTGCGATCTGCCAGCCAATCCGTTACCTGGGCGTCGACCCGCCTCAGCATATCCCAGGCCAGCCGGTTGCGCAGGTCAGGCTGCCACGAGCCCTGCGATGGCGGGGCGGAAACCGCCTGTACCGCAGCCCGGCCTGCAGCCAGGGTTGACACCCGTGGCTCTGACATCCGTGGCTCCGCCTCAGCGCCAGCCCCAGCCCCGTTCGCAGCCGCGGCCGGCAGCAGAGCGCCGGTCAGCGTAATGTAGACCTGGGCCCGGCCGATGCCGGCCGCTGCCTGGCGGAGGCGTTCCTCCTCCCGGGACAACAGGGGCGGAGGGCCTTCCTGCAGCAGCCGCACGGTCAGATAGGCTTCCGGCGGGTAGACGCGGCCGGGCTGCACCTGCCGGTCCAGGCTCTGCAGAGTGATCACCACACGGGTTCCATCCGGCCGCCGGCCCTGGGCCTGCAACTGGCGGAACCCCGCCTCCTCCGTGGCTTCCAGGGGGAGCAGGGCAGGGTCCAGTTCCAGGGCCCTGGCCACCTGCTCATAGCGGGATTTCAGCTGCGGAAAGTCCAGAAAATCCCGCGCCAGCACGGACCAGGCAGAGATCTCTGTGTCCAGCAGCGTGGCGCCGGAGGCGGCGAAAGCCTGCCAGACTGGATGCTCCTGGGCCTGGCCCGCCAAGGCCGGGCTTAGCCTCAGCAAAAGCAGCAAAGCCAGTGCCGGCGGGCCCAGCCCGGCGGACACCTTCAGGTATCTGCGTAACCCCAGGATGAACCGGCGCATGGGTTCCATGGTCCAGGCCTGCGCCTGGACAGCCCCCCATTCCTTATGGATTCACCCTTAGGATTGCCAAAAACTGGTGTCCCCATACCTCCCGGTGTCAGGAAAAATCCGCCGGCCGTTGCCCTGCCAGCCCGAAAGCGTAACACACCGACTGGATGATCCGCTGCGCCGCCCGGCCGTCCCCGTAGGGATTGGCAGCCCGGGCCATGGCCTCGTAGGCTGCAGGGTCCTCCAGCAGCCGCTCCACCTCCGCCTGGATCCGCTCCGGGTCCGTGCCCACCAGCCGCAGGGTCCCCGCCTGCAGCCCCTCCGGCCGTTCCGTGACCTCGCGCATGACCAGCACGGGCCGGTGCAGGGCAGGGCCTTCCTCTTGAAGCCCGCCGGAATCAGTGAGCAGAAGGTACGAGCGGGCCATCAGATGGGCCATCTCTTCGTACTCCACCGGCTCCAGGAGCCAGATAGCCGGGATACCGGCCAGCTCCTCATAGACCGGCTGGCGCACCTGGGGGCTGGGATGGACGGGATAGACGATCAGAAGGTCCGGATGGCGGCTGGCCAAAGCCTTCAGGCTCCGGCAGATGCGCCGCAGGGGAAGCCCGTGGTTTTCCCGCCGGTGGGCGGTGACGAGCACCAGTCTACGGCCGTCCGCCAGGGTCCGGCCGTCCTTTCCCAGGGGGGGCAGGCTTTTTAGGCGCGCTTGACGCCACTGCACGGGCATCTGCACGACCCTCAGCAAGGCGTCGATGACGGTGTTGCCGGTGACGAAGATCCGGCGGGGGTCCTGGTTCTCCTGCTCCAGTGTACGGCGTGCCACCGCCGTAGGCGCGAAGTGTAGGTCTGCCAGCACCGATATCAGGCGCCGGTTGATCTCTTCCGGAAAGGGCTGGTAGCGGTCATGGCTGCGCAGCCCCGCTTCCACATGGCCCACGGGAATTTGCTGATAAAACGCTGCCAAAGCGGCGACGAAGGCGGTGGTGGTATCGCCGTGCACCAGCACCAGGGCCGGTCTCAGCTGACGAAAGGCCCGCTCCAGGCCGGGCAGCGCCCGTACCACCACGTCGCTGAGGCCCTGGCCGGGTTGCATGATGTCCAGGTCCACATCGGGGCGGATCTGAAAGAGATCCAGGACCTGGTCCAGCATCTGGCGGTGCTGGGCCGTGACCACCACCTGGCAACGGAAAAGCTCCGGGTGCCTCTGCAATTCCGAGACCACCGGAGCCATCTTGATGGCCTCCGGCCGGGTACCGAAGACACAGGCCACAGGGAGCGGACGGAAATCCGCTCCCGCACCGGCTGTTCCCTGGCCATGGCCCGGCGGGAGGCCCAGCAACCTGAGGGGATGCTCCATTGTGAAACGCCCTACTCCGTTCCCGATTCAGATAAGGCGCCGTGATAAAGCGGCGCAGCGGGCTCCCGCTGCGGATTTCGCCGGCCGGCCCGAAGCCGGCCGCACCAGGCCGCCTTCAACGGGCGCTATGCCGGTGGGTTGCCGGCGGAGCCGGCGCGCGTCCGGGCACACTGGGCACATTCAGGATGCCCACGCGCACCGCCGCCACCGTCCCCACCACCAACAGCAGGCCCAGGGCCAGGAATGAATAGATGCTGCTCATGCCGGCCAGGACAATGGCCAGCAGGCTGAGGATGGCGGTGAGCCCATACACCACGATGACCGCCTGCACCTGCGAGAGGCCCAGCGCCAACAAACGGTGATGCAGATGCCCGCGGTCCGCCTGAAAGAACGACTGGCCATGCATGGTCCGCCGCACAATGGCCATGGCGGTATCCAACACCGGAACCCCCAGGGCCAGGGTGGGGATGGTCAAGGCGACGGCCGTGGCCCCCTTTACAGCCCCGGCGGCAGAGATGGCGCCCAGCATGAAGCCCAGATACAAGGAGCCGGTATCTCCCATGAACACCCGGGCGGGATGGAAATTGTAACGCAGGAATCCCCCTGCCGCGCCGGCCAGCAGGAGGGCCAGCAGCGCTTCCTCATGCAACCCGCGCCCTTGCGCCACGACAAACATGGCCGCAGCTGCGATGGCCACCACACCGGCAGCCAGCCCATCCAACCCGTCGATGAGGTTGATGACATTGGCCAAAGCCACAACCCAAAGGACGGTCAGGGGCACGGCCCAGAGCCCGGTATACCACATGCCGCCCCATGGGTTGGTCACGAATTCGATCCGGATACCCAGAAACGCCAGGGTCAAGCCGGCGACGATCTGCCCTAGGAGCTTCACCCGCGGGGGCAGGCCCCAAATATCGTCTGCCATGCCCACCAGCGCCATTATGCCGCCAGAAAGGAGGATGGCCCGCACCGCCGGATTCCCCGGAGCCAGCAAGAAGCCCAGCACAGACGTGGCTGCCACCATGGCCAGGCCCCCCATGCGGGGCGTGGGCCGCGTATTGATGCGGCGCCCGCCTGGCTGGTCGATGGCCCCCACGTGGCGGGCCAGCCGAGCCGCCCCTGGTGTCAACAGCACAGCCAGCAAGCCGGCAGAGAGAAAAGCCATAGCATACATGGAATTCATGGTAGCTTCTCGCCTCGTCGCCCGAAGTCTCTGCGGTCCGGATTCAGCCTTCCGGGGGGTCGGCTCCCATCCGGGCCGTCCCTACGAGGACACCCCGCTCCGTCCGGGCCACATCCCTGTCGGACCGACGGCCTGTCCAACCTTCCCCATTCTACCCCGGACCCACTCTGGTGTGAAGAGAGAATCCGCCGAAGAAATGCGGCAAAAGCCTGCAAAATGCCAGCGCCACCTCAGCGGGTGCCGAATAATCTGTCCCCCGCATCCCCCAGGCCCGGAACGATATAGCCGTGGTCATTCAGCCGTTCGTCCACGGCAGCCACATAGATGTCCACATCGGGGTGCCTCTTCTGCACCCGGGCGATGCCCTCCGGCGCCGCGATGAGGCACATCAGCCGGATGCTCTTGCCACCCCGCTCCTTGATGAAATCGATGCTGGTGGCGGCGGATCCGCCGGTGGCTAACATTGGGTCCAGAACCACCAATTCCCTTTCTTGTATATCCTCCGGCAGCTTGCAATAGTACTCCACCGGAGTCAGCGTCTGCGGGTCGCGGAAAACCCCGATGTGCCCCACCTTGGCGGTGGGGATCAGGCGCAGCAGGCCATTGACCATGCCCAAACCGGCTCGCAGAATAGGGATCAGGCCCACCTTGCGGCCGCTCATCATCTTCCCGCGGGCTTGGCCCACCGGAGTGGTGACCTCCACGTCCTCCAAGGGGAAATCCCGGGTGACCTCATACCCCATGAGCAGGGAGACTTCGTCCAGCAGTTCGCGGAATTCTTTCGGCCCCGTGTGAATGTCCCGGATCAAGGTCAACTTGTGCTGAATCAGCGGATGATCAATGATCTGCACCGTGCTCATCGGAATGGCTTTTCTCCTTCCTGTGCTCCAAGGCGGCGATCTTGGCCAGGCGGCGGCGATGCCGCTCCTCCTGGGTGAACGTCGCGGCCAGCCAGGCGTCCACGATCTCCAGGGCCGAACCGCCCCCCAGCACCCGCCCGCCCAGAACCAAAATGTTGGCATCGTTGTGGGCCCTGGCCATGCGCGCCGTATAGCTGTCATGGCAGAGCGCCGCCCTCACACCGGCGATTTTGTTGGCGGCGATGCTCATGCCGATGCCTGTCCCACACACCAACAACCCCCAGCTGCAGCGGCCGTCCAGGATGGCGTCCGCCACCTTTTCCGCCAAGTCCGGGTAATCCGCGGGATCCTCCGAGTAGACGCCGAAGTCTTGCACTGGCAGACCCTTCTGCTCCAAATACCGCCGGATTTCCTCCTTGAGCCGGTATCCACCGTGGTCAGCGCCTAGCGCCACGGGCACGGCCTTGTTCTCCTGCAATGGGTTCCACCTCCTGTACTGCGGTGCCTGCTGCCGCCAACTGCACGTCCGCTCGTAAAGTCAGCGGGTGCCCTGCTGCGGCGGGGCCGGGCCGTCCGGCTCCTTTGTGCTGCGGGACTCCACCCGGGGAGGGGCTTCCTGCCTGGATTCCCCTGCGGCCAGTTGGCGGATTCGGGGCAGCGTCCGTTCCAGCAGCTCCTTGATCTCCTGCGCCGTACGGCGGTAGACCGCCAGGCTTTGCCCGAACGGGTCCATGATGTCCAGCCCCGGGAGCCGCCGCTGGCGCGGCTCCCCTGGCTGCTTTTCCACCTGCTCAGACTGCTCTTGGGCCTCTTCGGCGAACTCGCGCAGGGTGAAAATCCGGTCGTGGAACTCCGGCGCCATCTCCAGTACCGCCTGCTTGTGGCGCACGCTCATGGTCAAAACCAGGTCCGCCTGGCGGACCATTTCCAGAGTCAGCGGCAGGGACCGGTGTCCCGAGAGATCCACGCTTTCCTCCCGCATGGCCTGCAGCGCGTTATCGCTGGCCGGCTGGCCAGCCACGGCCGACAGGCCTGCGGACCAGACCCGGATTTCCTGGCCGGGCCCCAGCATCCTTCGCAGCAGCCCCTGGGCCATGGGACTGCGGCAGGTGTTGCCGGAACAGACGAACAACACCGTGAAGGGTTTCGCAGGCATGACAACCCCCCGTCACTCCAAGTCGCTGGCGCGGCACCTCCGTCCTTGTTTCTCGTCGGCGCCGCAATTCCCTGCCTGCGGCCCGCCTTATGGCGCCTCCCGGCGGCTTGGGTGATCGTCCCTATTTTTTCCATTATATGGCACCTTTCAACGCTTGCCACAACAAATTGAGACCGAAATAGAGCAAAACACCTCCACCCGCCAGCTGCGCCGGGGGGCCCACCCAGCGGCGGGCGCTGCTGCCTGCCAGCAGCCCGGCCAGGGCCACGCCGCTCACCACCGCGCCCACCACCGCCGCCAGCTGCCACACTGCCAGACCGAACAGGGCCAGGCCGAAGCCCACCGATGCCGCATCCACGCTGACGCTGGCCACGGTGGCCAGACGGCCCGGCCAGTGCCGGGGCCAGGGCCGGGAGCGGGTGCTACGGGCAGACCGGGGATGCCGCAAGGCCTGGGCGAAGCCCCGCAGCAGGCGCAGCCCCAGCCAGAGCAACACGGCGGCGGCGAAAACGTGCAAGGCCACCAGCAGAAAGGGAACGCCTGGGCCGTGAGTGTGGCCCTGCGGCGGCAGCAAGGATGTCCCCGACGCTGGCCCGCCCCGGGCCAGGAGCCCTTCCAGGCCCGTGCCCAGATAAATCCCGAAAAGGAGCAGGATGGCGTGAACTGCTCCGGTCCCCAGGGCGAACTGCACAGCCCGCAGACGCCGGACGCCGGCCGTGCCCAGCGCCATCGTCAAGGAAAAGACATCCACACTGAGACCCATCCCCAGCAGCACCATGTCTGCCAACCTCATCGGGCGTCCCCCCCGCCATCGGGCTGCAGCCGCCTGGAGCAATGTATGCCCATCTTGCTTGGGCCATGTGTGGCGGCGGGCCTGCGCCTGTCCGGGGCTGGACGTCCGCACGCACCTCACGCGGGGGGGGGGGAGCGACGCCGCATAAAAAGCCGGATATGAAGCATCCTGCCGATAGCGGCGGCCCTGCCTGCTTGGCTGGGCCCGCCTGCGCAGGAAGGGTGAATTCCATGCCGGAACGCTACCTGTGCCCCAACTGCCTGGGTAACCGCGCCCGCTTCATGCTGATTTTCCGGGTCGGACAAGAGATCCTCAAAGATCCCCGCAGCGGGGTCATCACCTACCAGGCCCCAGAATGGGAAATGGTTCAGGACGGGACCCATCCCTATGTGGACGTGCGTTGCCTCAGTTGTGGTTACGAAGGGTACGAACGGCTGTTCATCCAGGCAGCCCGCCGCGTCCCCCTGGGCCACGACGCCGCCCGGTCCGGTCCCGAAGAGCGGACCCTGCCCGTGAATCTACCTCTGGTGGCTTCCACCTGGCCCCCTAGAGAGAAAGGGCCAGCCCAAAGCTCCGACCCCGCCTGACCGGCACTGTGGCGCCGCAGGCCTGGCCGGCGCGGCAAGGACCAGCTCGACGCGGTACCGCACGCACAAAAGGGGGCGGCCAAGGAAGAGGCGCCATGCCCGATCGCATGGTCGCCCCCGCCGCCCTCCGGAGCCCGATGCTGCTGCGCCAGGCCGGCCTTCTACAGATTTTCAGGGCGACGGCCCAGAGTCACCGTAACATACTGGTGATACTGGCCCCGCACCACATCCAGCACGGTCTTCTGGCCCACTTTCATCTTGCCCACCATGTCCACCACGTCCTGAGCCGAGGTCACCGCCTTGCGGTCCACGCTGACGATGACATCACCGCGCTGCAGCCCTGCGTCATCGGCCGGGCTCCCGGGGACCACGTCGGTGATGATGGCCCCCTGCTCGACGGTGAGCTGCAGGCCCTGCACCAGATCCGGCGTCACATCCTGCATCATCACGCCCAGCCAGGGCTGGGCAGGCCGGTTGATCTTGCCCTGGGTGGACAGCTCATCAATATACTTGACCATCTGTGGATCCACCGGGATGGCGAAACCCAGGCCCTGGCCCTGAATGTTCACCGCCGTGTTGATGCCCACCACGCGGCCGGATAGATCCACCAGCGGGCCGCCGCTGTTGCCGGGGTTGATGGCGGCATCGGTCTGCAACATGTTCTTGTACTGATGCGGCTGGCCATTGTCATCCACAGTGAGCGGGCGCCCCTTGGCGCTGATCACGCCGGCAGTGACGGTCCAGTCCATTCCGAACGGGTCACCGATTGCCACCACCCATTCGCCCACCCGCAACTTGTCGGCGTTGCCCAACTCCACCGTGGGCAGGGCCTTGCCGCCGGTGTCCACTTTCACCACAGCCAGGTCCAGCTGGCGGTCCTCGCCCACCACCTTGCCCGTCAGCGGCTTCGCGTAGCCCTTCACGTATACCTTGATGGACTGGGCGCCCCGCACCACGTGGTCATTGGTGACAATAAGGCCGTCCTTGTTGATGATGAAACCGGAACCGGCCCCCTGTTGCCGGCGCGGCTGCTGGGGTCCGCCGAAAGAATCTCCGAAGAAGTAGCGAAACATGGGGTCGTCGAAAAACGGGTTGGCGGACCCCGAAGTCAAACTCACGACTTCGATCTTGACCACCGCTGGCGCCACCTTGGCCGCCACATCCGCCACGGCCATGGGGTTCCCGGTGACCACTCCGCCGGAAGCCGCGGCGGCTGCAGGAGCCTGGGCCACCACCGCCGGCTGGGAAGCCTCCGGGGAGGCTGCACCGCCCGCCTGCCCCACGATCAAATAAGCGCCCACCGCACCGCCGGCCACGGCGGCGATCAGGACCACCAACAAGAACGGAAGGTATTTTCTGGTCTTTTCGCGCCAGACCCACATTGCTGTTCTGCCTCCTTCTAGACACTTACCAACACCCTGTACCGGACGTATACGGCGTGTCTGTTCTCACCTGTCCGCCAATTAAAAACCGTTCTTCGGGGAGAAATGGTTCCCGCCGGCACAGAATGTCATGGAAATGTCACAGACCACCAGGACCCCGCCGGCCGCGTCCGTCAAAAGGAGCCGGCGATGGTCAGCAACGAATTCAATGGTAGATCTCCCACCAGCACCATGACAAGATCATCTTCCTGCCAGCTCAGGGCCATTGTTTCCTTGAACTGGCACACATATCCGCGTTTGCTGTTCACCTCCAGCGGCTGGGCATGGGGGATGACCACCCGCGTCCCCGGCGGCAGGCGCCTTTGAAAGAGGGAAATCCCGACCACGCCATCGGTGAAATGCAAAAACAGCGTGTCCAGGGGCTGATCCGTGGTGATGAGGCTGGCGCCATCCAACACGAACCCCGCAGGCAGCACCGCCGGCAGCCGGGGCTCGGAGCCCAGCTGGCGGGTGGCCAGGGACAGGACCTCCTGCCAGGAGCGCACCGGCTCCCTGTGGACGCTGAATCCCGCCGGAATCCGCGGCCGGAACAGACCCGGGTCCAGGGCTTGGCCAAAATGGATGGAGACGAAGCGCATCTCGTACTGGATCTGCCCGCTGCGACTGAGGCGTTGCTGCTGTAGGATGAGCCCCGTGGCCGTGTCCAACCACAGCCGGACCCCGCGCAGGCCCAGGAACTTCGAGGCCAGGTCCGCCACCACTGCGGGCCTTCCAGCTACATGGGACATCCCCCTGTAGATCAGGTTGTAGTTACGCCGCAGCAGGCCCAGGTTTTCCGCATTGACCTGAGGCGGCACCGCTGCAGACGAAACCCGCACGACCTTGTGGATCTGGTCGATGTCCCAGCGGGTGTTGCCGTCGTCCGCCACCACCCGGTAGACCGTGTTTTCCCCGCCCGGAGTAGTGGACGAATATTCCCACCGCATTTGATTACCGGAGCGGTACACCACGATCCGGACCTCCGTGGTCTGCGGGGCCCGGGATGGCAGCCCGCTACCGCCGCTTTCGCCGGGTTCCGGACCCGGATCCTCCCGCCGGGTCAGCACCTGCTCACCCCAGTACGTCCCTTTCCAAGGCCGGCTCAGGAGCGACAAGAGCGCCTGGCTGGTCCATGTGCCGGCCTGAGGCGGCCGGGCCGATGCCAACTCCACAAAACCTGCCCGCACAGCAAGGCCATCGGGCTGCGCCACGCCCAGCGGCACCTGCGGGCCGGCGTAAAATGCCGCCGGCGCATCGTGGGAAGGATACGCCAGACAGAGGCTTATGGGCAGAAACACCGCCAGCCCCGTCGCCGCCGCAGCCTTCCACGCGATCTTACGTGCCGCCGCGGCGCCGAAGCGCCGGAGCCCTGTACGAACCGGAGACCCCCACAACACCTAGTTCCCCCAGTCTGAAGCCAGGGTCGCCGCAGACGAGGAATCGCCCGGATAAGAGGACGGGAAATAAGGCTCGGCAAACCAAACCCAGGTGCGAAGAGCCGGGTCCGCCGGCGCTGCTGCCGGGGATGCCGGCGGCGCCGCATCCACAGGACCGTTGTCCGGCACCATCGGAAAGGCGTGCGGGCCCGGGGCGGAGTCCGTCGCGTACTGATCATGAACCCGCAGCAGGGATTCGATGGGCCAGTTCTCCTCCACCGGCGGCTGCACCTGGAGGGTATCCCGCAACCACTGGCTGCCCCCCAGTACCAGCAGGAAAGCCACAGCCGCAGGCACCAGCTGTTTCCACCACTGCCGCGCCTGCCCTGCAGGCCAACCGTGACCGCCATGACCACCGCTGCCGGCAACCTCCGGCGACTCTCCGGCTTCTGCTGCCAGCCGCGCGTCCAACTCCGCCCAGAACTGCTTGGGCACTGGCAGCTCCGGTAGCCCGTTCAAGAAAAGTTTGACCTGTCGCAGGCTCTCCCATTCGCGGCGGCAGACGGCGCACTCTTCCAGGTGAAGGCGGATCCGCCGGTAGTCCTCCGGCGGGAGCTCCTGGTCCACGTAGGCGGATAGGAGATTCTGAACCACCTGGCAGTTCATGGCTGCTCACCTAGCAGGTTGTGGGTTGCAGCATAGCTGCGCAGGCGGTCCCGCAGCTGTTTTCTGCCGCGGTGGATCCGCGAGCGCACAGTGCCGATGGAGCACCGTAACACCTGGGCAATCTCCTCGTATGAGAGCCCCTCCACGTCACAGAGGATCACCGCGATCCGGTACTCCGGCGTAATGGATTCCATCGCCTTTTGCACTTCGCCGGTGAAGGCGTGGGTTTCCAGGATCTCCTCCGGGTCGTGGGTGGAGTCGGGCACCGCCCGATCCACCGGCCCGTTGAGTGTGTTAACGGGAGCGTTCAGGGATTCCTCGTGGTGCCGCCCCTTGCGCCGGACACTGTCGATGTAGAGGTTCGCTACGATTCGGTAGAGCCAACGCTCGAACGACGTCCCCGGCTGAAACCGGTCAAAGGCCCGGAAAGCCCGGACAAAGGCCTCTTGTGCCAGATCCTTGGCTTCCTCGGGATCGCCGGTCATCCGGTAAGCCACGTTCAGCACAAATTTCTGATGTTTATAGACCAGTTGTTCGAAAACCTGCCGCTTATTGGGGCGCAGTGCGGCCGCCTCAAGGGTTTCGGTACCGAGCATAGCTGTCCCGTCCTCGTTTTCGGGATCTTCTTCCCGGCTGTTCCCCGCATCGATTCGCATCGATTCACTGAAGTTAACGGGCGGGGGAGCCGCAAAGTTCCCCTCCCCGGGCAGAATGAACAGGCGGGAGCAGGACGCCGGCCTGGGCGTGCGTCCGCCTGGCAGGATATTGCGTCCATCCCTAGTATAGATTATGGGACGGGCCCGGGAAAGAGCCCCTTCCTGGGGCTTTCCCTCCCCACAGGAACGGAGGGCAGCATATGGCGCCTGTGCCAGAGAAGAGGCCGCTCGTCCTGCATCTGGTCCGTCCGGCTGCGGGCGGCATGTCCCAGGCCTTGCGGGCGTTTTACGCGGCGCTGGGCGGCGACGGACCCTACCGGTACGCCGTGGCCGGGGACCTCTCACCCGAGCTGGCGCAGGCCCTGGAAGCCACCCCCGTGGGAACGGCGCGTTACCCGCTGGCCCTCGGGGACCGTGTCCGGCCTTTGGCGGAACCGGGCCTTGTTTGGCAGCTGGTCCGGCTGCTGCGCGGCCTGCGCCCGCAACTTCTGCATGTACAGGGATTTCGGGCCAGCATCCCAGGCCGGATGGCTGCGGCCCTCTGCGGAATTCCCGTGGTGTACTCCTTGCATAACTGGCCCCCTGATTATCTGCCGCCCGGGCAGGCCCGTCTGAGCCTTTGGCTGGAACGGTTTCTTGCCCGGTGGACGGCCTTTTACCTGCCCGTATCCCAGGCTTTGGCGCAGCGCCTGGAGTCTGTGACCGGCCCGGATGTGCGCCGCCGCCTCCGGGTGGTGCCGCCGGCCCTGGACCCAACGCCGTTTCTGGCAGGTGGCTCAGATGGCGCAGCCGGCACGACGGCGCCGCCGCAGGCCGGACCGGCTCGGCCCGCCGCCGCCACGGAGGACTCCGGCACCGCGTCAGGGCTCCCGGCTCTTCCTGCCGGCGCCCCCCTCGTGCTCACGGTGGCCCGGCTGGTCCCCAGCAAAGGCCTGGAAACCCTGGTGCAAGCCGTGGCCATTCTGAAGCGCCAGATGCAGACTGAGGGGCGGGCCGAGGGAGGCCGCTGGACTGTCTCGGGTCCGCCACCGCAATTCTGGATCGCTGGCGAGGGGCCGCAGCGTCCCCGGCTGGAAGAGCTCATCTACAGAGAAGGGCTGCAGGATCAAGTCCGGCTTTTGGGGCAGCGCCACGACGTGCCGCAGCTGCTGGCCCGGGCTACGTTGTTTGTGCTTCCCAGCGAAAGCGAAGGGTGGGGCATGACCGCCGCCGAGGCCATGCTGGCCGGCGTGCCGGTCATTGCCACGCCGGCGGGGGGCCTGCCCGAAGTCCTCGACGGCTGCGGTGTTCTGGTTCCGCCACGGCAACCTGCAGCCTTGGCTGCAGCCATAGCAGGCCTGCTGGGCGACGAGCAGCGGCGGAAGGAGCTCTCCGAAAAAGGAAGAAACGCCAGCAGCGCCCGGTTTTCACCCCGGCGCGTAGTGCAGGAGACAGAAAGGATCTACGAATATGTTTTGGCAGATCGTGCTTCTTCGTCCCCCGGCCGGCAGGAAAAGCCCTGAGCCCCTCCCTGGCTCCCGCTTCCGAAGCACGGTGGGCCGCAAGGCCGCAGCCACGGTTCTTGCCCTGGCCTTGACCCTTGGATCGGTCCTGGCGTGGGGCGCAGGGGTGCCGCACTTATCCCCGTCGTGCCGGGCGGCTGCCGCCCAGCCTCCAGCCCAGCCTCCGGCTCAGCTTGCCGCCCAGCCTGCTGCCCCGGCTTCTCCGCACACCGGCAGGAAGGCCGTGGTCGTGGCGGTGCCGGCTCTATCCGCTGCGGAACTGGCGTCGGTACCCATGCCCCACCTGGCAGCCATTCTGGGCAGCCAGGGTTCTTCCGCGCTCATGAATACGCGCACAGCCGGATCTGCCACCATGGTGAACGCCGGGGCCACCCTTTCGGCCGGCTCCCGGGCCCTGGCTCCCGTCAACGCCGACCAGGTGCTGATGGCCTCGGAATCCATCCCCAGCGGTGACGCAGAGGCTCATCAGCCAGCGGCCGTGGTGTTCAGGCGCCGCACGGGTTTCGCACTTCCACCCGGCGGCCTGGGCGTGCTGAACGAACCAGCACTGCAGGCTGCCAACGCCGAGAACGACCACCCCACGTTCGTAGGGAGTTTTGCCGATGCCCTGCGGACTGCCGGCCTGCGCGTGGCTTACCTGGGGGACAGCGACGGGCTCAGCCCGCACCGGCCGGGTGCCCTGCTGGCTGCTGACAGCCGGGGCATCATCTCGCAGGGGCTGGCCGGCGAAGCAGCGCGCCAGAAGGATCCCTCGTTCCCCTGGGGTACCCGCGCCGACTATGCCGCCTTGGAAAAGGCCTTCGTTCTCTTTTATCGGCAGGCAGACGTGGTGGTGGTGGAGGCCGGAGACCTGGAGCGCATCAATACCTACTCTCCTCTGGCCAGTCCTGAACGGCAGGCTTACTGGCAGGCGTTGTCCCTGAAGCGCCTGGACGCCTTCATCGGCCGTCTCTGGGAGCGGATAAACCCGGGCAACACGCGGCTTTTCATCGTCGGGCCCATGCCGGGAACCACCGCCTACTCCAACCGGCTGCGGCTGGGGTTCTTCCTGATGGCCGGCGGAGGTCTGGCGCCCGGGCTGCTGGAGGGGGCCACCACCCATTGGGCCGGCATCTGCGCCAACATCGACGTTGCCCCCACAATCCTTCAATGGCTGGGCGTGCCGGAGCCCGCGGGGATGCTGGGGGAACCGGTGTACTCCCGCCCTCTGCCGCCGGGGCTTGTCCCTGCCGAAAACCAGCCTTCCGCCCAGTTGGCCTGGCTGGGCCTACAGGCCAACCAGCTGGCCTCTCTGACCAACATCCGCCCCGCCTTTCTGAAGACCTTCGTCTATATCCAGATCGTCCTGGTGCTGGCCATTCTGGCCATGGTCTTCTGGCCCAATGCCGCGCGGCCCCAGCCAGTGCTGCGGTTTTTCATAGCCTTGCTGCTGATCCTGACCACCTATCCGCTGGCCCTTCTGCTGGGCGGAGCCGCGGTGAGCAGCCTGCATCCCTGGCTCATGGGGGCGGTGGTGGTCATCATCAGCCTGGCGCTGCCGTTAGTGGCACGGTGGGCGGGGAAGACCTGGGAGCCCCTGGGGGCGTTCGCCTGGATTTACATCGTCACAGCGTTGGTGGTGGTCCTGGACGCCGTGACCGGCTGGCATCTGGCCCGCTCCTCGCCCCTGGGTTATGACCCCCAGGACGGCGCCCGCTATTACGGCATCGGCAACGAATATGAGGGCGTCACCCTGGGGGCCGTTGTGGCCGCCATGGGGGCCTTCTGGCAATGGTGGCAGGATCGTAGGCACGGGCAGCCCCCTCCCGACGGGTATCCGAACTGGCGCCAGCGCCTGCTGTGGTCGCTGCCTTTCTGGCTGGTGGCGGTGGTTTTCTTTCATCCTGGCTGGGGCGCCGATGTCGGCGGGGCGTTGGCGGCGCTGACGGCGTGCCTGGCCTGGCTGATCCTGCCGGGTCCCGGGCGCAAGCCCAATTACAAAAGCCTTTTTCGCCTGCTGATGGTGGCGGTGCTCATCGGGACCTTGCTCCTGCTCCTGGTGGCGGCCTGGGATGCCACCCGGCCCCTGCCCTCGCACGTTGGTAAACTCTGGCTGGAGATGCAAAGCCAGGGGGCCACGCCCTTCCTGGATACGGTCCAGCGCAAGCTGAGCATGAACTGGAGGCTGCTGCACTTCACGTACTGGGCGGACGCCCTGGTGGCGTTCCTGGCAGCCTTGCTGGCGCTGTTTTTCTTCCGGCCCACCTTTTTGTGGGATCCGCTGCTAAAAGACCGGCCGTACCTGGCCCATGGATTGGAAGTCAGCCTGATCACTGCTGTGGCGGAATTCGCCCTCAACGATTCCGGCGTGGTGGCTGCCGCCACGCTGTCGCTCTATCCCGTGGCCATGCTGTTCACCCTTTGGTGCTGGAGCCATCTGGCACCCTCACCGCGTTGACATCCGGGAGGTCCGGCTGGGAACTTTGAAGGTGCGAGTTTGCGGACTAAAATCCTGGGGATCCCGCCTCAGACTCCGACCCTGCGAGAGGATCCCAGACCAGCCCGCCGCAGGCGCGCCGCAAGCGGTTCATGACGGCTGCGCCGATGCCCTGGGCCGGCACCTGCTCGGCGAAGGCCACGGTGGCATCCACGGCATCCAGCAGCCGCAGGCATGTGTAGAGATGGGCGGCTATCTGATGTAAATCCGCCCTGGAGCCCAGATTGAAAAGCCAGACCCCCTCCAGCTCCTTCCCGGCGCCGGCGGGGACGAGAGGCCCGGTGAAGACCGGAGGCAGGGACTCCCAGCGGGCGCCGCAGGCCCAGTAATAAGGGAGGGTCTCCTCCGTGGCCAGGATGGCCGGATGCTGGGAACGCCGCCTTTCCCGCACACAACGATCCCAAACGGCCTGGGCAAGGGGGGCGAAATCCGGGACGGCGACCCGCCTTGTTCCGGCCACGGCGCCAGGTCCGGGATTTTCGGCAAGCCGGATCTCGGCTGTGCCTTGGACCATCCGCACTTGGGCCTTGGGCTTGTAGTGGGTATACTTCTGGCCCGGGGAACGGGGTTTCTGACCCGGAGGGGCCGACAACTGCTCCGCGATGCCCATGCCCAGGAGGTCCTCCAGCTCCTCCCGGGTGATCCCGCCGGGGCGCAACACCGTGGGCGGGAACAGGGTGATGTCCAGCACCGTGGATTCCAACCCCACGGCGGTCGGTCCGCTGTCGATGATGGCCGCCACCCGCCCGTCCAGGTCATGGACGGCGTGCTCGGCGGTGGTGGGGCTGGGACGCCCCGACAGATTGGCGCTGGGCGCCGCCACCGGCAGGCCTACCTGGCGCAGCAGGGCCAAAGCCACCGGATGAGCTGGCAGCCGCACGCCGACGGTGCTTAAGCCGGCGGTGACCTCCGGGACGATGTCCGGGCCCACCGGCACCACCAGGGTCAAGGGGCCGGGCCAGAAATGCCGGGCCAGGACTGCCCCTGTATCCGGCACGCGGGTCCCCACGGCGAAGAGCTGTTCCGGCTCCCAGATGTGAACGATCAGGGGATTGTCGCCCGGCCTTCCCTTGGCGGCGAAAATCTTGCGCACCGCCTCCGGCGAGGACGCCACCGCCCCCAGGCCGTAAACGGTCTCCGTCGGAAACACGACGGTTTCACCGGACCGCAACAAAGCCGCGGCCTCGCTCAGCAGGGCGGCAGCTTCCGGGGAGGAAACCTGATCGGGCGGGATGCGGAAAATGAGGGTCCCGTTCTCCGTGCGCATGCGCCGCACATTCATCAGCAAACGCCTCACTCCTTGCGGCAGCCGGCTCACGTCCGGCGGGCCGAGACGGCCCGCCAATGCCCGGCCAGATCCTTGTGCAGGGACACCTCCGTCCAGGCTTCTGAAGCCTTGGCCAGGTCTGCCACCTTTTCTGCGATCATGGGGCTCACCTCGAACGCAACCCGCCCCCCGGTGCAAACAAGCCGGGCCGCCTGCTCCCACAGCGGGCCATAGTATTTCATGCCGTCGAGGCCGCCATCCAAAGCCGGCCGCGGCTCATAGGCCAATTCCGGTGCCAGATTTGCAAATTCTGACGAAGAGACATACGGGGGATTGCTCAAGAGGATGTCCACGCGGCCTGCCAGTCCCTGGGCCAGCAAAGGCTCCGCCAGGTTTCCCCGCAGAAAGTGCACCCTTTCAGCCACTCCCAGGCTCGCGGCATTTTGCTGCGCCACGGCCAGGGCTTCCGCGAAGGCGTCGGTGGCATAGACCTCCGCCCGGGGATGGCGCCGGGCCAGGGCCACGGCGATGGCGCCGGAGCCGGTGCCCACGTCCGCGGCTACCAGGGCTTGGTCGGGACCGCCCTGGCTGGCCCAACCCGAGGCCAGGTCCACCAGCAGTTCCGTCTCCGGCCGGGGGATCAGCACCGCCGGTGTCACCTGGAACGGCAGACCGCAGAATTCCTTGCGGCCCACCAGATAGGCCACCGGTTCCCGGCGTCCGCGGCGGCCCGTGAGCTCCCGGTAGCGGGCGATCTCCTCCGGGGTGAGAATCCGGTCATACTGGACGTACAGCTGGATCCGGGGGCATTCCAGTACCGACGCCAACAGGACCTCCGCGTCCAGGCGCGCCTGAGGAACGCCTTTTTTCTGCAAGTACCCCGTGGCCAGCTGCAGGACCGTCAGCAATCGCCGGGGACCGGCCCCTTCCCGCGCCGCACCTGCCATACTCAATGCACGGCCTCGGCTTGGCTCAGTTTTCTGGCTTGATCCTCTTCGGCCAGGGCGTCCAGCAGCTCATCCATGTCCCCGTCCAAGAAGTTCTCCAGCTGGTACAGCGTCAGCCCGATGCGATGGTCCGTGACCCGGCCTTGGGGGAAATTGTATGTGCGAATCCGCTCACTCCGGTCGCCGGTCCCCACCTGGGTACGCCGCAGGGCGTCCTCCTGCTCCTTTTGGGCCCGTTGGGCCCGGTCCAGGAGCCGCGCCCGCAAGATGCGCATGGCCTTTTCCCGGTTTTGCTGCTGGGAACGCTCATCCTGGCAGGTGACCACTGTGCCTGTGGGGAGATGCGTGATACGCACGGCGGAGTCCGTGGTATTCACGTGCTGGCCGCCGTGGCCTGTGGAGCGGTAGACGTCGATGCGCAGGTCACCGGGGTCGATGTCCACTTCCACCTCATCCGCTTCCGGCAGCACCGCCACCGTGGCCGTGGAGGTATGGATGCGGCCGGAAGCCTCCGTCACCGGAACCCGCTGCACCCGGTGGACGCCGGATTCGAATTTCAAGCGGCTGTAGGCGCCGCGGCCCGACAGCTGGAAGATGACTTCTTTGAAGCCCCCCAGCTCCGTGGAATTGGCGCTCAAAAGTTCCACCGCCCAGCGATGGCGCTCAGCGTATCGCGTATACATCCGCAGCAGGTCAGCGGCGAACAACGCCGCCTCTTCGCCGCCGGCGCCGGCCCGGATTTCCACGATGACGTTCTTGTCATCGTTGGGGTCCTTGGGCAAAAGCAGGATGCGCAGCTTTTGGTGCAGTTCCTTTTCTTCCCTGTGCAGCTTCTTCAGTTCCTCTTCCGCCAGCTGGTGCAACTCTGGCTCCAGCGGCTCATTGAGCATGGCCCGGGTTTCTTCGATCTGGTTTTGCACAGCCTGATATTGTTGAAAGGTCTGGACAATGGGCTCCAGGTTTGCGTGCGCCCGGGCACATTCCTGATAAGCCCTCTGGTCACGCAGCAGATCCGGATCGGACAGCTGCCGGCCCAGTTCCTCGTAGCGCTCCACCAAGGCGCCTAGATCCAGTTTCTCTAGCATACATGCAGCCCCTTCGGCCGGGAGGAATACGAATGCCGGGCCTCCGGAGGCAAGACCTCCATCAGGGCCCGCAGCCCCACCTCCAGCTGGGCGTCATCCGGCTCGCGGGTGGTCAGCCGCTGCAGCCACCAGCCCGGTTGGGCCAGCCACCGCAACAGGAAAAACGGCTTCGGGCGCCCGGAGGCCCGGATGAGCTCATAGGAAAGGCCGGCCACCAGCGGCAGAATGGCTATGTGAATGAGAACACGCTGGACAAACGGCGGCCGTCCGAAGAAAGAAAAGACGAAAATGCTCACCAACAGCACAAAGAAGATGAAGCTGGTTCCGCAGCGGGGATGAATGCGGCTGTAGGGGCGCACCGCCTCCACGCTGAGATCGGCGCCGCCTTCGAAGGCGTTGATCACCTTGTGCTCAGCCCCGTGATATTGGAACACCCGCCGGATGTCCGGCATTAGGCCAATGGCAGCCAGGTAGCCGGTGAAGATGGCCACCTTGATGAGGCCCTCCAGGACATTGAGTAGCAGATTGCTCTCCACAGCCCCCTGCACCAGGCGGATGATCCCTGCCGGCAAGGCGACGAAAAACACCAGAGCCAGGGCCAAGGCCAGGATCATGCTCAGGGCCATGTCCCGGGGCTTGATCTCCACGTCCTCGTCGGCGGCAGCCACGTTGGCGGAAAAAACCAGCGACTGCACGCCGATGGCCAAGGAATCCACCAGGGCCACCACGCCCCGGATCAAAGGCCACGCCAGCACGGGATAGCGCTTGGACCAGGGAGCCACAGGGCGGCGGTCCACCACGATCTGGTCGTCGTCGCGCCGCACGGCGGTGGCCATGACCTCACGGCCCCGCATCATGACCCCCTCGATCACCGCCTGCCCTCCATAATTCTCGATCCTTTGCACCAACCGCATGTCCGTGCCACCCGACCTCGCACGTGATTTTGCACGTGATTACGGATCATTATTACGGACCATTCCGCCATGATCATAACGCATGCCTTTCCCGTCGGCAAGGGCAGGTGCGGCACCGTGGTCAGCCGCCGTGCTCCACGGGCGCCGTGTTCTGGCCGGGAGCGCCGGGCACTTCATGGCAGCGGCGGCAGCGGGCCTCGTAATGCTCCCTGGCTCCCACCAGGATCACGGGATCGGAGTATTGGGCAGGCTTGCCATTGACCAGCCTTTGGGTGCGGCTGGCCGGGTTGCCGCAGCGCACACAGATGGCTTGCAGTTTCGTAACGTATTCCGCCACGGCCATTAACGTAGGAATGGAGCCGAACGGCTCACCGCGGAAGTCCATGTCCAACCCGGCGGCGATCACGCGCTTCCCCCGGTCCGCCAGGCGCTGGCATACACTCACGATGGCCGCGTCGAAAAACTGAACCTCATCGATGGCCACCACTTCCGTATCCGGCTCCACCCGCTCCAGGATCTCCGCAGCCCGTGCCACCGGCACCGCTTCCAAGCTTGTCCCGTTATGGGAGGCCACTCGCTCCACTCCGTACCTGTGATCCAGCTTCGGCTTGAACACCTGGACCTTTTGCCTGGCAATCTGTGCCCGGCGGACTCTACGGATGAGCTCCTCGCTTTTGCCGCTGAACATGGAGCCGGTGATGACTTCCAGCCAGCCGGAATCCCGAATTGCGTACAATTGCGAACCTCCCTGCCTCCAGGCACATTTCCCGCACCTGCACCGCGGCCGGCGCCGGCAGGGAATCTTCGCCGTGCCTGGGTCCGTTCCCTCCCATCCGTCAACTGTTGTGCCGTCAACTGTTGTGCCGCCATGCGGACAGGCGGGCTGCCAGATGGGGGGATATCATGGCCCGGACCGCCACGCCGGCGGGCGTATACCGGGTGGAGATGACCCTGCCGTCGTCGTGCAGCCGGCGCAGCTCTCCCAGGCGGTCATAGGGAAAGAGAAAAGTGGCTTCCTGCTCATGCCGGGCCACATATGCGGCCAAAAGCTGCTTCAGAGAGTCCAGGCCGAACCCCGTCCGGGCGGACACCATGACCCTGCCCCAGGGCCTAACTGGGCCGAGACCGCCCTCCGGGTCCCCGCTGGGACGCCGCGCTTCGTCGGTACTGGCGGAGCTCAGGCCGGACCGCATCCAAGGCAAAGCGGGTGAAGGCAGCAGGTCCACCTTGTTGTAGGCCTCGATCAAAGGCTTCCCGCCTGCTCCCAGTTCCTGTAGCACCTGTTCCACGACGGCCTTCTGAGCCAGGCAGTCCGGGGCATGGATGTCGATGACGTGGATCAGAACATCCGCATCCACGGCTTCCTCCAGGGTGGCCCGGAACGCCGCCACCAGCTGATGCGGGAGCTTGCGAATGAAGCCCACGGTGTCGGTGACCAACACGGAGCCGCATCCCGGCAGCACCAGGCGGCGGGTGAGCGGATCCAACGTGGCAAACAGGCGGTCCTCTGCGGCGGCCCCGGCCTGAGTCAAGGCGTTCAGCAGGGATGTCTTCCCGGCATTGGTGTATCCCACCAGGGCCACCAAAGCCAGTTCATGCTGGCGCCGGCGGTCCCGTACCTGCTGGCGCCTGCCCTCCACCTGCGCCAGCTGGGTCCGTAGCCAGGCGATGCGGCGGCGCACGCGGCGGCGGTCTGTTTCCAGGCGGGTTTCCCCCGGGCCCCGGGTGCCAATGCCCCCGCCCAGACGGGACAGCGCGCCGCCCCGCCCGGCCAGGCGGGGCAGCAGGTACGTGAGCTGAGCCAGCTCCACCTGTAGGGCTCCCTCGCGGGTGTGAGCCCTCTGGGCGAAAATGTCCAGGATCAGCTGGGTCCGGTCCAGCACCCGCACATCCAGGTAATCCTCCAGATTGCGCTGGACCGCAGGGCTGAGCTCGTCGTCCACCAGGATCAAATCCGGCGTGAGCCGGTGGCAGAGGCTGTGCAGCTCCTCCAACTTTCCGCGGGTCACGAGGGTGGCAGGGTCCACGGCCCCTGACCGCAATGGCAGGATCTCCAGGGGGAGCACTCCGGCGGAACGGGCCAGCTCAGCCAGCTCCGGCAATGTCTCCGCGTCGGACCCCACCAGAATGGCACGGCGGGGTTGACCGGCACGGCTGGATGGCCCCGGTTGCTTCACCCGCACCCCTCCTCCTTCTTTAGGTTCCGCTCATAGATCAGTCGCAGGCCTTCCAGAGTGAGCATGGGGTTCACGACCTCGATCTCCGGGACTTCCCGGGCCACCATGGAGGCCAGGCCCCCGGTGGCCACCACGCGGGTCTGGCTGCCCAACTCCTCTTTCATGCGCTGCACCAGCTCGCGGACCTGCCCGATGACCCCGTAGAGGATTCCGGCCTGAAGGGCGGAAACGGTGTTTCGGCCGATGGCCTGCCGCGGCTTGACCAGCTCGACCCGGCGCAGCTGGGCCGTGTGGGAGAAAAGGGCTTCGGCAGAAATCCACACCCCCGGAGCGATGGCGCCGCCCAGGTATTCGCCTGCGGGCGAGATGGCATCAAATGTGGTGGCGGTGCCGAAATCCACCACGATGGCGGGAGCTCCGTAAAGCTCCAAGGCTGCCACGGCGTTCGCGATACGGTCCGCCCCCACCTCCTTGGGATTCTCATACTTGATGGCCAGGCCGGTCCGAATCCCAGGCTCCACAAACAGAGGCTGGCAATGGAAATAATGTCGCGCCATCTCCTCCACGGCGGGGATCACGGGAGGGACCACCGTAGCCACCACCACGCTGTCCACCGCGGCAGGGTCCAGCCCCTCATGCCGCAGGAACGCACGGATGAAGACGCCGTACTCGTCAGCGGTGCGTTCCGGGTCTGTGGCCATCCGCCAATGGTACAGCAGCTTGCCTTTTTGGTAGACGCCAACGACGACATTGGTATTTCCTACGTCGATTGCCAACAGCATGGGCTTTCCCGGTCCTTTCCTGGGCGCTGGACTGGAGGCGGCTCCGGGGCACCACGGCTCCGCTGACAGCGGAATTCGTCGTTCCCCGGGCGGCTTCCTTCAGGCGGAGAACAAGTAAAGCCAGGCCGCATACAGGAGGGCCAAAGGCGGCTAGCGTAAAGTAGACGGTCAATACGGGTGTTGACAACTGCCACGCATGTGGTATAGTTTATCTTGCTTACATGAACACCCGTGCCGAAGTGGTGGAATTGGCAGACGCGCTACATTCAGGGTGTAGTGGGCTTTACGCCCGTGGGGGTTCAAATCCCCCCTTCGGCACCAGAAAAGCAGAGAGGGCTGGATTCCGGACGGGAAATGCCGGCAGCATCCCGCCAGCCTTCAGGCAGATAACGAATGCGCAGATTGCGGGGAGTGTCCGGCCGGTATTCTGGCTGTGGGCCGGGCAAATCTCCGGCGCAGGGTCGCCGCCTAGGCGGCCTTTTTTTATGCTTTCACCCTGCGACCCTGTCGCTCCGGTTCCCTGCGGCCAGGAAGCTCCGCCCGATCCAGCGCCGGATCTCGGTACCGGTTGACTTGCGCTCGCGGGCAACGCCCCGTCTTCCGTCGCGCAGCTCCCGGCCAAGGCGTCGAGCCACGCCCGCTCGACGCCGCGCCCGGATTTGCCGGTCTGCATGTCGCCCATCCTCCACGGCCAGGTCCCACCGCGCCAGCGCGACCTCCCTGCCGGTCCCCCCAGGGATTCCACCCGGCCGTCCCACCGGTTGACCACTGGAAGCCCCCCTCTTTCGTTGACGCGCGGGTCTCCTGCAGCACAACCACGGCAACGGAGATGCAAGAAGAACCCTCGTTAGGCCAGGCTCCTGCGTGGTACAGAGGCCGCTGCTCCGGAACGTCGAGAGACGCCAAGGGGTAGGGCAAGTCCGGTCAGAACAAGGCCGGGCTCGAAGCGGCTGGGATTGATCCCTACGACACGCAGTGCTGAAGCTCAACCAGTGGGGGGCGTTTCGGTCGGCGCTGGGCGTTGGGCCCCGCGCCTCCCCAGGCTCCGCGCCTGGGGATGAAAGCCGGCAGATAAGTCTGGCAGCCCTCCCTGGTCGCACGCCGGGGAGTTTTTTTTGCCCAGTGTGCTGCGGCGGTGGCGAAGCGTGGGATGAGCACAAGGATTTGCGCGGAATAACGGCACGCGAACGTCCGCCGAAATCCAACGGCACATGGAACCGGCCAGGGGGTGGGGATATGGACGGCGGCCCTAGATGGTGCTCACAAAGAATCGGCACCTCACAAGCTGAAGCTGCGATCGCTGAGTGGCTGGGCGGCGCGGGAGCACGGCTGGAAGCGGCTGGCGCTGCGAGCCAACGGAGGCGAGGGCAAGGCGGGGAGGGGTCGGCGTTTCTCGTCCGCCGGGCACGGCCCCCCCATCCATTGGGTACGGCCCCCCTGGCGGAGGCCGGCACGATTCAGCAAGACTGCGCGACCGGCAAGACCGCACGATCGGTAGGGCTGCATGATCGGTTGGACCGTACGATCCGTGCGCTAAGATCGCGTGATCCGTAGTCTGACCCCGGCTTTCCACCTTCTTCTTTTCACCTCTCTCCTTGGCTGCTCCAACTGGGATTCTGTCACTTCCCGTTGCCTTCCCTCCCCGCGGCTATCGCAGTTCCTGCAGTGGCTTCGGCCGAGGTCTCCTGGCGGCTGGCGATTGGCGCTGGTCCCTGACATGGCGCGCCCGGCATAGGGGAGGCGGTTACGATGTGGAAGCTCGGTATTGGAACACTGTTGTCTGCAGCAGAACGGAAATGGAGAACCAGAAACGCTCAGCCGGATTCGAAGGTTTGGGCGCAGGCCGCAGGGCTGCTGGCTGCAGCCCGCTTACCCGCTCACGCCGTCTTGGCACAGCAGAAAAGTTCACTGGCAGGCCTCACCGCCGAGGATGTGCAGAGCCGCCTGGAGCAGTTCGGCCCCAATGAAGTCGTGCATGAAGAGCGCCAGACGGTTTGGCGGCGGCTATGGGAGAACGTTCGCAACCCCCTGGTCGTCCTGTTGGCCGTGCTCGCGACCGTCTCCCTGGCCACGGGCGACGCCACGGGTGCAGCCATGATGGGCTTCATGGTCGTGCTAGGCGTGGTCCTCCGCTATTTCCAGGAGGCCCGGGCCGACGCCGCCGCCCGGGAACTGCAAGCTATGGTCTCGACCACGGCTACGGTGGTCAGGGACGGCCAGAAGCAGGAGGTTCCCATCCGCGAGCTGGTGCCGGGCGACGTGGTCTGCCTGGCTGCTGGCGACATGGTGCCGGGCGATATCCGGCTCATATCTGCCCGGGACTTGTTCGTGAACCAGGCAGCGCTGACCGGCGAGTCGCTACCTGTGGAGAAGACGGCGGAAGCGGACGAGCGGGCGGAGCTATCTAGCGCGCTCGAGGCGGCGGACCTGTGCTTCATGGGGACCAACGTGGAAAGCGGGACGGCCACGGCGGTGGTTCTGGCTACCGGCAGCCGGACCTATTTCGGCTCCCTGGCCAAGAGCGTGACCGCCCCGGCGGTGGCTACCAGCTTTGACACGGGCATTAACCGGTTTACCTGGCTGATGATCCGGCTGATGGCCGTGATGGTGCCGGCGGTCTTCCTCATCAATGGGCTGACTAAGGGGAACTGGCTGGAGGCCTTTCTGTTCGCCTTGGCCGTGGCGGTGGGTTTGACGCCGGAGATGCTGCCGATGATCGTCACGGTCAATCTGTCCAAGGGCGCGCTGGCCATGTCGCGGCGCAAAGTCATCGTCAAGCGGCTGGCAGCCATCCAAAACTTCGGTGCCATGGACGTCCTGTGCACAGACAAGACCGGGACCATCACCGAAGGCCGGGTGGTGCTGGAAAAGCATATCGACATCCATGGCCGCGAGAGTGACAGTGTGCTCGGCTATGCGTTCCTCAACAGCTTCTACCAGACCGGGCTCAAGAGTATGCTGGACGTGGCTGTGCTGGAGCACCGGGAAGTGGAGGCGGATCTGAAGGTCGAAACCCGCTACCGCAAGGTCGACGAGATCCCGTTCGACTTTGTACGGCGCCGGATGTCGGTGGTGGTGCACGAGGCGGGCGATGGCCATCTGTTGATTTGCAAGGGCGCAGTGGAAGAGCTGCTCAACCTCTGCACGACGCTGGCAGACGGAGACGCGGTGGTCCCGTTCAGCGAGGAGCGGCGGCGCCAGGCGCTGGAGCTGGTTCACCGGCTCAACGAAGACGGGCTGCGGGTTTTGGCGCTGGGATTCAAGCGATTGCCGGCCGGGGAGCGTCTTTACACGGTGCAGGACGAGTCCGAGCTGACCCTCATGGGCTTTCTGGCGTTTCTGGACCCGCCCAAGGCCACCGCTGCCCAGTCGATCCGGGAGTTGGCTGCCCTGGGGGTGCAGGTGAAGATCCTGACGGGCGATAACGACGTGGTGACACGGCGTATCTGTCAGGAGGTCGGGCTGGTGCCGGGCACCGAGCCAGTGCCGCCCGTCGGGCCGGTGGCGGGTGCAGGGCCAGAGCCGGGTGTCGAACCAGTGCTTCGCGCCGGGCCGGAGGCAGGTGTTGTGCTGGTGGGCAGCGAGATCGAGAACATGACCGATGCCGAGCTGGCCGAACAAGTCGACCGGGTCTCGATCTTCGCTAAGCTGGCACCGGCCGATAAGGAGCGCGTCATTCGCATCCTGCGGGAACGCGGCCACGTGGTGGGTTTCATGGGCGACGGGATCAACGACGCGCCGGCTCTGCGGGCTGCAGACGTGGGCATCTCTGTGGACAGCGCGGTAGACATCGCCAGGGAGTCGTCGGACATCATTTTGCTCGAAAACAGCCTGTTGGTCCTGCGGGACGGAGTGATGGAAGGCCGCCGGGTATTCGGAAACATCCTCAAGTACATCAAGATGGCGGCCAGCTCGAACTTCGGGAACATGTTCAGCGTCGTCGGCGGCAGCTTGTTCCTGCCATTCTTGCCGATGCTGCCCCTGCAGATTCTGACCAACAATCTGCTGTACGATCTATCCCAGACGGCGATTCCCACCGACGAGGTAGACGCGGAGTGGCTGGCTGTGCCCAGGAAGTGGGCGGTGGGCGAGATTCAGCGCTTCATCCTGGCCATCGGACCGATCAGCTCGATCTTCGACTATGCAACTTTCTTGATCATGCTGTTCGTGTTTGGGGCCTGGGCTACGCCGGATCTTTACCACCAACAACTGTTCCACACCGCGTGGTTTACGGAGTCGCTGTTCACCCAGACGCTGATCATCCATGTCATCCGGACGAACAAGATCCCGTTCCTGCAAAGCTGGGCGAGCCGGCCTTTAACGCTGACCTCGCTGATCATTGTGCTGGTGGGGGCGCTCTTGCCGTTCTCGCCGTTGGCAGGCATGCTAGGATTTGTGCATCTACCCGGACTGTTCTGGCTGCTGCTGGCCGCGATGCTGATCAGCTATGTGGTGCTTACGCAGGTGGTGAAAAGCTGGTTCGTGCGGCGATTCCCGGGCTAGCGGAGCGCCGCCGGGCGCCGTTGGGCTATCTCGAGGCGGTGGCGCAGGTGGACAATCTCTTCGGGCGGGCCGGCCCTGGCAGGACTACCCCTCGCGCAGGGGGAATATGCCAACGCAACAGCCCATCCACGGACGGAGGGATCGTCTTGCCCTTGCTCAGCCTGTGCATGATCGTGCGCAACGAAGAAAAGAACCTGGCCCGCTGCCTGGCCAGCGTCCGGGGAGCCGTCGATGAGATCATCGTGGTGGATACCGGGTCCACAGACGGCACGGCCCAGCTGGCCCGCTCGCTGGGGGCGCAGGTGTTCTCTTACGAATGGCAGGACGACTTCGCCGCCGCCCGCAACGCGTCGCTGGCCCACGCTCACGGCGACTGGGTCCTGGTCCTGGATGCCGACGAGGAGTTGGCCCCCGGCCACGGCCCGCGCCTGCGGACCCTTTTGGCCGCGCCGCAGTACGACTGGTACTTCTTGGAGTGTTTCACTTTCCTGGGCGGCCCAGGCCATCCGGAGCAAGCCCAGCGGGGGCGGGTGTTACGCCTGTTTCGAGGCGGGCTGTTCGAGTATCGCCACGCCGTGCACGAAGAGGTGACCCCAGTGTTTGAGAGCCAGAATGGGCGTCTTATGGGGACAGGTCCGCACAGCCCTCCCCTCGGCCCCGGCGATTCGGGCCTCCTCATCCTCCACCACGGGTACGAGCCGGGGGTCGCAGTGCACGGCCAGCAGGCCCAGGCGCACAGCAAAGCGTCCGGCGCGCAGCTTTGCCCCAGCGGCGGTTCAGCTGGCTCCGCCCGCCCCCCGGACCCGGATCCCATCCGCGAAAAGGCCCGCCGCTATGTGGACCTGATTTCCCGGCGTCTCGCAGAAACTCCCGCGGACGCCTATCTGCACTATGCCCTGGCCACCGACTACACCCAGCTGGGGGACTTTGCCTCCGCCCTCCGGGAGCTGTTCGCCGCCCACGAACTGCAGGGCGTCTGGACCTCCAAGCTGCTGCTGGACACCGTCCAATGCCTTCGCTCCCTCCACCGCTACGGCGAGGCCTTGGATTTGCTGGATGAAGGATTCCGCCTTTACCCCGACTTCACGGACCTCTATTTCATACAGGGTACATTGGCCCTGGATCTGGAACGCCCGGACCTGGCCCAGGCTGCCTTCAGGGAGTGCCTTCGCCGCGGCGAGGCGCCCACCCGCTACACCACCACGCCGGGCGTGGGATCATACCTGGCGGAGTACAACCTCGGCGTCATTGCGGAGGTCCTGGGCCGCACGGACGAGGCCGCAGCCCACTACCGGCGTGCCCAGGCGTCGGCGCCCCAGTTTCGTGCCGCCGCGGAGCGTCTGGCAGCCCTACGGTGCCGGCAGGATCCGCCAAAGTGACTTTTCCTCTTAAGTCTCAGCTCGTCAGGCCGATAAAGTAAACGAAATCAGTACACAGGAGTCCAGGCTAGCAAGCCTGGCCGCCATCGTAGCAGGCGGCGTCCGGCATAGCGAAGCTGGAGGGCACCGCGGAGCAGATCCGAGGATTCCCGACCAAATCGACAAGGGCCGCCAAGCACGTGGGCTGCCGCACGCAGCAAGAACTGCCGAGGGAATTGCACCTGGATACAGGGCAACACGCAGGCCGAAGGTACTCTAGGCCACGAAGGCAGTCCCGCAGCAGCCGGCACCAAGTACCGGCAAAACGTGGCAGCATTGCTCCTTTCACCGCGGTGTTTCGATCCTCAGCGGCGTGAAAGCCGGTACAGGGGAGGGGGGATTCCGGGCGACAGGAAAGGACTCGAAAATGGCGGATCTTGCTTCCACGACATCGAATATGCGAGTAGAGTGACGAAGCTCGCCCCGGTACGGAAACCAGGGCAAACAATCAGCGAAATCAAGGAGGAATAGCCTCATGGCTCTAGTCATTAACCAGAACATCGCGGCCATCGATGCCCATCGGAACCTCGTTCTGACGGGCATGGACATGAGCAAGGCGATGGAGCGGCTGTCTTCGGGCCTCCGCATCAACCGGGCCGCCGACGACGCCGCGGGCCTTGCGATCTCCGAAAAGCTGCGCAGCCAGGTCCGCGGCCTCAACCAGGGCATCCGTAATGCCCAGGACGGCATCTCCCTGATTCAGACGGCTGAGGGTGCGCTAAACGAGACCCACTCCATCCTGCAGCGCATGCGTGAGCTGGCTGTACAGTCGGCGAACGGTACCTACACGGACAGCGACCGTGCGAACATCCAGGCGGAGTTCCAGCAACTGCAGACCGAGATTCAACGTATTGCCGATCAGACCCAGTTTAACGGCATGACCCTGCTTAATAGCACAACGTTCTCGGTCTCCGGGATCGACTTCCAGGTCGGGGCTAACCAAAACCAGGTCATCAACGCTAAGATAGACATAATGACTGCGGATAGCCTGGGCATTAGTACTGCTACGATTGCCATCAGCACTGCCGCCAGTGCTCAGGATGCCATCGTAGCCATCGACAGTGCCATCCAACTGGTTTCCACCAACCGCGCCAACCTGGGAGCGGTCCAGAACCGCCTGGAGCACACCATCGCCAACCTGGGTGTGGCAGCTGAGAACCTGACGGCCTCCGAGTCCCGCATCCGCGACGCCGATATGGGCCAGGAAATGGTCAACTTCACCCGCGCCCAGATCCTGCAGCAGGCGGGCACGGCGATGTTGGCCCAGGCCAACGTGGCCCCGCAGGCGGTCCTGCAGCTGTTGCGGTAACGCTTAGGCTGCGGTGGCACGCTCTGAAGTGCGGTTGTATTTGCGCACTGCGACGGGCTGGCTTGCGCGCGGCCAGCCCGTCGCTTTCGGTACGGTCAGTGCCGCAGGCGCGACTGTGAGTGGGGGTCAAGACATGAAGAATGATTTGCCTGCCGTACCCGGCCCATCCGACGCTCCGGCTTCATCCTTGAACAAGGCGCCGGCAGTTGCCATCTCCCTTTGCATGATCGTGAAAGACGAGGAGAGCTGCCTCCCTGCCTGTCTGGAGAGCGCCAAAGGACTGGCCAACCAGATTGTGGTGGTAGATACGGGATCGCGGGACCACACTCCAGACATAGCCACACGTTATGGGGCTGAGGTGTACCACATGGAGTGGCGGAATGACTTTTCCGCCGCGCGGAACGAGAGCCTCCGGCATGCCAAGGGCGACTGGATTCTCATCCTGGACGCCGACGAAACCCTTGCCAATTGGCCCGCTGCGGAAGTCCGGCAAACCTTGGCTTCCACCAGTGCAGAAGCCTTCCTGATCCCTGTGGAGAGCGTCGCGGATGCGGCATCGTGCAGCAGCATGCTCCACTCGTCCGTCCGGTTTTTCCGTAACCGCCCTCAGTATCGGTTTGTGGGGGATCTCCACGAACAGATCATCCCGTCCATTTTGGGGGCCGGCCTCGGAGGTTTTGAGTTTGCCCCTTGGCGCGTGCGCCATTTTGGCTATCAGCGGGATGTGGTGCGCAGCAAGGGCAAGATCGACCGCAACATCGGCATCCTTCATAAGGTCGTGCGAGATAATCCCTTTGACGCTTTTGCTCGCTATAACCTCGGCGTAGAGTACTTCCGGTCCGGGCAGAAGGAGTTGGCCCTGGCTCAGTTTCAGCGGGCCTTTTCCCTTCTGGCCGACATCAGGGCCAGTTTTGCCTCTATGGTGGTTTGGTACATCATCCAGACCCTTATCAGCCTGCGCCGGGAAGAGGAGGCCCTCAGCGTCCTGCGCGATGCGCGTGAGGCGTTCCCCGACTACACTGACTTGATTTATCTAACCGGTCTTATCGAATTTGAGCGAGGCGCTTATTCAAGCGCAGTCAGCGAGTTTATGCAGTGCCTCGAGCAGGGCGAGTCCAGCCCCCGGCATCTGACGGTTCCAGGAGTCGGCACGTACCGGGCCCTATGGCAGCTGGGGCGCTGCCAAGAAAAGCTGGGCAATTCCGCGGCGGCGGTGGAAGCCTACGTGCATGCCCTCCGTCAGGACCGGGCCTTTGGGCCGGCGGCAGGGTCCCTCGCCGGGCTCCTGCTCAGGGATCCGGGTACGGACCCGGCGGAAGCCTGGAATGTGCTGCGAAACGCCTCGGATTGGCAGGAGCCTGCCGTCGTTGCCCAGCTTCTGGGAGTGTTTGAGCAGGTTGGACAGGTCGCAGTCATGATGGGTGATCTGGAGGGCTGGGCTTCCAGGCAGACCGATCCGTGGGCCCTCTATCTGTGGGCTGAGGCGTTGCTCGCTGTTGGAGATTACTCAAGGTGCATCGGCGTCGTGAAGGACCATTCCGGCAAGTTCGGCAGCTGGGCCCCGCGGGCCTTGGGCGCGCGCTTCCTGGCAGCATTCCTGCTACAGGACGTGGGCGAGATGCAGGCCACTCTCCAGGACGCTGGTTGGTCCGGGCCGGGCGGAGCGGGAAGAACCAGTGACGCCGGCCGTGAGGGCCATAAAAGTGGTGGGGACGGCGGAGTTTCAATAGGGGGCGAAGGCGCGCCGGCGCTGCTCCCCTATCAGGCCCTGTTGCTGGGCGTGGCTGAGAAGCCTCAAGGCGCGCCCGGTGACGGCCTCCCCCCATTGGAGCGCTGGTATGGCCAGCTTTCCGAGGAGCAGAGGCAACAGCTTCTGGAGGGACTCTGGCCCGTACTCGAAGCGCTGCTGCGTATCCACGCGGCAGACGGCTTTGCCCAAGCTTATGCGGTGTGGGAATTCGTGGGCGGCCGGAACCCCCAAGCACAGCTGCGAATGGGCAAGCTTTTCCTCACCAACGGCCTGCCTGAGCTGGGCGTTGAACATCTGTCTAGCCTGCCCGCCGACGTCCTTGATGCTGACGCGCTGGGCATGCTGGCATCCCTGGCCCTGGAACGGCACGACGCCGAGACGGCGGTCGCCTTCCTGAATGGCGCCCTGAAGAAGGACCCCAAGAACCCGGCACGCTATACGGTGCTGGCCAAGGCGCTGCGCCTGCTGGGACGGGAGGCGGATGCCCGGGGCTTGATCCAGCAAGGTATTGCCGTTTGTGGGCCAAGGCCGGAGTTTGAGGCCGCAGTCTGGTACCGGGCTTGACAATGGGTCAACACCGCCGCGTCAGCATACTGGCTCACACGCTCGCGTTCAGTCCGGCTCTGACCGTCGCCAGGGCTTGCCACGCTGGCTCCACGAGGCGCAGGCCACAGGCGGCCGCCTCCTGCGCATTGGCGCGGAAGCTACCGGCTGGGGCTGTATCTACGAAGAAATGGGCGGCCCGGTAAACCGAAGCACGCTCCGTGGGAGCCACACGGTCGTTCACCACGACGATTTCATGGCCCTGGTTCAGATCTAGTCCTTCGTGCTGCGCTGCTGCGGTGATGTGGTCAATAACGCCCGCAACGTCCGGCTCAATCAAAGGATCTACTCGTAGCAGCAGCGCCACATCCTCTTCGGGTGCAAACGTCTGTAGGAAAATAGCCAAGGCCTGCAACCAGCGGTCCTTCGGGTCGGTCCAGTCGGGGGCCATCAGGAGCCGGGTAGTGCGCGTGGCTGCCAGTGGAAGGGGTGGCACATCCGAAGCGGCGACCTCCTCTGGTGTAAGGGGGCACCGGTGCCAGCGGGGGTCGAAGGAATTGGCGAGCATGAAGGCGTAGGGAATTCCGTGTTCGAGAGTGTAGGTCGCGGGAATGCTCCACTTCGCGCGAAGGACAGCAAAGTTCCTTTCCATCAGCCTGCGATAGTTGATGTTGCTGCGGGAGAAGGTCTGACTCCCAAAGTGGTGGACGAACGCATCCTCCGCAATCCAGACCCGATAGCCGGCCAGTTGGGCGCGCACGCAGAAGTCATCGTCCTCGAAATTCCCGATTCCGAAGGCGGTGTCGAACCCCCCGATCTTGTCGATCACTTCCCGCTTCACCAGCATGCAGAATCCCACTGCGCGCGGGCAATAGAATCCCTTGTGGGCGGATTCGCGTGCCCGGGTCCGGGCGTACGCTTCCATCCATGAGAGGTTACCCCCGTAGGGGACATCGACTCTCTGGATGCCCGAGATGGCGTTGGTCACGGGACCGACGATCCCCACCTCTGGGTTGCGCGCCGCCCTCAGGAGCCGGCCCAACCATCCGGGTGGAACGACCACGTCGTTGTTCATCAACACGATGAACTCGCCCTTGGCGGCGGCCATTCCCTCGTTGCAGGCGTAGCCGTACCCGGTGTTGACGGGGTTTGTGATCACGCTGACGTTCCGGCGCTGCGCCGATAACTGAGCCAGGTATTGAGCCGTTCCATCCGTGGAGCCATTGTCGATGAGGACAAGCTCAAAGGGCTCGGCCGTGCCTCGAAAGATGCTTTCGATGCATTGGCGAGTCAGGTCGACTTGGTTCCAGCACGGGATCACGATCGAGGTGAGCCGCCCTTCCACGGGATCCCGGGTTGCGGGTGGCGAAGCTGCCCTGAGGTCAAAAAGGGCTTGGCGAAAAGCGTGCCGGACAGCCCTGCGTAGGACGGCCAAGGGAGCACCTTGGTCCGCAGGGGTCGCCGTACCAGCTGTGGCGACCTCCGGCGTACCCGGCATGGCCCGGTCGGAAATCAGACATGCCTTCGGGACCCACTGCCGGACGAGCGCTGCACACTGCTCCAGGGTTTCCGATTGGGGGCTATCCGAAGGTCCGTTCAGGAGCCACACGATATCCGGTTGTAGCGAGGTAAGCAAAGGCAGCAGACGGCCCTGCGGGGGGCCCTGGAAGACCGACACTCCCGATCGAGCCAACGTGTCCAGATATGGATTTGCCACCGGATGGGTGCTGATGCAGAAGAAGCTGACATTGTGCCCATCTTCGGCCGCGAGCCTCATCAGATGGTATGCCCGTCTCCCGGCCGAGTTCTGGTCATACGCGGGCGGCTGGCTGCTCACAAAAAGGACGCGGAGAGCCGGCAGCCGGTGCATCCTGCCGGGGACCTCTGCACCGGCGGGAGGGTCTTGCAACGCGAGGGCGCCGCGCCATTTCTCGGCAAAAAGCGTTCGCTGGGAGGACCGAACGTCGCCGCCGTCGCGGCGAGCCATGCTTGTGACGGCACCGGAGCCTGTATCTGCGGGCCGTGGGGCGGAACAGACAGCCACTGCCGACGGGATCTGGCACACGCGCCAGCCGTATCTACGCAGAGAGAAGGCAAAGTCTGCGTCCGCGTAGGTGACCGGCGAAGTGCAGTGGCCGCCACCATCGCCCTGAGTCCCGCTCAGCACATCCAAAGCGGCATCGAATCGCGGATCAAAGCCGCCCGCGTTCCAGAAGGCGAGGGTTTTGACTAGCAGTACGGTGGAAGCGCAGCAGTCCACGTCGAAAGGCTCGATAAAAGGTCCGATCTCGGGGGCCGGATTGCCGCTGGGGCGCTCGGGCCGGGGAGGTCCAGGGATCCCGTATCGCAGGGAGCCGTCGCTGAAGACGGCAGCTACAGACGGGATGGATTTGCCAGTTTGATCTGCCAACTGGGCGCCCACAGCCCCGACGTCCTCGGGCTTGGCAGCGGACAGAAGCGACTTCAACCACCCCGGCTGAAGAACCACATCGGGGCGCAGAAGGGCAAGGTATTCACCGCGGGCATGTTCAGCCGCGGCGTTGACTGCCGCATAGAATCCAGCACCGGTCTGGCACTGGATTATCCGCGTGGGGGGAGAGGCTGGAACGCTTGCCAACTCGCTTTCGAGTCCGGCGAACCCCAGGCTCGCCCCAGACGACGGATAAACTTCAGCCACGCCGTCAGCCGCCACTAGGATCTCACAGGACACGTCCGGGCTCAGGGAGTCCCAAACCGCGCGCAGCCGGCTTCGTAGCTCAGCGGGATCCCGCGCGGGATACGGCCACCAGAGTACGATGGATACCTGGGGACCCGCTGCCTCCCCGGTCGGTTCTGGCCCCGGACTGACCTGGTCCGGCGTCTGGCACCAGCGATCGTGGCTGGCCACCAGGATGATTTGATAGGCTGTAAGCTCCTCCAGCTCCGCCGGTGTCACTTGCTGCAAGCGGATGTTCCCGACGTCTAGGTTCCGTGGCAGCTTGGCATCGTCCTGCGGAATGCTGAGCCGCGGGTCCGGCTTGAGATAAAGCTCCCGGACACGCAGACCCGCCGCCTCCACCAATTGCCGTGCCCGCGCCGGGGTGAAAAAGCGCAGGTGTGAATGGTCGAAGATGCCGGCGGATTGGTAGTCCCACGAACCGCGGATGACGCCTGCAATTTCGAGGACATTGCGGAAGTTCGGCAAGCTGAGGATGACCACTCCGCGGCGACTCAGCAGGGAGGACAGCTTTTTCAGGACGCGCCAGGGATCAGGGAGGTGCTCCAGGACGTCCGCGCAGATAATCGCGTCGAACCCGCCGGGTGGCGCCTCGATGCCTAGGCTGGCGATGTCGCCGACGTACACACGGTCCAGTACTTGTGCAGCCTCGGCCGCCACTTCGGGCACGACCTCCACCCCAGCCACGTAACGGCCGGGGCGGCTCGCCTTGAGATAGGCGCCCAACCGCCCGCTGGCACAACCCACGTCGAGAACCGTGCGGGCCCAGCCCGGCACGCGACCGACGATTTCGGGTCGGAGAAACCGATAGTACGGCGCTGAGTGATCCTGCAAGGTCAGCCCTCCCAGACAGGCGGCAACTGATGCCCAGACGAGCCGCGGCCGGCGTTGTCGGATGCCTGCCCAACTGTATTTTAATCGGCACTCTGGCACCAAGCCTTAAGCTGAGCCGCTTTAGCTTCAAACTCTCTACGGCGTGCCTTGCTGTGCCTGCACCTTGCCTTTTCACCGATTGGCCATCCGCTTGTTAAGCTGCCACCATCACCATCTAATATCTACCTATATCTACCTATGGCCGCGAACTGATCCGCATCGGAAAGAATGTCCTGTTCGGACCCAACGTGCTCGTCATGGATTACAATCACCGCTATGACCAGGTGGGGACGCCCATCCTGGCGCAAAGCGTGGCATTTGAAACCGAGCCAGCTCGTCGGCTATGCGGGCCGAAGGCACTGCCGAGGCATGTTCTGCGCCTTATTGAGCCATACAAACTGGCTGATTTCGGCGGCCTTGGCTTCCCTACGGCTCATTCATGGCTCATTTCGCGTCCATTTGAGCCATAGGACTCCGGTTTGACCGATTTGTCCTCAACTGTGCTCTGCTGTTGCAGGCGGTTCCACGACAAACCAGCGTGACTACCGCCGCCGCTCGGCAAAGCGAGTTCTAATGGAGGCTAGCAAAGGAATTCCGGCGGCTCGGGAGAATCCTGTGGGCAAGAGGAACCGCCATTGCCAAGAACTTGGGAGGCAACATCATGATCATCCGCAGCGCCACCCTAAGCGATGCGCCGGGCATGGCCCGGGTCCATGTGGACAGCTGGCGCACAACCTATGCCGGCATCGTAGCCGACGAATTCCTGGCCCGCCTCTCGTATGCCCGTTCGGAGGAGATGTTCCGGCGCTTCCTGGCGCCGGGCAGCCCGGAGGGGGCCGGCCAGTGCACCTTCGTGGCAACGGCCCGGGATGGCCAACCCGAGGTTGGCCAGATTGTAGGCTTCGCCCACGGAGGGCCGGCGCGCACCGAGATCCCCGGTTACAGCGGTGAGCTGTACGCGATCTACATCCTCCGGGAGTTCCAGAGGCGCGGCATCGGGCGCAGGCTCGTGAGGGCCGTGGCCGAAAGCCTCGCCCGCAGCGGGAGGGATTCCATGTATGTGTGGGTGCTGGCAGCCAACCCGTCCCGCCGGTTCTATGAGGCTTTGGGGGGCCGCCTGTTGCGCTCGCAGCAGATCCAGATTGGCGCTCAGTCTCTGGAAGAAGTGGCCTATGGATGGCAGGACATCCAGGCCTTGATCGATGCCGCTTCGCGAGCTTGAGGAAATTGAATCGTGGGCGGGCAGAAGGTTGGCCTTGAGTCCGGATCGAAGTAGGCCAGCTGGAAGTAGGCCAGGGTTGGCCGCTAAGCCTGGGCCCCTGCTACCTTCTGGGTCCGGCCTGCTCCACCCTCTGGGAGCAGGGGCGAGCTTATGGGCTGGCAGGCAGGACTGGCAAAGGTATCGCGAACTGGAAAAACGAGAAGGGTGGCATCCGTTTCGCGGGATCAGGAGGGAGTGCCATGCAGGCAACGGATTTGGCCGCGCTTCTCCGCCTTTTGCTTGTGCTATCGGTTCTGGTGCCCATCATGCGTAGCCGCCGGGGGAGCGGCGGAGAGCCCAGGCCAACCCACCGGGCCTGACGGGCAATACCCGATGTTCCTCCTGTTCATGGTTGTTACGGTGTTCCTGATCGCCTGCTACGGGCTGGCGCTGAGCACTTCTCCAGTTCGTCACTGGTAAGAGAACTCCCTGCCAGGAGTTGTATCACCCCTGCCCGTGTCTCCGGACCCGGCTTGTAACCCCTGAAGTTAGCCGGGCATAACTTGGCTGTGATGTTAGAAGCAGCTAAGTCTCGGCAACCGAGGGGGATGTCCAGTGTCGCTGGCCGGTTCGCCCGCTGAAGCGGGATTGGCAGGCGTCCGCAGCGCCGATCGTAAAACCGTTACCTCCGCCTTCGCGATCCTGAGGGGCGCCCAGCAAAAGGGGCCTTTCGCCCGGCTGCTGCCCTTCCTGGGCCCGGCGTTCATCGCCGCCATCGCCTATGTCGACCCCGGAAACTTCGCCACCAACATCCAGAGCGGCGCGAAGTACGGTTACCAGCTGCTGTGGGTCATCTTCGCCAGCAACCTGATGGCGCTGCTGGTTCAGGCGCTCTCCGCCAAGCTGGGGATCGCCACCGGCAAGAACCTGGCAGAGCTGTGCCGGGATACCCTGCCCAGACCGCTGGTCTACGGCATGTGGGCACTCATGGAACTCGTGGCGATGGCCACTGATTTGGCCGAATTCCTGGGCGCAGCCCTGGGCTTCTCGCTGCTGCTGCGCATCCCGCTGCTTTGGGGAGCAGTGATCGCCATGGGGGTGACCTTCTCGGCCTTGAGCCTGGAGAAGCACGGGTTCCGCCCCATGGAGATCCTCATCGGCGCCTCGCTGGCAGTCATCGCCGGCAGCTACGTGATCGAGACCGCCATGGGCCGCCCGGACTGGCTGGCCCTGGCTTATCATGCGGTCACGCCGTCTTTCGCAGACGCGGAGAGCGTTTTGCTGGCCGCGGGCATTTTGGGGGCTACAGTCATGCCACACGCCGTTTTCCTGCACTCCGGCCTCACCCAAGGCCGGATCGTGCCTCAGGAGCCCGCCCTCATCCAGCGGCTGTACCGCTTCGAGCTGGCGGATTGCGCCATTGCCATGGGGATCGCGGGCCTGGTCAACGCCGGCATGCTGATCATGTCGGCGTCCACGTTTCACCGCAACGGCCTGTGCGGCATGGGCAGCATCGAGGAAGCCCATCAGACCCTGGCGCCGCTCCTCGGCCCCGCCTCGAGCTGGGTGTTTGCCATCTCCTTGGTGGCGTCAGGGCTGTCCTCCACCATGGTCGGGACCATGTCGGGCCAGCTGATCATGCAGGGCTTTCTGCACAAGAAAATCCCTGTGTGGATCCGCAGGACCGTGACGTTGGCTCCTTCATTTATTGTGGTGCTGCTGGGCCTGGACCCGACCAGAAGCCTGGTCATCAGCCAAGTTGTCCTGAGTTTCGCTCTGCCGTTCGCGCTGGTCCCGCTGGTCTGGTTCACATCCAGGCGGGAGTTCATGGGAGCCCTGGTGAACAGGAAGGTGACCACGGCCGCAGCCAGCCTTACGACAGCGGTGATCTTGGCGCTCAACGTGTTCTTGCTCTGGCAGTTGCTGTGGACCGTGTGGCGGGTGGGCCCCGCCGGCGGACCTTGCCACCGAAGCGGCGCATGAGCTTGATCCCGGTCAGTTGGGTCACAGAAGGGGGCGGTTCTTCCGGTGGCGCCGTGCTGATGAAGCGGAGGAAAGCACTCCGGGCCTCGGGCGAGGTGAGGTAGGCGAGAAGCCGGCGGATGCCCATGACGACCCTGGGCGACAGGTAGTGCTCCATGGACTCCACTTCTTCGGCCACGTCGCAATCCACGCCCAGCAGGCTGACGAAATCCCGCAGGACCTTATTGCGGGTGGCCAGGTAGCTGCCGACCTCCCGGCCCCGCTCCGTCAGGGCAGCCTCCTCGTAGGCCTGGTAGTCCACGTAGCCGTCGGCGCTCAGCCGTTTCAGGGCATTGGTCACCGACGGGAGCGAGACGTTGAGGCGGTTCGCCAGATCCGAGGGGCGGGCCTTGCCGTGTTCCTGGCACAGCCGGTAGGTTTCCTCCAGATAGTCCTCCAGGCTCGGTGTCAGCACTGCCATCCCCCCCTCGGCCTGTAACAATCATATTCGGCCCCCACCAGAAGTTCACCGCATCCGAACTTTTTCTAACCTTGGCGGCGGGGCAAGGCTGCCTCTTGAGGAGGGAGGAATCCGGGCCGTCCTGGCCGAATTTGAACTGGCCGAACTTGAAATCGTTGCCCGGTTTCCCCCATTGGCGCCCTGTTTTTCCCCAGCGGCCGCTGGGCTATCGCGCTGTGTTACCCGGACAGGAGGTCACACCTTGTCGAAGTGCACACTGCAGCCCGCCCCGGGCGTTTGGGTTCAGACCAGCAATCTGTGGGACATCAACAGCGTCGTGATCGCGGGGACCGGTCCCGAACCGACGGCCACCGTGGTGGTGGACCCGGCCTGGTTCCCAGAGGAGATCGCGGAGCTGCAGGCCCTCGCCGCCGCCACGCCGGCCGGGCGCGCTACCCACGTGCTGTTCACCCATGGCGACTACGACCACGTGGTGGGCTGGCAGGATTTCCCGGGCAGCACGCTGATCGCCCACCCCCGGGCCGCCCGGCGCGACGCGGCTGCAACGGAACAGCACATCGCCGCCTTGGACCGGCGCAATGGCACAGTCCGCCCGCGCCCCTATCGCTATGCCCCTGCTGCTGCGTTTACGTCGCCGGCATCCCTCGACCTGGGCGGCGAGACCATCCTGTTCTTCCCTGCTCCCGGCCATCAGGCCGATGGCCTGTTTGCCGTCCTGCCGCAGCGGCATCTGCTGGTGGCGGGGGATTACCTCTCGGACGAGGAGTTTCCTTTCATCTACGACTCTTTGGCTCATTACCGGTCGACGCTGCTGCTGGCGCGGGAACTGTGCCAGAAATACGGCATCGAGCAGGAGATCCCCGGCCACGGCCATATTGCCGCCTCCAGCGCGGAGATCGAATACCGCATCCGCACCGATCTGGACTACCTGGACCGGCTGGAGGCCGCGGTGGCTCAGGCCAAGGTGGATGGATTGGACGTCCGGCAGGCCATCGACCGGCTGCAGGATTTCACCTTCCGCGGTGAGCCCATATCCGGGTTGGCTGCCGCGCATGCCGACAATATCCGGCTCCTCTACGGTGAGAAGGTGGAAGAGTAGCCGGGCTGCCGACGCCTACATTCCTGAGCAGCATTCCTGAGCCCCCTCTGGGCGAAAGTCAGGTTGCCGGAAACTCTCAGGCGGCGTCCTCATGGCACAGGTGTGATCTATGGGACAACTGTGAACCCCATCTGGGCAAAATGACGGTCAGCGCCGCTTGGACGGACAGATCCCGCATAAGTGCGAAGCTGGTGCAATCTGTGAAGGAAAGGTCTTTGCCCGGGGAACGAACGAACAAGGTCCAAGCCTCTTGCCAGTGGCTTGACGAGACCGGGACAATTCGTACTACTTTACTGGCCAGAACCTGCCTGCCGAATCGCACCGCATCTGCGTGCCCAAGGCGCATGCGTAGCAGCGTCAAGGTTTCGGCCAGGACAAAATCTGAGGTGTACAGCAGGCCTAAGGTGCCCGCCAGAGACTCCCAGTATCTCTTGGCCTCGGGATGATGTCGATCGGAGCGGTCAAAGACCGCGCACCAGCCGGATGTGTCGACGAAGACAGGCTGCTTCACTGCGCGGCCCCCGCCTTCTTCCGGGTGTTTTTTGCAGGCCGCCCTGCCGGTGCGCCTTGGGCCTCTCCGTACAGATACTGGTCATGGCGGGTCGAAAGGTCGCTTTCTGCGCCGGCGGCGTTGCCCGCGATCCGCCAGATTGGGTCCTCCGGCTTGGGACTGGCGGCTTCGCTTTCGGTGAAGTAGCGGTCCAGCGATTCCCGAATCTGCTCGGCCATGGATTTGCCTGTGGCGGACGCCCGCTCTTTCAGCCGGCGGTAGAGGTCTTCCGGAAGATAGATGCAGGCTTGCATTTGCCGAGCTGGTTTCCATCGCCCCATAAATGGTGAAAAGTGGCGCAAGGTTTACTTCGGCTTGCTGGCAGGAATTCGGACAGCAACAGCGAAAAAAGGTCAGAGATTCAGTTGACTAGTCAACCGTTCGAATGGTCAACTAGATCTCCTCCGGACCGGAAGGAGGACCCCGGATGGCCGTGAACCGCAAGGACCCCTTGCCTCTGTATTGCCAGATCAAGGCATCCCTGCTTTCCCGCATCGAGGCTCTGGAGCCCGGCACCCAGATTGAGCCCGAGATGAGGCTGGCACAGAAATACCAGGTGAGCCGGGGGACTGTCAAACAAGCGATCCAGGATCTGGTGACCGAGGGGGTGCTCTACAGGATTCAGGGCAAAGGCACGTTTGTGGCGCAGCCGAAAATCCAGCGCTCCTTCCAGGAACTCCCGAGCTTCAGCGAGGACATCTGGCGGCGGGGATTCCAACCCGGGATGCGGCTCATAGAGCTCGTCAGCCTGCCCGCACCCAGCAAGGTAGGCGCCGCTTTGAGGCTGTCCGCCCATGCGTACGTGTGGAAACTGAGCCGGGTGCGATTGGCTGACGGGGAGCCCATCGCCTGGGTCATCTCCTATCTGCCGTATGCGATGTTTGATGATCTCGAGGAAAAGGATCTCAAAGGTTCACTATATGCACTTTTGGAGGAGCGGTACCACAAAAGGCCCGCTTGGGCTCACGACACCTACACCGCCGTCAATGCCACGACCCAGGTGGCTCAACTCCTCAAGGTCGCAAAAGGGACGGCGATCATCTATTCGGAGCGGACTGCCTTTCTGCCCGACGGCAGCCCCGTTGAGTTCGTGGAAAGCTACGTGCGCGGCGACCGGTTCGTCATTCACGTAGACATCAACCACTCCGGCAAAGACTGACGCGTGCGGGCAGACGCTCGCCGAGCCGGCAAGGAGCGTCCAGCGGCGAAGATCGGCGTGTACAGGCAAGGATTGACGCGTCCGCCGGGTTTAGACTCCAGCGGCGCAGTGAGCCCTCACCATCCAGAGGAGGCAGCTCAGATGGGACTCGTGCTCGGCATCGATCTGGGGACTTCCGGTGTAAAATGCATCGCCATTGACCACGAGGCAAGAGTGGTCGCCAGGGCGTCAGCGGGCTACCCGCTTCTGCTCCCGCGTCCAGGATGGATCGAGCAGAATCCGGAGGACTGGTGGAAAGCCACTTGTCAGGCCGTGAAAGCATGCCTGCAGCAGATTCCGGATGCCCAGGCCAATGTGGAAGCGGTAGGCCTTTCCGGCCACATGAGCGGGCTGGTGCTGCTGGATCGTACCGGGAAGCCGGTCCGCCCCTGCATTCTCTTGGCCGACAGCCGGTCCATGGAGGAAACGTCTTGGCTGGCGACCCATCTCGGAGACGAGATTGCCAGGCGGACCGGAAACGTCCCTCTGGATGCCTTCCTGGCACCCAAGTTGCTGTGGGTCAAGCGCCACGAGCCAGCCGCATACAACGGCGCCAGCTGGGTCCTCTTTCCAAAGGACTACATCCGCTATCGTCTCACGGGCCGGTTCGCCACGGAGCCGACGGACGCAGGAAACAGCCTGTTTTATCGGTATGAGGCAGCGGATCCGGCAGGCAGTTGGGATGAAGAGATGGTTTCCTGGATGGGGCTGAACCTGCGCCTGCTCCCTCCACTGGTGCCCACCACTGCTGTGGCCGGGAAGGTGACTCGCGAGGCGGCCGAAAGCACGGGCCTGCCGGCGGGCACGCCAGTGGCTGCCGGCGGCGGAGATATGGCTTGCAGCGCAGTGGGCACAGGAGCCACGGTCCCGGGCGTTGTAGCCGTGACCATCGGCACCGCTGCCCAGGTGGTGACGGTGGTCCCAGGCCCGTCGGCAGCCGGGCGCGGCCAGGTCACGTTCCATCCGCATGCGGTGCCGGGCGCCATGTACAGCATGGGCTCCATCCTCACGGGGGGCTTGGGAATGAGCTGGCTGGCAGGTGTCGCAAGCAGCGTCCGGCAGCCAAGCCCCCGGCCCGCCGCAGAACCGGCCGTGACGCCGGCAGACCTCGGCGACTTCGCTGCCCAGGTGCCGCCAGGCAGCGACGGGCTCTTGTGCCTCCCGTTTCTGGTGGGCCGGGGGAGCCCGGATTTCAACGCTCGGGTGCGGGGGGCGTGGATCGGCCTCAGTGGCAGCAAGGATTTCCGCCACCTGGCCCGCTCCGTCATGGAAGGGGTGGCGTTCAACCTCAAGGATTCGCTGCGGGTTTTCGAGGCCATGGGTATCCGGGTCTCCCGCATTCACATTGGCGGGGGCGGCGCTGCCAGCCCTGTCTGGCGCCAGATCCTCGCGGATGTGTTCAATCATCCGGTCCACCCACTTCAGGCGGCAGATGCGTCGGCCCTTGGTGCCGCGCTGGTGGCCGGTGTCGGCGCCGGGATATTCCCCAATGTCCAGGCTGCCGCTGAACGGGCTGTCCATGTGGGGCCTCCCGTCATGCCGCAACCGGAGTCTGTGAGCGTGTACAAAACCCTGTATGACGTTTATCTGCAGGCCTATGAGGCCCTCAAACCGGTATTTGCAGCTCTTGGCAATATTCTGGTGGAAGGGAAGATGTCTCGATGAATCCGCTACAGACGAAGGCGCTACAGAACTCGATGTGGACTTATCCGTGGGACGTTCTGGATCTGGGCCCTGACCAGGTAGTGGAAGAGATCACGCAGCAAGCGGGAGTCGGTGGAATCAGCTTGGCCGCTGTGTACCATGCAGGCCGCTTCCTGCAGCCTCGCAGCCCCAAGCGGCACGTCTATTTTCCAGAGGACGGCACGGTATACTTCCACGTGACGCCATCTGCATACGAGAGGATCCGGATTCAGCCCAAGGTGGCCAGCCTCCTGGAGCAGGGAGACGCGCTGCGCATGTTGCAGGAAAGGGCTGAGAAAAAGGGCTTTCGCTTGAACGCCTGGGTGGTGGGACTCCACAACACCCGCATCGGCATGGCCTATCCAGATGTCACCGTTCAGAACGCATTCGGGGACCACTACTATTACAACCTGTGCCCGAGCCAGCCCGACGCACGCCAGTATGTCACCACGCTTCTCCGTGACCTGACAACTCATTACGAGCTGAGCGCCGTGGAGCTGGAGTCCTTCAACTACATGGGGTATTATCACGAGTTTCATCATGAAAAGGACGGCGTGGGGCTGACGGAGCGGGATCAGTTCTTGTTGTCTCTGTGCTTTTGCGACCGGTGTAAGCAAGAAGCCAGAAAGCAGGGGGTCCCCATTGACCTGGCTCAAGCCACCGTACGGAGGTGGCTGGAGGAATCCCTGAACCGGCCTGTGCCGGCGCCGGACCCCGGCTTTTCCCGCCAAGGTCTGGAGCAGTTCGGAAGCCACCCGGAAGTATTCGAATACCTGCAATGGCGCGCTGGTGTGGTGACTTCGTTGATCCAGGAAATCCGTGACGCGGTGCCGGTCCGCACGGACGTGTATTTCCTGAGCCTTCTGACCCCGCAGCAATCCTGGCTTTTTGGCGTGGATTTCTCGGCCATCGCCAAGGTTGCCGACGGCATTGTGGTCTGCTGCTACGATTCATCTCCGGCCCAGGTGGAGGCGGACATGAAGGCGTCGGTGGACCAGGTCAAGGGCCCGGGCTTCTGCGGCCATGGCGCGGGCCACAAGGGGCCGGAGGCGCAAGAGGGGGCTGACACACGCAAGAGAGTTTTCACCGGCTTGCGTGTGTTCTATCCGGAGGTGCACGACGGCCAGGAGCTGGCCGAGAAAGTCTCCGGGGCGGTGCGGGCCGGATCGGACGGGTTTGTCTTCTACAACTACGGGCTGATTCCGGCGCCGCGTCTGCGCTGGGTCAAAGACAGCCTCGACAGAGCCCAGAAAGCCTAGATTGGGCCCATGGAGCGTCAGTTACGCCCAAAGGGCTTAAACAGAGCCCAAAAGAGCTTGGGCTTAAGGAGATGGGATACGGTACCTGGCCTATCGCCCGCCCCGGGTCAAGGCGGCTCGTTTTCCCTTGTTTCTTCGCCTGATATATGATATATTACAACAAGGTGACGGGACGAATGGAAGAGAAGATAACTGTTGGGAGCCTGGTCGAGCAGATTTACAAGATCCTGCACGACGATATTGTCAGCTTACGCCTTGCCCCGGGGCAGAAGTTAAGCGTTGACTCGCTGGTTCGAAGGTTCGGAGTCAGCCGGACGCCGGTGCGCGATGCTCTGAACATACTCGTGACCGATGGCCTGGTAACCTTGTCTCCGCGGGTAGGCTACTTCGTGGTCAGCCTGACTCCTTTAGACGTGGAGGAGATCTCAGACATCCGCAAGATGATCGAACTCTATGCCCTTCCAAGGGCCGTGCGGCAGATCACCCCCGCCGAGATTGGTAGGATGGAGCAAGAAACACGGCGGATTCAGCAGTTACCCGAATCAGAGCGGCGTCAAACCTTTGAACGCGTGGATCGTAGCTTTCACTTGGATCTTATCCGCCTGGCCGGAAACAAGCGTTTGGTTGAAATGTTCACCGAAATCAGCGCGTTCATCGACCTGATGAGACATTTGGACGTCCGGATCAATGATGCCCTGAACGAACACCTGGCAATCCTTCAAGCTATGCGCGAAGGGAATGAAGCAGCGGCCGCCAAACAGCTGGAGACTCACCTAGAGAACGTCAAGCACGCCGTCCTGACAAGATTTGCCGCTGAGGCTAAAGCCGGTCCGCGGCATTGACCCGTTGCTTCTTGTACATTCGACGTGTTTTCAGCGCGGCTTGCTTTTCACTCTCCCGATGCCCGCTGTGCCGGACCCTCGCTTCATCCGGGCCGAAGAACATACCGCCTTATTCCACAGATTTCCGGACATGGGTTTCCACCCGTTCGTACGTGGCATCTTTTCTTTCTGTTGAGTCTTAATAGGGCGTTCGTAAGTCCCAGAGCAAGATCCTGGCGGGATTGGGACTGGTCAGGGCGCCGTGCTTTGGGCTTCTCGTGGTGCGTCTCCGGCAAGATTCTGGCGGAGGGATTGCGGGCTGCCACTTCATTTCCGTCCACGATCTATGGGAGATCCTCTTGTCCGACGTGATGATATGTGATATATCATATACAGGAGGTTCATCCTGGGATCCCACTCGGGTCCGCGGGCTTGTCTGACCGGTTGTCCGCACCGTGAGGAGTTGTTGGGCCGGGATGGAACCCCAGAGTTTACGGGATGATGGAGGGAAAAAGGATGCGCACGGTGAACGGCCTTCACAAGCTCACGGCAGGGATGCGTACGGCAACGTTGTTGGTGGTCAGCCTTCTGTTGGTTTTTGTCGGGGTTTCCGGGCTTGTCTACCAGGCACAGGCGGCCACGGCATTGGCGCCTTACCTGGTGCCCGCGAAGCCGGGTCCGTACGTTGTTGGACTGAGTAATTCCTTCAGCGGGAACTCTTGGCGGGCCCAAATGGTCGCTGAGTTCAAGGCGGCAGCCGACAAGCTGAAAGCAGAGGGCAAGCTGAAAGATTACATTATTGCAGATGCGACGGGAAGCACCGCCAGCCAAATCCAGCAGATCCAGAATATGATCGCCAAGCACGTAGACGCTATCCTGATCGACGCCAACTCTGCGACCGCCCTCAACCCCGTGATCGAACAGGCGCATAAAGCTGGAACTCTCGTCGTGGCCTTTGACAACACCGTCACCTCCCCGTACGCCATTAACGTGAACACGGACGCGAAGGAATTCGGCCGCGTAGGCGCCGAGTGGCTCGTCAAGAAACTGAACGGCAAAGGCAACATTATCGCACTGAACGGGTTGGCGGGTACCCCGGTCAACAACGACCGGTGGGCAGGCGCACTGGCTGTTTTCAAGCAGTATCCCCAGATCAAGATCGTGGCTCAGGTGAATGCGAACTGGGACCAAGCAACAGCCCAGCAGGCGGTAGCCAACCTCCTTCCGTCCCTTCCGAAAATCGATGGGGTTTGGTCCCAGGGCGGAGCGATGACGCTAGGAGCGATCTACGCGTTCCAGGCAGCCCACCGGCCGCTGGTGCCCATGTCGGGAGAGGCCAACAATGGACTGCTCAAGGCCTGGGTCAAGTACAAAGACCAGGGGTTTGATTCCATCGCTCCGGCACAGCCGCCTTACCTGAGCGCTCAAGCTCTCAACGTCGCCATGCAGGTGCTGGGCGGCGGACAGGTATCACAAAACGTCAAAGTACCTCTGCCGGTGATCACCGATGCCAATTTGGCGAAGGTTGTTCGGGAAGACATGCCCGATAGCCTGTGGCTTCCGGTTACGTTGTCCTCGGCAGAATTGGAAAGGTTGTTTGGCAAGAAATGAGCACGCCGGTTCCAGGTACGGAGCCAGCGCCAATCTTGGAGGCATTGGGAATCACCAAATCCTACAATGGTGTACCGGCCCTGAGGAACGTGGACTTCTCCGTGCGGGCAGGAGAAGTCCACGCCCTCCTGGGCGAAAACGGCGCTGGCAAGAGTACTCTCATCAAGATTCTTTCCGGGGTGACGCTGCCTGATGGGGGCAAGCTGCGGCTAGGGGGCCATTCCCTCAGACTTCGGACGCCTCTGGATGCCCTGTCAAGCGGGATTGCCACTGTTCACCAGGAGCTTTCGCTGGTTCCTCATCTTTCGGCTGCTCAGAACATGTGGTTGGGGCATGAGCCCGGACGACGGCTTGGACTGATCAACTTCCGCTCCGTACGGCAGGCGGCTGCCGAGATTTGCCAACGTTACGGGGTTTCTTTGAACCTGGATGCCTGGATAGGCGATCTTCCGCTGGCGGAGCAGCAAGTAGTAGAGATTTTGAAGGCCCTGGCGTGGAACCCCCAGGTCCTGATCCTTGATGAGCCTACTTCCGCCTTGACGGCACAATATGCCGACTGGCTGTTGGGCTTGTTGCGTTCACTGGCGCAGGCGGGCGTGGCGATTGTCTTCATTTCCCACCGGCTCGCCGAGGTGATGGAAGTGGCGGACCGGATTACGGTACTCAAGGACGGGAGCTTGATCGGTTCAGTGTTGCGCTCGGAGGTCCATGAGGGGGACCTAGTCCGCATGATGGTAGGCCGTGAACTCAAGGACATCTTTCCTGCCAAGGCCGATCCGCGACAAATTGACTCGGCTCCTGTCATCCTACGGGCAGTGGGGCTCCGCTCGGGCAGGGCCTTGCGGGACGTGAGCTTTGAGCTGCGGCGCGGGGAAATCATGGGCATCGCCGGGCTGGAAGGTCAGGGCCAACACGAGCTGATGTTGGCACTTTTCGGGACGTTACCTTTGGATTCTGGGGACCTCTTTCTGGCTGGGGACCAGATTGCGGTCCATAATCCGCGGCAAGCCATTCGCCACAAGATCGCGCTGGTGCCGGTGGATCGGCGCACCGAGGGTTTGGTTATGCCCCTGTCGGTTCAACAGAACCTCTCCTTGCCGACCCTGCGGGAGCGCAGCCGGTGGGGGCTTGTGCAGGGGGAGAAAGAGAAACATGACATGGTAGGAATGGCGTCCAATTTGGCCATCAGGGCGCGGGGACTGGGCGCTCCCGTGCGGACGCTGAGCGGCGGTAACCAGCAGAAAGTTGTCCTGGGCAAGTGGCTATTGTTACATCCATCTGTGCTGCTGTTGGATGACCCCACTCGCGGCGTGGATGTGGAAACCCGTCGGGAGCTCTACCATCGCATCCGCAGCCTGGCTGAGCAAGGCACCGCTGTGCTGGTGCGGTCTACGGATACGATGGAGCTGGTCGGACTGTGTGATTCCGTTCTGGTCATGTACGAGGGGGCTGTGGTGACCCGCCTGACGGGAGAGCAAATCACCGAAGCGAACATCGTTGCCTCGGCGGTGGGAGCCTTCAGTAAGGGGATGGCCCTTAATGCGCAATAGGCGATTCATCGACTTTTCCCATAGCTGGTCGACCGTGGGGATCTACCTTATTCTAGCGGCAGCGCTGGGGATTCTGGCCTTCATCAACCCATCCTTTTTCACGGAAACCTCTCTCATTAATCTGGCGGGGACGGCACTGCCGCTGATATTTGCTGGCATGGCGCAGACGGTCGCGGTCCTGGTCAAAGGGATTGACCTTTCTGTTGGATCCGCGATCAGCCTGGTGACGGTTATTGCGGCCACCCTCATGCAGGATAGCTGGACCAGCATCGTGGCGGTCACTGCCCTTTCGCTCTTGATCGGCCTTCTTATTGGCGCGGTGAACGGTGGGCTGGTCGTGATTGGCAGGCTGCAGGCCATTATCGTGACCCTGGCCACGTCGTCGATATTGAGCGGAATTGCGCTGTTTATCATGCCGCAACCCGGGGGTAGCATCCCTGGCGTGTTTGCTCAGCTGGTTGGCGGTAGCGTAGGTCCCGTTCCGCTCTCCTTGCTCGTCTTGGGGCTGGTGATCGCCGTCATCTGGCTGCCCTTCCGGAACTCGCGGTTCGGGCAAGGGGTTTATGCGGTCGGGGGGAACGAGCAAGCCGCCTATTATTCGGGAATCTCTGTCAAATGGGTGACCTGCAGCGCCTACATCATGAGTGGTTTGCTGGCTGCCCTGGCGGGGCTGGCACTAGCAGCCCAGGCCCTTTCCGGGGATCCCACCATCGGTGCACCTTACACTTTGAATTCGATCGCTGCTGTGGTGCTGGGAGGCACGAGTTTGGCCGGCGGCAGGGGCGGTATCGCCGGCAGCATCGCGGGGGCGCTAGTGCTGTCCATTATTGTTGACATTCTCTTCTTCCTGGGCGTATCGGCTTATTATCAGTACATATTCAGCGGCCTGATTGTGATTATTGCGCTAGCCGCGGTGGGCGTTGGGAACAAGCTGCAGGTGGCGCGTAGTCGCAAACAAGGTTCGGCCAACGCATCCTAATCTGGAGGGATCTTCCATGCCGCAGACCAGACTGTATATCCTTCCCATGGCGCATATCGAGAACGATTTGGCTTGGAACGTGGCGGCCGCCAGGGTCGGCTCCGTGGATAACCCCCATCCGCCGGCCGAATGGGTATCTGTGCCTTGCTTTGCCTACCTTATCGAGCATCCGTCGGCGGGCCGTGTGCTCCTGGATGTGGGACCGCATCCGGACGACAAGGAACGGCTCCCTGCCGATGTACGCCGGTATTTCCCCTGGATGGGTGGACCCGGCGACACGCTGGAGGCCAGGCTGGCCGGGCTCGGCCTGAAGCCGGCAGACATTGACCTGGTGATCGTCTCGCATATGCACTGGGATCATTGCGGCGGTCTCTATCTCTTTGCCAACGAGGCCGCCGGCAAGCAGATCATGGTCGGCAGGCGGGACTTTGAGTACGGCCTTCTTTCCACCCACAAAGAAGCCGGTCAGCCTTTTGGCGGCGGCGGATATTTCAAGGAGAATTTCGAGATCCCCGGCCTCTCGTTTGAGCCGATTGATCCAGAGATGGGGGACTATAGCCTCGCCCCCGGTTTGCAGCTCATCCAGTTGGGAGGGCATACGCCGCAAGTCCTGGGACTGATGCTCCACCTTGAGCATACAGGTACGGTCATCTTGCCGTCGGATGCGATCTATATGTCCAGGAATTTCGGCCCACCGCCGGTTGCTCCCGGCATCGTGTACGATTCCCTCGGTTTTTTCCAGTCCGTGCAGAAGGTCCGGCAGATGCAAAAGGCTACGAACGCGTGGATCATTTATCCCCACGATCCCGAGCAGGAACGTCAACTGAAGCTGGCACCAGCTTACTACGACTGAAGTACGACTGAGCTGGAGGCCCGAATTGTCGGACCAGAGGTGGGACACGTGGAAGAGGGTTACCCTGCAAAACAAGGCAGCGCTTCGTCGACAATACGGTTCCCGGTAGAAGTTTGGCCCTATCTGGCAGCGGTTCTGCTCGTCGGCGTAGGCGCCATCGTTTCATCCGGGTTTGCCAGCCCCAGCCATCTGCTGCTGATCCTGGGACTGGCCTCCTTTCTCGGCCTGGTAGCCGTCGGTCAGACCCTGGTGATTTTGTTGGGCGGAATTGACCTTTCCGTCAGTTCCACAGTTACCCTAGCGGGCGTGATGTCTGCCGCCATTGCGGCAGGAGCGAACGGCCGTACGTTGGACGCGGTGGCAGCCGCCCTCCTGGCCGGGGTTGCTATCGGCTTGGTCAACGGGTTGGGGGTCGGGATGTTGGAGATCCCCCCCTTGGTGATGACCCTGGGGACCACGAGCGTGGTCCAAGGACTGGCCCTCATCTACACCAACGGAGCACCCAAGGGGAGCGCATCGCCCCTTCTTTCCACGGTGGCCACGGGCTCGCTGGCAGGGGTGGTGCCCTACACATTGCTCCTGTGGGCAGTGGTGGCAGCCTTAACGATCATCTTGTTGCACCGGTCGGTGCTTGGCCGCTGGATATACGCGGTGGGTCATGCGCCGAAGGCCGCCTACATGTCGGGGGTCAACGTCGGCCTGGTCCAGGCGTTGGCTTATACGATTTCCGGCTTCATGGCGGCCCTGGCCGGGGTCCTTTTGACAGGGTATACCCGGACCAGTTATCTCACCATCGGTGACCCTTACCAGTTGGGATCGATTGCCGCTGTAGTGGTGGGTGGTACTTCGATTCTGGGCGGCTTTGGCAGTTATGTGGGTACCATCGCGGGAGCCGTGATCGTCACCATTATCCAGAGCCTGCTGCCTGTACTCTCCATTCCGGAGGCGGGACGACAAATCGTTTCGGGACTGATCATCCTGGTTCTCCTCCTCCTCTACGGCCGAGAGAGAGCCAGTTAAGGGAACTCAGGCACGAGTCTCGGATCCCGCTGTCCGAAAAAAACCCCACGATTCTGGGAAGCTGGGAGGAAGGTTTCATGCAGGAAACAGCTGCCGGTACCGGCAGGATCAGCCGGCGGGTGTTGATTACTCCGCGCTCCTTCGGCTCCGCCTCTCCCCAGGCGCGGCGGATGCTGGAAGAAAACGGCTGGGAGATTGTGCCCAACCCCTCCGGCGGCACCCTGTCCCCGGAACAATTGAGCGGATTGATTCGTGGGGTGGACGCCCTCATTGTCGGCATCGATCCGGTCGATGCGACCGTGTTGGCTCGAGCGGATTCGCTCCGGATCATCTCTAAGTATGGTTCAGGGGTCAACAACATCGATCTGGCCGCCGCACGGCAGATGGGTATCGCGGTAGCCAACGTTCCCCAAGCCAACGTGAACGCAGTGGCCGATGCCACCATTGGTGCCATGATTGCCCTGGCGCGGTCCTTTATACAGGCGGACGCCAGCACGCGCCGTGGCGAGTGGAAACGTTTCACAGGCACGGAGTTGTGGCAGAAGAACCTGGGTATTGTAGGTCTTGGCGCCATCGGAAAGGCCGTGGCCAAGCGCGCCCGCGGCTTAGAGATGCGCATTGTTGCCTTTGATCCATTCGTGGATGAGAAAGCTGCGGAAGCCTTGGGTGTGCGGCCGGTGTCTTTGGAAGAGCTGCTGGCGAGCAGTGACTTTGTCTCACTTCACTGCCCGCTCACGGAGGAGACCCGGGGACTGATCGGTGCAGCCCAGCTCGGCCTGATGAAAAAGAGCGCATATCTCATAAATTTCGCCCGGGGAGGCATCGTGGACGAGGCGGCGCTTGTGCAGGCGTTGCGCGCGGGGACCATCGCCGGCGCCGCGGTGGATGCCTACGAGCAGGAACCGCCACCGCAGGATCACCCGCTTTTTGGTCTAGATAACGTGCTCGTATTCCCCCATATGGGGGCTCACACCTGGGAGGCCATCGACGCTATGAGTGTGGCGGCCGCCCGGAACGTGGTCGAATTCTTTCAGACGGGCACCTGTGCGAACCTGGTCGTGCCGCCGCCTGCCGCAGCGGGGCTGTGACGGCTCGGTGGTAGCATGGTGCCTGAAGTCGAGGATCTGCAAGCCGTCCGGGAGCATTAGAGTTCACGGTTGAGGCAAAAATCGTGCATTTTCAGAGGGTGGGAAGCCCTCGCGGTGAGGCGACTGGGTTTGTGGTGGAAACGAGGAGCGGGACGGTCTGATGGGCTTTGTGATCGGGGTTGACATCGGAACGGGGGGATGCCGGGTACTGGCCTTCGATGAAAAAGCCAGTGTTGTGGCTAGCGCCAAAGAGGAGTACCCGACCTTCATTCCACGACCAGGTTGGGCTGAGCAGGATCCGGAGCAGATCTACCAGGCGGTGGCCAGGGCCTTGCGGCGTTGCCTGGACGAGGAACCGCTGCGCAAGGCCGGCAGCAAGGCTATCGATGGAGTGGCTTTTGACGGGGTCTTGCATAGCGTCATCGTGGGGCGGCCGACGGGAGAGCTGATAACGCGGGCGATCACCTGGGCTGACCTGCGCGCCGATGGAGAGGCCCGGCTTTTGAAGAGACAGATGGACGCGGATGAGTTCTATCGCAGGACGGGCTGCCCCATTCACCCGATGTATCTGCCGGCCAAGCTACTCTGGCTGCAGAATCATGTATTGGGCTCGGAAAATCCCCGGTCTTATCGCTTCTTTTCGCTGAAGGAATACGTTCTCTACCGCCTGACCGGCCGGTGGCTGGTAGATTGGTCGGTGGCTTCGGGCACGGGGTTGCTGAACCTTGCTACGTTGCGTTGGGATCACAAGATTTTGGACCGGTTGGGGGTACGTGCCGAGGAGTTCTCGGAGCCGGTTTCGCCCCTCGCGGTGGTGGAGGGGATCACGGCTGAGGCAGCGGCGGAGACCGGGCTGCCCAGGCATGTCAGGGTCGTCGTGGGCGCTGCGGACGGACCTGTTTCCAATCTCGGGTACGGCGTCGTGGACAAACGGAGCATGACCCTGACCATTGGGACCAGCGGCGCTGTGCGCACGACCTCGGATCAGCCGCTGCTGGATCCGGCAGGCCGCACCTGGTGCTATTATCTGGCTGCAGACCGATGGGTACCCGGGGGAGCCACTAACAACGGAGGAAACGTCCTCACGTGGCTCAAGGACGCAGTCTTTGGCGCGCAGTGCGAGGGTTCGGGACCGGAGACAAGAGGAGGGGCCGGAACCAGCTTTGAGGACTTGAACGCAGCCGCCGCCAGCGTACCGGCGGGGAGCGACGGGCTTTTGTTTTTGACGTTCCTGGCCGGGGAGCGATGCCCGGGCTGGAACCCGCAGGCTCGTGGGGTGTTGTTCGGGTTGAACCTCTCCCATGGCAAGGCGCATATCGTCCGGGCAGCGCTGGAGGGCGCGGTCTTTCAGCTCTACGGAAGTTACAGCTCCTTGACCCAGCTGTCGGGCGTCCCGGAGGAGATCATTGCCTCAGGGGGGTTCACGCGCTCAGACGTATGGTTGCAGATTGCGGCAGACATTTTCGGGCACGAGCTGATCATACCAGAGCAGACCGAGGGGTCGGCTTTCGGAGTGGCGGCCCTCGCCCGCGTCGCCCTCGGGCAGTGGCCAGACCTCGAGGTGGTACGAGACTTCGTACAGGTGAAACGACGGATCGCTCCGAATCCGGTGGCTCACCGGCGCTACATGGAGCTATATGAGCAATACGAAGCGGTCTACCAGGCTCTAAGCCCACAATTCGCAGCGATTGCCGATCTGCAGAACGGTGGTCGACATGCCATGCAGCAGTGGTGAGGGGAATGAAGCGACCTGAGGGGCTTTCGGATTATGCTTTTGCCATTCTGAAAACCCATCTGGCTTCGGCCGGCGTTCCTTATGAGGTTATGGACCGTCCGGTGATAGGCGTTGTGAATTCCTGGAACGAGATTGTTCCGGGACACGTGCCGTTAAGAGAGGCGGCCGAGGCCGTGAAAGCGGGTGTGCGCCGCGCGGGGGGCGTGCCTTTGGAGTTTAACACCATCGCCGTATGCGATGGCATGGCTCAGGGTCACAAGGGCATGTGTTATCCCCTGCCATCGCGTGAGTTGATCACCGACAGCATCGAGGTGATGGTGAACGCCCACGCGATTTTCGACGGCCTGGTGTTTTTGACGGCGTGCGACAAGATCACGCCAGCCATGCTGATGGCGGCGGTGCGGCTAAATCTGCCGGCTGTGTTCGCCACCAGCGGACCCATGCGGCCCCTGGTGCCAGCCTCTCACAAGAAGGCCATTCGCCAGGCCTTTCTCCAGGGCAAGATCGGAGAGGCGGAGCTCGTCCGGGGTGGGTTGGAGTACTATCCGGGGCCGGGCGTATGTCCGTTTTACGGGACTGCCAACACCATGTTGGCCGCCACGGAGGCCTTGGGGATGATGCTGCCGGGAGATGCCACCGCTCTCGCCGGATCGGCAGAGAGAACCGCCCGAGCCCAAGCGGCCGGGACTCTGGCGGTCAGACTGGCGCAGTCAGGAACGAAGCCCCGTTCTATCATGAACCGGGATGCCTTCATGAACGCCATCCGTGTGGTGCTGGCCACCGGGGGTTCACTGAATGCTGTTCTGCATCTTCCCGCCATTGCGGCCGAGGCGGGAGTTCATATCGGCCTGGATGATTTCGACCGGCTGTCCCGGGATACTCCTCTCTTGTGCGGGTTGGCGCCCAACGGACCCCATAGTGCTGCGGATTTCCACCTGGCTGGCGGTGTGCCGGCCATCATGAAGGCTCTGGGCGACTTGGTGAATCTGGATGTTCCCACAGTGGGAGGCCAGACCTGGAGAGATATCCTGGCGTCGCTGCCGGAACCCAGCAAGTGTCCAGACGTGGTACGGGATCGCGCCAATCCGTTGCAGCCTGAGGGCGGAGTGGCTGTTCTCTATGGGAACCTGGCGCCCGAGGGCGCGGTAGTAAAACAGTCGGCGGTTCCGGCTGAACTGCGCGTGTTCGAGGGCCCGGCCCGAGTCTTCAATTCGGAAGAAGAGTGCGTGGCGGCGCTGGAGGCAGGCCGAGTTCAGGACGGTAGCGTCATCGTGATCCGCTACGAGGGCCCGCGCGGAGGGCCGGGAATGCGGGAGATGCACCGGATCACGGAACTCGGCGCCCTCCTCTCCCGGGTGGCTATTGTGACAGATGGCCGTTTTTCGGGGGCGTCGGCGGGCCTTTCAGTCGGTTACGTTCGTCCGGAGGCCTGGGACGGCGGTCCGTTGGCTCTGGTCGAAGATGACGACGTCATCCTGATCGACATCCCAGGACGCAAGCTGGAAGTGAAAGTGGCCGCGGATGTTCTTGCCCGACGGAGGAAGTGGTGGGAACGCCCGCAGAAAGAACCTGCCACCGCTTTCCTCCGTTCCTATCGGGAACGCAAATAGGCGCATAGGCGCAGGGCGAGGTTTTTCGGGAGGTGCCAGGCATGGGTGGGGACAGCGCGGGAATTCCGAGCGTCCGCCTCGAAGGGGAAAACATCACGCCGGACCAGATCGAGGCGTCGCTGCGGAAGTGGGTGGACAGTATTCCTTTCCGCCTCCGTAAGGTGTTGCTGCTTCCGCCGGATTTTACCCGTAGCCATTCCGCGGCTGGCCTGATTGTGCAGCTGCTTTATGATATTCTTTCGCCAGGTTGCCAGGTGGACATCATGCCGGCATTGGGTACCCATGCCCCAGTAACGGACCAAGAGAGAATGGCGATGTTTGGCCCCCGGATTCCGGCAGAGCGGTTTTTCGTGCATCGCTGGCGCGAAGATGTGCAGAAGGTGGGTGAAATTCCTGCCGATTATGTGGATCAGGTTTCGGGTGGACTGTTCCGGGAATCGATCAGGGTAGAACTTAACAGGCGAATCTTGGACAGAAGTTACAACCTGATCGTATCGGTGGGGCAGGTGGTACCTCATGAAGTCGTGGGAATGGCGAACTACAGCAAGAATGTCCTGGTGGGTTGCGGGGGCAAAGACTTCATCGACAAGTCCCATTTTGTAGGCGCAGTTTTCGGCATGGAGCGCATCATGGGACGCGATCACTCCCCTGTACGGAAGCTTTTTGATTATGCGGAAGAGCGCTTTCTCCGGGACCTCCCTCTGCAATACATTCTCACGGTGACGAGCGTCGAACCTGCTGCAGCGGTGCAGGCGAGGGATATTGTTCCTTCTAACACGATTGCCTCCGCCGATGCGGTTAGCCCTGACCCGGCTCTGGCGGAGAGCCGGGTCCACGGCGTGTTTATGGGGAGAGACCGCAGGCTTTTCGAGGAGGCGGTACGCCTGAGCCAAAGGTGGAACCTTACGGTGCTGGACAAACCTTTGCGTAAGGTGGTGGTATTTCTCGACCCGAACGAGTTCCGGAGCACCTGGGTGGGAAACAAGGCTATCTATCGGACACGGATGGCTATTGCCGACGGTGGCGAGCTGCTTATTATCGCTCCGGGCGTCCGTCAGTTTGGTGAGGACCGCGCCATTGATCTCCTGATTCGCAGATATGGCTACGTCGGGAGCGCTCGGATCTTGGCGATGGTACAGCGAGAGCCAGAGTTGCGAAACAATCTTTCGGTTGCGGCTCATTTGATCCACGGGTCTTCTGAAGGGCGGTTCCAAATCACGTATGCTCCGGGACACCTGAGCCGGCAGGAGATCGAACAGGTGAATTTCCGATTTATGCCCGTGGTTTCCGCGCTGGCCGAATACAATCCGACGGTGTTGCGGGAGGGCTTCAATACCCTCGAGAACGGCGAGGAGATCTTCTTTATCCATAAGCCGGCTCTTGGCCTGTGGACCGTGAAGGAGAAAATGGCGTAACCGGTGGGTAACAAAAGTCCATGCCAGCCCGACGAAGAGTGCTTGCCTCACAAGGAGGGTTTGCATCATGACGAGTAATGCTGCTACGGAACGGTTAGCGAAGGCCGTTGTGATCCCTGTCATCCGGGCGGATTCGGGGGACAAGGCCAGGAGTATCGCCCGGGCCTTGGTCCGGGCGGGCCTGCAGGCCATTGAGGTCACCTTCACGGTGCCAGGAGCCGACCGAGT